>NZ_JAURVJ010000174.1 GCF_030655615.1 Nocardioides sp.
GCGGCCGCTGCGGGCGGCCGCCGCCGTCTGGTGCTGCGCTTCCACTCCGTCGTCGACCGGATCGAGGGCGACCGCCGGGTCGAGGCCGTACGTCTCGCCGACACCCGGATCCCGACCGGGCTCGTGCTCCGTTCGGTCGGCTACCGCAGCGAGCCGGTGGCCGGTCTGCCGTTCGACGAGACCACCCACACCGTGCCCCACGACACCGGACGGGTGCTCGACCCCGCCACCGGGCAGCCCCTCGCGGCGACGTACGTCGTGGGGTGGATCAAGCGCGGTCCCCGTGGCGGCATCGGCTCCAACCGCGCCGACGCCGCCGAGACCGTCGGGGCCCTGGTCGACGACGCCAACACGCGCCGGATCAGCGCCGGCCGCGGCTCCGACCGCGCGTTCCGCCGACTGGTGCGAGCCCGTCGGCCCGAGGCCCTCGGTCGCCGCGACTACGAGCGGATCGATCGGCTCGAGCAGTCCCGCGGGCGCGCCCTCGGTCGACCCCGGGTCAAGCTGGCGACGGTCGACGAGCTCGTGACGGCCGCTCGACGCTGACGGCCGACCGTCGCCCTCGCGCCCCGGTCGCTGCTGTCAGGCCGGGCGGGCTGCGGCGGTCTCGTGGTGGGAGGCGGGGAGCTGCAGGCGCACGGTGGTGCCGCGGCCGCGTTGGCTGTCGACGTGGGTGTCGCCGCCGTGGGCGTGCACGATCGCCCGGACGATCCCGAGACCGAGTCCGAGGCCACTGGCCTGTCGCGCCACCGCGTCGCTGGTCCTGTAGAACGGCGTGAAGATGCGCGTCAGGTCCTCGGCGGCGATCCCGATGCCCGTGTCGGAGACGACGAAGGACGCCATCTCGTTGGCCTCGGTGCGACAGCCGACCGTGACGCGTCCTCCCGCGTCGGTGTACTTGATCGCGTTGGCGATCAGGTTGTCCAGCACCTGCCGAGTTCGCTCCGCATCGACGAAACAGGTCACCTTCGACCCGGTGTCGGTGCCGCTGCCGGCGGCGGTCGTGAGCAGCACATCCGCCTGGGTCGCGGCCAGCGAGGCGGAGTCGACCGCCTCGAGCGCCAGGACCGCGAGGTCGGTCTCGGTGCGATCCAGGACGATGCCCTCGGACTGCAGCTGGGTCTGCAGGAGGAGGTCGGAGACGAGCCGTTCGAGACGCGCGGCGTTGCGCTCGATCACCTTGAGCGAGCTCGCCCAGGCCTCCGGGACCGGTCCCTCGAGGTCGTGGAGCAGCTCCAGGTGGCCCAGGATCGGCGTCAGGGGCGTGCGAAGCTCGTGCGAGACGGACGCCAGGAAGGTCTGCTGGACCTGCAGGGCGAGCAGCAGGACGGTGATGTCGACGTAGGCCAGCGCTGCCCCCACGAACACGCCCTGGTCGTCGCGGACGGACCGCGCCGACACCGCCAGGGCCCGCCGGGTGAGCGGGTCGTCGCCCACCCAGATCCGGTAGTCGTCGAACTCCTCGCCGCGGACCGCACGGCTCGAGGGGATCTCGGAACGTCTGAGTGCCATGACCCCGTCTGCGCTGTAGACCAGCCCGACCTGGCCGGCCTGGTCGCGGTGTCCCTCGGGATAGGCGAGGGCCAGGAAGTCGTGGTGGCGTCGATTCATCCTCTCGTAGGCACCCGCGCCGTCGATCAGCACCAGTCCGACGTCGACGCTCTCCAGGAGGGCGTCGCCCATCAGCCGCTCGCGCTCGATGTCCTTGACGACACGAGCCAGCTCCACGCGGTCCCGGTGCTGAGCAGTGATGCGCGACGAGGAACTGGGGACGGTCCTCACCGTCGCGAACGAGCACGACGGACTGGTCGACCCACACCGTCGCGCCGTCGGCGTGGACGTACCTGGTCTCGAGGCGATAGCTCTCGATGGCGCCGGCCGCCGCTTGCTGGAAGTGGCGAAGGTGCGTCTGCTGGTCCTCCGGACGTACGGACTGGTTGACGTGGGTGGACGTCAGCTCCGCCTCGGTGCGACCCAGCATGGAGCAGAAGGCGTCGTTGGCGAGGACGACCTGACCGTCCGTCCCGACGACCGTCATCCCCAGAGGCGAGTGACCCATCGCCGTCCGCCAGATCTCGTCTGCTGTCGGCATCTCGTGCCTCACTGTCTGCCAGCCGCCTGTAGGGGGGAATGAGGCGGTGACACTGAAGGGTAAGCCCGATCGCGGGCGTCGCCGGCGAAACGGGCGTGCGTCTTTCTGCGGCCCCGGCGTGGTGGCCGACCACTGCCGGTGTCGGACCACGACGTAGGTGGGGTGACGACCTGCCGCCGGGTTGCGAGGATGTGGGGATGCGCGCAGTCGTGTTCGACGCGGTCCGGTCTCGCCCCGAGGTCCGGGACGTGCCGCGGCCCTCGGCCCCCGCGGGAGGCGTGGTCGTCCGGGTCGTCGCCACGGGCATGTGCCGCAGCGACTGGCACGCGTGGGCCGGGCACGACGAGATCGCGTTCCCGCACGTGCCCGGTCACGAGCTCGCGGGCGAGGTCGTGGAGGTCGCTGCGGACGTCGTCCGATGGACGATCGGGGACCGGGTCACCGTCCCGTTCGTCTGCGGCTGTGGGCGCTGCGGGTGGTGCCGGAGCGGGAACGCCCAGGTCTGTCCCGACCAGGAGCAGCCCGGGTTCACCCACTGGGGCTCCTTCGCCGAGTACGTCGCGCTGCACGCCGCGGACACCAACCTGGTCGCCGTCCCTGACCAGGTCACCTTCGCGACGGCGGCCAGCCTCGGGTGCCGGTTCGCCACGGCGTACCGAGCGCTCGTCGGACGCGCGCGGATCACCGAGGGCGAGTGGGTCACGGTGATCGGCGCCGGCGGCGTCGGTCTCAGCGCGGTGATGATCGCCCGCGCGCACGGAGCCCACGTCGTCGTGGTCGATCGCAACCGGGAGGCACTCGCCCTGGCCGTCGAGCTCGGTGCCGAGCACACCGTCCTGGCCGACGGGACGGACATCCCCACGGCCGTCCGGGACCTGGTCGCGGGTGGCAGCGACGTCGCGGTCGACGCCGTCGGCAGCGAGGAGACCTGCGCGGACGCCGTCCTGAGCCTGCGGCGTCGGGGCCGCCTCGTGCAGGTCGGGCTGCTCCCGCCGGTCGGCGGGCACCCCAGGGTGCCCATGGAGCGGGTGATCGCGTGGGAGCTCGACGTCCTGGGCAGCCACGGGATGGCCGCGGCCGACTACCCGGGCATGCTCGCGCTGATCGTGGCGGGATCGCTGCAGCCGCACCGGCTGGTCGAGCGCACCATCGGGCTGGAGGACGCCGCAGCGCTCCTCCCGGGGTTCGACCAGGCTCCGGTCGCCGGCATCACCGTGATCGACCCCTCCGCCTGAGCGGTGGGCGTGTCGCGCCGGGGTCGCGCCGGGGTCCCTCCGGGGGGTCGCTCCGCTCGACTGTCAACGTTCTGCGCCCCCGCTCCGTTGTGTGGTCGTGTGGACCCCGGCTCAGCCCAACCAAGCGCCCACGGGTGACCCGATCGAGCTGGTCACGGTCGACGACGCCGTGGTGACCCCCTTCGAACAAGGTGCGCTGCGGACCGAGCTGACCGGTCCGCAGGGCTGGATCCGAGGCGCCGTCCACGACAGCGATGGGATCCTGGTCCGCGCCTCGCAGCGACGGTGGCAGGGCGGCCAGAGCAACCGGGTGGCTGCCGACCCGGACCAGATCGCGATCCCCGACGGCGCTCGGCGCCTGGAGGGGACCTGGCTCTACGTCGGCCACTGGGCCATCCACTTCGGCCACCTGCTCGTCGAGCACCTCGCGAACTACTGGCCCGACCCCTCCTCCTGTCCGCTCGTCCGCCCGCTGGCGGGGATCCTGGCGCACCGTCCCCCGCACGGGCCCATCCGTCATCCACGACGCCGCCTCGAGACGCCGGAGCTGACGTCGTGGCAGAGCGACCTCATCCGGCTCGCGGGCTACGACCCCGGCGCTCTCCGGATCGTCCACGGTCGCGCCCTGCGGGTCGAACGGCTCGTCGTGCCGTCGAGACCGGTGCTCCTGAAGAAGTGGGCACAACCCGAGGCCGTGCGCGTCTGGGAGCGGATCTCCCGGGGCGTCGGCACCCGCGGCCCGGACCGACGCGTCTACCTGTCGCGCACGCGCTTCCACTCCGAGGTCAGACCCGACCGCGCCCGCATCTCTCGCGACGAGAGCGCCGGTCTCGACGCCACGTTCGCCGCGGCCGGCTTCGCCGTCGTCCACCCCGAGACCCTGACCATCGCCGAGCAGGTCGCCGCGGTCCGCGGCGCCGACGTCATCGCCGGACTGTCGGGCTCGGCCATGCACCTCTCGGCGCTCGCGGCACCCGGCTCGCGCATCCTCACCCTCGGCGACAACCGCGACCCGACCCGGCTGACCAAGGAACAGGCGATGATCGATGCGGCCTGCGGTCATCTCACCGCCTTCGTGCCCTACAGCGACCACGGAGCGCTGGACCGACTCCTGGCATCGCTGGACTGAGCCGCTCCGGCGCGGCGCTCCTGGCCGCGAACCCGTCACACGGTGGGTCACTCCCGACTTCAGACGGCCTCGGAACGCGCCGCACCCTGGGTCAGCTTCTCGACAGCACCTGCCACCGCGTCCCGACCCGGGTCCGCGCCTGCGTCAGGAGAGCTTGGTCGGGACGAGCGCCCGGTCGACCACCGACCGCTCGTAGTAGTTCTTGGCCTCACCGGAGGGGGGGTCCTCGACGACAGTGACCAGGTAGCCGGTTCCGGCGTCGCCCAGGTCGACCGTGACGTCGTAGATCCAGCCCTCGCTGCGGGGAGCAAGGTATTCATGCACGGTGCGATGCACCGTGGCCGTGAATGGTCGTGGACTCAGACCGGGCGCACGAGGCGGTCCCGTCGTGTCGTTGCTCGCATCCGGTGGGAGGTACCTAGGTCGTCGGCAGGCGCGTGTAGACGAGGTCGAAGTCCTTGTCCCAGGTGCGGTGGTCCTCGGCCATGAACCACGCGCCGTCGATCCGGCCCTCGCCCACGGTCCCGACGTAACGCTGCGAGAAGTCCAGCGGCGAGAAGTCCGCCCGGGTGCGCTCGAGCGTCAGCTCACCGTCCTCGAGCCGCAGCTCGTAGACGCGCACCACGGTCCGGTCGTCGAAGTAGTGCTGCAGGAAGGTCCCGCGCTCCTCGTCCCACCCGATGACCGCGAGACCGTTCGGCGGGCCCTCGATCGGGATCGACCAGCGCTGGAGCAGCAGGCCGCTGTCGCCCAGCCACTCCCAGGTCGTGCGCGCGCCGACGTCGGGCAGCGGGTCGGGTCGCTCGTCACCCGGCATCACGATCGCGACGCTCCACTCGCCGACGAGGGGCGCCAGGGTCAGTCGTGGGTCAGTCATGGTGTTCAAGACCCGGCCGAGGCAGCGGAGTCATCGGGGCCGCGGGCCGCGCACGAGAACAGCCCCCGACCTGCTGGAGCAGGTCGGGGGCTGTCGGCGTTGCTGCTGCCGTCGTTCTCGGGCGGGGTGCGTCAGGCGGTCTTGACCTTGATGGTCGCGACGCCGACCTTGACGTCGCCACTCAGGTCCTGGATGCCGAACGTGTCGTTGAGCAGCGTCGCGGCGCCCTCGGTGAGGAACACGCCGGAGCCCTGCAGGGTGACCTCGTTGCCGCCGCCGGCCAGGTCAGGCTCCTGCAGCGTGGTGCCGTCGAGGCGGAAGATCGGGATGTCGGTCGCGGCGACCGCGTCGTCGACGGCGACGTCGCCGTAGACCAGCGAGGCGACCGGGTCGACGTTGAAGTTGCCGACCGTCACCGTGGTGCCGCCGGCCTCGAGGTTGAGGCCCGAGCCCTCGTGCTGGACCTGGCCGACGACGTAGTCGGGGGTCGTGCCGGGCTTGAACAGGCCGACGTTGCCGCCGGTGATCGGGAAGGTGATCGTGTCGCCGTCGAGCGTGGCGTCCTCGAACGGCGAGGGCGTGACCTTGAGCGTGGTGAGCGCCTCCAGGAAGCCCGGGTCGAGCTTGACCGACGTGTCGCCACCGTTCTGGCTCAGGTCGGTGATCTGGGCCAGGTAGTCGATGCGGCCGCTCGACTCGCTGCTCGAGCTCGAGTCGTTCGAGCTCGAGTCGCTGTCGTCGCTGCCGCAGGCCGCGAGCGGCCCCGCCAGGAGTGCGAGACCGGCCAGGCCCGCCAGGACCTTCTTGCTGGGCTTGATCATGGTCATCAGGGTGTGCTCCTCTAAGTCCGGTTGTCCGGGTCGTTGGTTGCTGGTGGTGGTTCGGCACCGGCCCGACAACGGTTCTCACCCGTGGGGGTGGAGGCCCGGATCAGCTGCTCGAGCGCACGACCAGGCTCGGCTCCAACAGCACCTGCTGGTGCTGGTGCGAGGCGCGTTCGCGCATCTCCTCGAGCAGCAGCCGCACGGCCGTCCGCCCGATCTCGTGACCGGGCTGCGCGACGGTCGTCAGCGGGACCGGGCTCTCCCAGGACGCCTGGTTGTTGTCGTAGCCGACCACGCTGAGGTCGTCGGGGACGGACAGGCCGGGTCGCCCCGCCAAGGCCTGCACCACGCCCAACCCGAGGAGGTCAGCGGCGGCCACGACCCCGTCGGGCCGGTCCGCCGGACGGGTCTGGGCCAACCGGTCGCCGACCTCGCGCCCGTGCCGAGGGCGCAGCCCCTCGGTGGCGACGGTGGAGAGGCGTACGCCGCCGTTGGTCTCGGCCACGGCCCGCTGGGCCCCGCGGTGGCGGGCGGCCACCGGGTGCAGGGTGAACGGGCCCCCGGCGAAGACCAGGTCGCGTCGTCCCCGCTCGATCAGGTGTCTCGTGGCCTTGTAGCCGCCGAGCTCGTCGTCCGGTGCGACGCCGCAACGGTCGCCGACCGGCTGCGCGTTGAGCAGCACGATGTCCCGGGTCCAGGAGCGCGAGCGCCAGACGTCGTCGGCGATGGTGGGGCGCGGCACGAGCAGGATGCCGGCGAAGCGCTCCTCGTCGAGGAGCTGCAGGTAGGTCAGCTCCCGGTCGGCCGACATCGCGGAGTCGGCGAGCAGCACGGTCATCCCGGCGTCCTGGGCCGCCTCCTGGGCCCCGCGTGCCATGTCGACGAAGTAGGAGTTCGTCAGGTCGACCACGATGAACCCGATGAGGGTGCTCGCACCTCCGGCGAGCGCTCGGGCGCGGCGGTCCGGCGCGAACCCGAGCTCGTCGATCGCCGCCTGGACCCGGGCGCGGGTGTGGGGCGTGACGCGGTGCGGATGGTTGAGGACGTGCGACACGGTGCCGGGCGACACGCCGGCCAGCCGGGCCACGTCCGCCATCCGAGGCGGCCGGCCGGCCGGCTCTAACGCCACCGGGTGCCTGTCACCGTCACGGGCCCGAGCGTACGACCCACCTTGACGGTGTGACGCACGTCGCTTATCTTGAAGCGCATCAAATGAATCCTTTCAGGATTCCGTCGCGACGACTCCCGCTGGGCGTCGCGACGGGTCGACGCCCCGGTCGTGCTGGGCGCACCGGCCGGTGTCTCGATCCCGCGCTGAGCCCCCGAGCGCGCTGTCATGTTCCGTCGATCGGTTGGCGAAACCGGTCATGACCGGATCCGGCCAACCGCTGGACACGTGACGACCGTCACCCCATGCTGTGAAGCGTTTCACCGAAACCTCACAGATTGGACCGGAGCGTGCTCACACCCACACTGGCCACCCGACCGCGAAGGGGGGTCCGGCTGCGCTGGCCGGCTGCCTTCGTGGTCCTGGCCACCGCATCCGCGGCAGCCACCGCGTTCCCGATGACGACCGCCGACGCCGTGGCCCCCAACGCCTCGGTCAACCACCTCAAGGTCAACGCCGACCCCGAGGCTCTCGGCATCGACGACGCCACGCCGACCCTGTCGTGGCGCATCGAGAGCGACGAGCGCGGCGTCTCGCAGGCCAAGTACCGCATCGCCGTCGCCAGCACCGAGGCCAAGGCCGAGGCCGGCCAGGCCGACGTCTGGGACACCGGCGTCGTCGCCTCCGACTCGACCGCGGTCGACTACGCCGGCCCCGCCCTCGACCCCCGCACCCGCTACTACTGGAGCGTCATGTCGTGGACGCCCGACGCGACCACCTGGTCCGAGGCCGGCTACTTCGAGACCGCGCTGCTCGACCCCGACCAGTGGCAGGGTGACTGGATCAGCGGCCAGAGCCGCCCCACCCTGCCGGTCACGGCCGCCGACGGTGTCGCCGACGACGCCGGGCTCCTGCCGAGCAGCAACCTCACCCGCGCCGCCGAGGCGGGCGCGACCAACATCAAGGTCATCAACGTCGCCGGGGCCACCGTCGGGTCCCAGGTCGTCGTCGGTCTCGGCACCACCGGCCAGACCGTCACCCTCACCGAGGTCGGCACCGCGACCAGCACCACCACCCTGGCCGCTCCAGCGGCGGCCGGTGACACCCGGCTCTACGTCGCCGGGGTGACCGGCCTGAGCGTCGGCGGCACCCTCGTGGTCGGCCCGCAGACCCTCACGGTGACCGAGGTCGGGACGGCCGCCGGTGCCAACCGCACGCTGGCGGCCCCGGCCGCCGCCACCGACACCAACATCAAGGTCAACAACGCCGGCGGCTTCACCGTCGGCCAGAAGGTCCTGGTCGGCTCCGGTGCCGCGGCCGTCGTCCGCACCGTCACGGTCATCGGCACCGCGACGGCCACCGGCACGGGCATCGACCTCGACAGCCCGCTCGGTGCCCCCTTCGCGAGCGGCGCCTCCGCCCGCGGCCTCGGCACCGGCGTCGGCGTCACCGCGCTCACCACCGCGGCCGCCCAGGCCACCGTCGTCCTGAGCCCGGGCACCGGCCTCACGTTCACGCCCGCCCTCACCGCGGCGGTCCCCGCCGGCGGCTCGGTCCGCAACCCCGCCTCGACCGACGTCTGCCGCCAGGTCGGCAACTCGACCAACTCCGGGTCGTGCAAGCCGGTGCGCCCCAACTTCCTGCTCCGCAAGTCGTTCGACGTCGCGCCGGTCTCGCAGCACGGCGCCGTCACCAAGGCCCGGCTCTACTCGACCGGCCTCGGCTGGAGCGAGCCCCGGATCAACGGCGACCTGGCCCAGCCGGGTGACCACCTCAACCCGGGGTTCACCGACTACAAGGACTCCGTCCAGTACACGACCGACGACGTCACCGGCCTCATCAAGCAGTCGGCCACCGGCTCCACCGTGAACGTCGTGGCGTCCGAGCTCGCCGCCGGCCGCTACAACTCCGAGACCGTGCCGAGCAACCACCGCTTCGAGCTCGCCCAGTGGCGCAACCTCGAGACGCTGCGCGCCGACCTCTACCTCACCTACGCCGACGGCACCGAGCAGCTGGTCAAGTCCGACGACAGCTGGAAGGTCAGCACCGCCGGCCCGACCCGCTACGCCGACTTCGACGACGGCGAGGTCTACGACGCCCGCCAGCAGCTGACCGACTGGGCCGCCCCGACGTACGACGCCAGCAGCTGGTCCAACGCCAACGTCAACCCCGGCCCCGCCGGTGAGCTGGTCGCCCAGGTCCAGGAGCGCACGTCGGTCGTCGACGAGCTCGAGGGTCCCTTCACCGAGTGGAGCCCGTCCGCCGGCGTCCGCGCCTTCGACATCGGCCGGCAGATCACCGGCTGGGCCACCATCAAGGTCTGGGGCGCCAAGCCCGGCCAGATCATCCGCACCGCCTACGTCGAGCGGCGCAACGACGACCTGACCAAGGACGACCCGGCGATCCCGGGCACCGGCCAGGACGGCGACCTGCAGTTCGCCGGTCAGCTCCAGCAGGACTACTACGTCTCCGACGGCACCGGCACCGAGGCCGACCCCGAGGTGTTCGCGCCGAACTGGAACTTCGCCGGCTTCCAGTGGGTCCAGGTCGACGGCGGCGGATGGGGCGGCACCGCCGGCTTCTCCGCCCAGCCCGGCACCCCGATCCAGCTGCCCGACAGCGTCCACGTGGCCATCGACTCGGTCCAGCAGGTCCGCACAGACCAGCCCAAGGTCGGCACGTTCGAGACCGACGTCGACCTGCTCAACAAGATCTACGGCAACGTGGAGCGCGCCGTCGAGGGCGACTGGATCGCCGGCTACTCGATGGACACCCCGACCTACGAGAAGGACGGCTGGACGGGTGACGCCCAGATCATCCTGCCGACGGTCGCCAACATCTTCGACATCCAGCGCTCGATGCTGAAGTCGGCGCACGACTCGGTCGAGTCCCAGCTCGCCAACGGCCAGGTCGGGCTGCTCATCCCGGGCTCGGAGGGCTACGGCTACTGCTCGCCCTCCAGCCCGACCACGCCCAACGTCTACGTGCCGTGCGGCAACACCCCGTCGCTCAACGTCTTCAAGGCCAGCGGCGGCGGCGCCACCCCGATCTGGGACGCGTTCCTCATGGTCACCTCGTCGGAGGCCTACCTGCGCTACGCCGACACCGCACCGATGGCCACGGCGTTCGGCGCCATGACCAACTACCTGGACGACAACATCCAGGGCGGCAAGCCCTACTCACAGGGTCCGGGTGGCTGGTTCACCCTCGACGGCTCCGACGACTGGACCCTCAACTCGGGCCTGGGCGACTGGGCCTTCGTGACCGGTGCCGACGGCAACGCGGCCGAGGGCACCAACCTCAACGTCGGTGGCTTCCAGGCCGCCTCCTCGACGGCCTTCACCGCGTTCCTCGCGACGCAGACCGCCGAGATGGCCGACGTGCTCTACGATAAGACGGGCATCCCGGCCTACAAGGCCGAGGGGCAGAAGTACCGCCGTCTCTTCCAGAGCATCCGCACCGACTTCAACAAGCGGTGGTGGGACGCCGACCGCGGCTTCTACGCCGAGAACGCCACCCAGGAGCTCCGCCAGGGGTTCCAGGCCTGGGCCATCGGCTTCGGGCTCGTCGAGGAGCAGAACAAGCGCGACCTCGAGGAGAAGCTGGCCTACGACGTCGCCGTCACCCGGACCGGCCACGCCATGATCGGCTTCGTCGGCATCCGGTGGATCTGGCCGGTCCTCTCGGAGGCGGCGCACGACGGCGTCCCCTACGCCAAGGAGGCGCTCTTCAAGGTCGCCCAGCAGACGACGTACCCGTCCTACGGCTACCACGTCAACCTCGGCTACACCGGCGTCGGCGAGTACTGGGAGGCGTCGACCCGCACCCGCAACCACCAGTTCCAGGGCTCCATCGGGCAGTGGTTCTACGAGGAGCTCGCCGGCATCAAGCCCGCCGCCCCGGGCTACAAGGAGATCCAGATCCGGCCGCTGGTCGGCGGTGAGTACGGCGTCCACGAGGTGACGGCGACCCACGAGTCGATCCACGGCATGATCGGGTCGAGCTGGGTCGACGGCGACGACGGGCTGACCCTCAAGGTGACGATCCCGGCCAACACCACGGCCAAGATCCACGTGCCGTCCGACGGCACGCAGGTCATCACCGAGTCGGGTTCCGGCACGAGCTACCTGGCCGCCAAGGCGCCCGGCGTCACCCTGGTCGGACCCGAGGACGACGCCGTCGTCTATGCGGTCGGCTCCGGCGACTACGTGTTCAAGGTGGGTCCGGCCGGCGAGCTCGCCGCGTCGACGGTGACGGCCCCGGCCGCCACCGGCACCTACGGCACCCCCACCCGCGTCACCGCCACCGTGACCGGGGAGGCGAGCCCGACCGGCACCGTCACCCTGGTCGACGGCGCGCGCACCGTCGCCTCGGGTGCGGTCGAGTCCGGGACGGCCACCCTCACCATCCCGGGCACGGCCCTCACCGCCGGGAGCCACCCGCTCCGGCTGCTCTACTCCGGCGACGACAGCGTCGCCGGGTCCGAGGGCACGCTGACCGTCCGGATCGCGAAGGCCACCTCGGCGCTCGCCACGACGGTCCAGCCGCAGCGGGTCACGACGCGGACCAAGGCGCTCGCCACGGTCCGGGTCACCGCCCGGGGGGTGACGCCGACCGGCGCCGTCCGCATCCTGCGCGGGACGAAGGTCATCGGTCGCGGCACCCTCAACAAGGCCGGCGCGGTGGCCATCCGGCTGCCGAGGCTCGCGGCCGGCAGGCGGACGCTCAAGGTCGTCTACGTCGGCTCGGCCAACGTCCGGGGCGTGACGCGCACGATCGTCATCCAGGTCAGGAGGCCTGCCGGGAGGTGACGTCGACCGGCCCGGGCCGCCACCCACAGGTGGTGGCCCGGGCCGCGGCGCGTCCGGGGCCAGGCGGGTTGCCAGTTACCTGCTTGAGTGCCGATAACTCTCGTGCCAGGGTGGGTCCCTGACGTGGCGCCGGTCACACCAGGACGCGAGGGAGCGGGACAGCCCATGGACTTCGAGGACACCCCGGACGAGGCGGCCTGGCGCAGCACGGTGCGCTCCTTCGTCGAGGAGCACCGCGCCGAGCTCGGTGACCGCCGCGGGCGGCGCACCGACGGCGACGACGTCGCGCGGGTGCGGCAGGCGCTGCTCTACGACGGAGGTCTGGTCGGGGTCACCTGGCCGGTCGAGGCCGGCGGGCAGGGCGGCACCCCGATGCAGCAGGCGATCATCGACCAGGAGCTGTCGCGGGCCGGCGTACCGGGGCTGATCAACCTGATCGGCATCGGCATGTGCGGCCCGACCGTCATCCACCACGGCAGCGACGCCCAGAAGGACCGCTACCTCAAGCGGCTGCTGCGCGCCGACGACCTCTGGTGCCAGCTCTTCAGCGAGCCGGCATCGGGCAGCGACCTCGCCGCCCTGCGCACCCGGGCGGTGCAGACCGAGGACGGCTCGTGGCGGATCTCGGGACAGAAGGTGTGGACGACGCTCGCCCACGTCGCCGACTTCGGCATCGTGCTCACGCGCACCGATCCCGACGTCGCCAAGCACCGCGGGCTGACGATGTTCGTCGTCCCGATGAAGGCCGAGGGCGTGACCGTCCGCCCGCTGCGCCAGATGAGCGGTGGCGCCGACTTCAACGAGGTCTTCTTCGACGACGTGGTCGTGCCCGACAGCGAGCGCCTCGGCGACGTCGGGGACGGGTGGCGGGTCGCGCTCACCACGCTGATGAGCGAGCGGCTCACGCTCGGCGGAGGCGGCACCGAGATCGGGATGAGCATCAGCTCGGTCGCCCAGCACGTCGCACGCCGCATCGGCGACCTCAGCAGCGACCGGCAGGCCCTCGCCCGCCAGGACTTCGGCCGCGCCTACGTCGACACGCTCGGCATCCGCTACACCGGCTACCGCCAGCTCTCGGCCATCAGCCGTGGCGCGTTCCCCGGCCCCGAGGCCTCCGCCGGCAAGCTGGCCGGCACCCGCGTGGCCCGCGACCTCGCCGACCTGTCGGTGCGGCTGCTCGGCGACGACGCGGCCTACGCCGAGAGCGCCGACGGCTCGACCGGCTGGCAGGACGCGCAGGCGGGCCTGCCCGGCATGGCCATCGCCGGCGGCACCAACGAGGTCCTGCGCAACGTCCTGGGCGAGCGGGTGCTCGGTCTGCCGCCGGAGCCCCGCGCCGACAAGGGCATCACCTTCAAGGAGAGCATCCGATGAACTTCGACCTCGACGACGAGCAGCGCGACCTCGCCTCCGCCGCCGGCGACTTCCTGCGCGGCGCCGCCTCCCCGGCCGACGCCCGGGCGGCGCTCGACGCCGACGACCCGGCCAACGCCGAGACCAGGCCGGGCCGCTCCGCCCTGGTCGACAGCGGCTTCGCCACCATCACCGTCCCCGAGGACCTCGGCGGCGGAGGCGGCTCGCTCCTCGACCTGGCCGTCGTGGCCGAGCAGGCCGGCCGGGTGCTCGCCGGACCGTCGTTCGTGGGCTACGCCCGGGCCGCGGTCCTGCTCGCCGGCGACGGCGACCGGCTCCGCGCGCTGGCCGAGGGCTCGGCGGCCTACGCCGTGGTCGACGACGACGGCCCCACGCTCGACGCCATCAGCGCCGACCGCTTCCTCTTCCTGCGGGGCGACGACCTCGTCTGCGGCGGCGGCGCCGTCACGACCCGGGCGCCGATGGACCCCACCCGCGGGCTCGCGCAGGTGGCCGTCGACGGGGGCGACGTCGTCGCCGGCGACGCCCGGCTGCGCTGGGACCACGCGCTGCGCGTCGGTCGGGTGGTGCTGGCGGCCGAGGGCCTCGGGACGGCCAGCCGGGCCCTCGAGATCGCCGTCGACTACGCCAAGGAGCGCCAGGCGTTCGGACGCGCGATCGGCTCCTACCAGGCCGTCAAGCACTCGCTCGTCGACGTCTACGTGCAGATCGAGAACCTCAGGTCCCTGGTCTGGTGGGCCGCCTGGGCCGCAGACCAGGCGCCCGACGAGCTGCCGATGGCGGCAGCGGCGGCCAAGGGTGCGGTCTCGACGACCCTGGAGGCCGCGGCCGAGACGCTGATCCAGGTGCACGGGGGGATCGGTTTCACCTGGGAGCACGACGCCCACCTCTTCTGGCGCCGGGCCAAGGTCGACCGCTTCCTCCTGGGTGACGACGTGGCGGCCTACGACGAGGTCGCGCGGCTCGCGCTGGCCGCCGCAGCGGCCTCCTCCGACGCTTCAGAGCCGTCTGCGCCGTCTGCGCCGTCCGCGCCGGCTGGGGCGGTGGCGCGATGAGCCACCACCTCGCCCTGCTCAACGAGCGCGCGATCGAGGCCCAGGGCGACTACGAGTCGCTGCTCTTCGAAGGTCGCTGGCACACCAGCGGCAGCCTCTTCGAGCGCGGCCGCCGGGTCGCCGGCGGCCTGCGCGAGCTGGGCGTCCAGCCCGGCGACCGGGTGGTCGTGCTGATGATGAACACCCCCGAGGTGTTCGTGACCTACCAGGCGGTGTGGCGCGCCGGCGCGGTGGTGACGCCGGTGATCTTCTTGCAGACCCCGCCCGAGCTGCGCCACATCCTCGAGGACTCCGGCGCCACCGTGGCCGTCGTGACCCCCGAGCTGCTGCCGCTCGTCCTGGGCTCGTCGGAAGGGCTCGCCATCAAGATCCTCGTGGTCGGTGACGAGGCCGAGCCCACGCCGGGGACGACGCCCTACGCCGAGCTCGAGACCGCCTCGCCGATCGAGGTCGAGCCGCGCGACGACGACGACCTGGCGGCCCTGCTCTACACCGGCGGCACCACCGGCCGGTCCAAGGGCGTCATGCTCAGCCACCGCGGGCTGTGGTCCAGCGGAGCCGGCATCCACTCGGTGGGCGAGTCCATGGGCACCACCCGGTCGCTGCTGCCGCTCCCGCTCTCGCACGCCTACGGGCTGATCGTCGCCGTGGGCGGCATGCACTCCTCGAAGCAGATGGTCTCGGTCATGCAGCGCTGGTTCGACGCGCCCGGGTGGCTGTCGCTGGTGCAGGAGCACCGCCTCGAGAGCAGCCCGATCGTGCCGTCGATGCTGGCGATGATCCTGGCCGAGCCGATCGAGGACTACGACCTCTCGTCGTTGGTGTCCTTCGGCTCGGGTGGGGCACCACTCCCCGACGCGCTGCGCACCGAGGTCACCGAGCGGATCGGCGCGGTGATCCTCGAGGGCTACGGCCTCACCGAGTCGAGCGCCGTCGTGTCGGCGTCGACGGCCGACAGCATCCGGCCCGGCAGCGTCGGCAAGCCGCTGCCGCACGCCGAGGTCGCGATCCTCTCGCCCGACGGCGAGCGGCTGCCGACGGGCGAGGACGGCGAGGTCTGCGTGCGGGGGCCCGGCGTGATGAAGGGCTACTGGAAGTCGCCCGAGCAGACCGCGGCCACCGTGGTCGACGGCTGGCTGCACACCGGCGACGTCGGCCACCTCGACAAGGACGGCTACCTCTACATCGTCGACCGCATCAAGGACCTCATCATCCGCGGCGGCTTCAACGTCTATCCCCGCGACGTCGAGGACGCCCTGATGACGCACCCGGCCGTCACCCTGGCCGCCGTCGTCGGCCGCCCCGACGCCGAGAAGGGCGAGGAGGTCGTCGCCGTCGTGTCGGTCGACCCGACGAGCGGTGTCGACGCCGAGGCGCTGATCGCCTACGCCAGGGAGCGGCTGGCCGGCCACAAGTACCCCCGCGAGATCATCGTGGTCGACTCCGTCCCGCTCACCAGCGTCGGCAAGACCGACCGCAAGGCGGTGCGCGCGTTGGTGCGCGGCTGACTAACCGGCTCCGCGGGCCTCGCTCGGGAGGCCGTGGAGCAGCTGGTCGCGCGCGGGCGCCCACATCCGGCGGACGGCGCGCTCGCTGGCGACCGAGCGCAGCATCCGCAGGCCGCGGATGGTCGAGATGCTGGTGGTCATGACGGTGGGGAACTCCGGTCGCCCGACGAGCTCGGGCGCGACCTGCCGGGCCGCGTCAGCGAGCGTCGCCATGACGGCCGCGTCGAACTGGACCAGCGAGCGATGGAGCTCGGGGTCGGTGCGCGCCGCCACGAAGAGCTCGAGCAGCGCCTGCGACACCGGACCGGAGTAGATCTCCCACAGCCGGTCGAGCAGCGCGGCGTACTGCCGCTCGGGGCCGTCGGCGACACCGAGCGGCTGCGCGACGAGCTCCGCCACGAGCCGGTCGGTGAGGTGGCTCAGGGCCTGCACCACGAGGTCGGCCTTGGTGGCGAAGTAGTGCGCCTGCGCTCCCCGGGTGACGCCGGCGCGCTCGCACACCATCGAGGTGGTCAGCCCGGAGTAGCCGTGGTCGACGAGGACGTCGATCGTCGCGTCGAGGAGGGCGCCGCGGGTGGTCGCGCGTCGCTCGGCCTGCGTACGCCGGGCCCGCGGCGGCGAC
>NZ_JAURVJ010000179.1 GCF_030655615.1 Nocardioides sp.
ATCGCCGCCAGCGTCTGGCTCGCCATCGGCATGTTCCTCTACAAGGTCGTCCGCCCCTGACCACCCGCCGACCCGTCGCCCGAACGCGACGGGTCGGCGAGAAACCGCAGAAATCACGCTGACCCGTCGTAGATCTACGACGGGTCAGCGTGATCTCGGGCGGTTGGATCGTTCCATTCGGGGCGTGGGCGTGATGTCGCGCACGTCACCCCCTCACAGAGGCGGACGGGTGGCCCGCTGGACGTGACGCGGCGGTAACCTGCGATTGTCTGCTTCAGTCGCATCATCCGGGACCGATCACCGGTGTCACACCGGGTCGGCCCGCCGAGTGCATCAGGAGGGGCCCTCCGGGCCACACCACCATGAACATTGTCGTCTGTGTGAAGTACGTTCCCGACGCCACCGCCGACCGGCGGTTCGAGTCGGACAACACCGTGGACCGCGTCGGCGTCGACGGGCTCCTGTCCGAGCTCGACGAGTACGCCGTCGAGCAGGCCCTCCAGATCAAGGAGAAGCGCGCCGACGGCGACGACGAGGTCACCGTGACCGCGTTGTGCGTCGGCCCCGAGAAGGCCGTGGACGCCGTGCGGAAGGCCCTGCAGATGGGCGCCGACCAGGGTGTCCACGTGACCGACGAGGCCATCGCGGGCTCCGACTACATCGCCACCTCGCTCGTGCTGGCCAAGGCCATCGAGAAGATCGGCGCCGAGACGCCCGTCGACCTCGTCATGTGCGGCATGGCGTCGACCGACGCCTCGGGCAGTGTCGTACCGGCCATGCTCGCCGAGCGGCTCGACCTCCCGCAGGTCACCTTCGCCTCAGTGGTCGAGACCCAGGGCGACCAGGTCCGCGTCAAGCGTGACGGCGACATCGCCACCGAGGTCATCGGCGGCACGATGCCGCTGGTGCTGTCGGTCACCGACCAGACCGGCGAGGCGCGCTACCCGTCGTTCAAGGGCATCATGGCGGCCAAGAAGAAGCCGCTGGAGACCTACTCATTGAGCGACATCGGGGTCGACGCCGGCGAGGTCGGCCTGTCGGTCGCCTGGAGCAGCGTCGAGGACACCACCGAGCGTCCCCCGCGCACCGCCGGCGAGATCGTCAAGGACGAGGACGGGTCGGGCGCCACGGCGCTGACCGAGTTCCTCGTGTCCAAGAAGTTCATCTGAGCGGCTGAGAAGAAGAGAGAGCCACACATGTCTGAAGTACTGGTTGTCGTCGACCACGTCGACGGTGCGGTCAAGAAGCCGACGTTCGAGCTCCTGACCCTCGCGCGTCGCCTCGGCGAGCCGTCGGCGGTGTTCTTCGGCTCGCCCGACAAGGGCGCCGAGGCCGCCGAGAAGCTCGGCAAGCACGGCGCCGACAAGGTCTACGTCATCGACGACGCCGAGATCAAGGGCTACCTCGTGGCGCCCAAGGCCGAGGCCCTGCAGCAGCTCGTCGAGAAGACCTCGCCCGCCGCGGTCCTGTTCGTCTCGGGCTACGAGGGCAAGGAGGTCGCGGCCCGTCTCGCCATCAAGATCGGCGCCGGCCTGATCACCGACGCCGTCGACGTCGAGGACGGTGGCGTGACCACTCAGAGCGTCTTCGCCGGCAGCTACACCGTCAAGGCCAAGGTCACCCAGGGTGTCCCGTTGATCACGGTCAAGCCCAACTCGGCCCCCGTCGAGGAGCCCGGCTCGGCCGGGACGGTCGAGGAGTTCGCCGCGACCATCTCCGACAGCGCCAAGAAGGCCCAGATCGTGGCCTCGCAGCCGCGCAAGGCCTCGGGCCGCCCCGAGCTGACCGAGGCGGCGATCGTCGTCTCCGGCGGCCGTGGCACCGGCGGCGACTTCGCCCCGATCGAGGGCCTCGCCGACGCGCTCGGTGCCGCCGTCGGCGCCTCGCGTGCCGCCGTCGACTCCGGCTGGATGCCCCACAGCTTCCAGGTCGGCCAGACCGGCAAGGTCGTCTCGCCGCAGCTCTACGTCGCCAACGGCATCTCCGGCGCGATCCAGCACCGTGCCGGCATGCAGACGTCCAAGACCATCGTCGCGGTCAACAAGGACGAGGAGGCGCCGATCTTCGAGCTCGTCGACTTCGGCGTCGTGGGCGACCTGCACAAGGTCCTGCCCGCCGCCACCGAGGCCATCGAGTCCCGCAAGGGCTGACAGCCCGCGCACCCGCGTGCGCGTCCTACGACGGCCCGTCATCCTCACGGATGGCGGGCCGTCGACGTGTCAGCGGCGCCGCTTGCGCTGGCGCCTGCGCTGCCGTGGCGTGAGGGGCGGCGCCGGGGGCGGTACGTCCCGTCGGCGCCGCCCTGCGGTCAGGCGGAGCCACGCCCACACGAGGAGCGGGACGTTGGCGAGGACCAGGAAGAAGCCGCCGCGGGTGTAGGCGCCGAGGCTGGTGCCGATCGACCGGCGGCCGCCGGCGCTGTTGATGATGACGGCGACGGGGTCCGTCACGGCGGTGACGCCGTACCAGGTCATCGAGGCCCACAGGCCCGCGAGGCCGACGGTCCACCCCAGCCGCCGGGTCCTCCCGAACGTGGCCAGCACGCCGCCCGCGACCGCGACCCCGAGGAACAGGGTCGCCACGTCGAGCCCCCGGTAGCTGAGCGCCTGGCTGCCGTGGACGACCGCCCACCCGGCGAACGCGAGGGCCAGGGCGCGGCCCACCCAGGCGGCCACCGTCCCCAGGACTGCCGGCACGAGCTCAGGCCCGGTGGATCGCGAACGCCGCGACGAAGCCCAGCGTCGCGACCAGGCCGGTGTAGAGGTGGGTCTCGTCCACGGCCTCGGGGATCATCGTGTCGATCACCATCGCCAGGATCGCGCCGCCGGCCAGCGCGGTGATGACGGCGATCGCCTCGGGGGAGGCGTCCTGCAGCAGCAGGCAGCCGAGCGCCCCGGCGATCCCGCTCGCGACGGCGATGCCGATCCACACCCCGAAGACGTAGCGGGCGGTGCGCCCGTTGCGCTTCATCCCGGCCGCGCTGGACAGGCCCTCGGGCAGGTTGGAGATCGCGATCGCGGCCAGGACCGGTACGCCGACCCCGCCGCCCCCGAGCAGCGACAGTCCCAGCACGACCGACTCGGGGATGCCGTCGAGCAGCGCGCCGACGGCGATCGCGGCGCCGCTGCCGGGCTGCTCGTCCTCGGAGGCCTGCTCGTCGCCGGACCGCTTGCGGTGCCGGGCGCCGCGCCGGTCGAGCACGACGTTGGCGCCGACGTACGCCGTCGCGCCGAGTCCCAGCCCGATGACCGTCGCAGCCAGTCCGCCGCCGGCCTCGGCCTCCTCGACCAGGTCGAAGGCGAGCGCCGAGATCAGCACCCCGGAGCCGAAGGCCATGACCGCGGCCACGACGCGCCTGGGCACCGGCACCATCCACGCGACGGCCGCGCCCAGCACCAGCGTCGAACCGGCCACCGACCCCCACAGCCCCGCCTCGACCCACACCGGCACGGGGTCAGGCCCCCGTCGCAGTGTCGAGGGTGCCGACGGCCGCGGCGACCGCCGGCAGGAGCAGGTCGTACGCCGCCCCGGTCAGGTGCAGGTCGTCCTCGAGGAACGCGCGGGCGCCGAGGGGCTCGAGCAGGGCGACGGTGTCGACGACGACCACGTCGGGGTGTGCCTCCTCGAGGGCGGCGCGTCCCGTGTCGCCGTAGGCCGCCGACTCGGGCAGCGGGGGAGTGACGTAGACCCAGCGGGCCGGGTGCAGCTGGGCGGCGACCTCGGTGATCCTGGCGCCGAAGACGCTGAGGGCGACGTCGTTGGCGGGCATGTCGTCGTTGGTGCCGATCGACAGGACGGCGACGTCGTCGGGGCCCACGCCGACCTGGGCCGCCTGGGCGAGCACGTCGCCGGCGACCGATCCGCCGACGGCGGCGTTGACCACGTCGGGGCCGATCCGGGGGAGGTCCCGCTGCACGCGAGCCAGGTGGCTGTCACCGAGCAAGACGACCCTCACGCGAGGATCGTGCCCTACTAGCCTCGGACGGGTGACCACCCCCACCGACGAGGTGCGCGACCTGGCGCTGCGGGCCCGCGAGGCGTCCTACGACCTCGCGCTCGCGACACGCGCGGCCAAGGACGCTGCCCTGAACGCGATGGCCGACGCCCTGCTTGATCGCAGCGCCGAGCTGCTGGCCGCCAACGCCGACGACGTCGCCCGCGCCGAGGAGGACGGGACGCCACCCCACGTCGTCGACCGGCTCCGGCTCACCGACGACCGGCTCGCGGGCATGGCCCAGGGGCTGCGCGACGTCGCCGGGCTGCCCGACCCGGTCGGCGAGGTCGTGCGCGGCAGCACGCTGGCCAACGGGCTCGAGCTGCGCCAGGTGCGGGTGCCGTTCGGCGTCGTCGGGATGATCTACGAGGCGCGGCCCAACGTGACCGCCGACGCCGCCGGCATCTGTCTCAAGTCCGGCAACGCCGTGCTGCTGCGGGGCAGCGGCAGCGCGTCGGCGTCCAACGCGGCCATCGTCGCGGTGCTGCGCGACGCCGTCGGCTCGACCGGCCTGCCCGCGGACGCCGTGCTGCTCGTGCCGGCCGACACCCGCGAGACGGTCAAGGCGCTGATGCGCGCCCGCGGCCTCGTCGACGTGCTGATCCCGCGCGGGGGAGCGGGCCTGATCCAGTCCGTGGTCGGCGAGTCGACGGTGCCGGTGATCGAGACCGGCGTCGGCAACTGCCACGTCTACGTCGACGCCAGCGCCGACCTCGACCAGGCCCTCGCGGTCGTCCTCAACGCCAAGACCCACCGCACGAGCGTCTGCAACGCCGCCGAGTCGCTGCTCGTCCACGCCGACCTCGTCGAGAGCTTCCTGCCGCGGGTCGTCGCGGCGCTGCAGGACGCCGGCGTCACGGTGCACGGCGACGCGACCGTGGCCCGGCTGCCCGGCGTCGAGCCGGCCACCGACGACGACCACGCGCGGGAGTACCTCTCGATGGACATCTCCGCGGCCGTCGTACCCGACCTCGAGGCCGCCGTCGCCCACATCCGGCGCTTCTCCAGCGGTCACACCGAGGCGATCCTCACCCGCGACCAGGCCGCCGCCCGGCGGTTCGTCGCCGCGGTCGACAGCGCCGCCGTCCTCGTCAACGCCAGCACGAGGTTCACCGACGGCGGCGAGTTCGACTTCGGCGCCGAGATCGGCATCAGCACCCAGAAGCTCCACGCCCGCGGGCCGATGGGGCTGCCCGAGATGACCTCGACCAAGTACGTCGTCACAGGAGACGGGCACGTCCGCTGAGGCGACAACCTCGACGGGTACTGTTCCAGCGTGCCTGACGCGACCCGCGCCACCCACGCCGATCCGGCCGTGGAGCGACTCTGGACCGGGGCCACCGTCATCACGTTCGTGCGCACCATCGCGTCGTTCACGCTCTGCCTGGTCGGTCTCTGGCAGGAGGAGCTGACCTGGCTCGTCGTCGGGCTCGGCGTCTACTGGATCGGCGACATGGCCGACGGCGCCTACGCGCGGCTGCGCGACTGCGAGACGCGCATCGGCGGCGTCATCGACATGCTCTGCGACCGGCTCAACTGCGCCGCGTTCTACCTGTGCTTCGCCGCCCTCGAGCACGAGATGATCCTGCCGGTCGCGGTCTACCTCTTCGAGTTCCTCGTCATCGACTTCTTCCTGTCGCTGGCGTTCCTCGCCTGGCCGATCCGCAGTCCCAACTACTTCTACGAGATCGACCAGCGCATCTACACGTGGAACTGGTCGAAGCCCGCCAAGGCCGTCAACTCGTCGCTCTTCGCCGTGCTCCTGCTGGTGACCGGCTGGTGGGAGCTCGGCCTGGTGATCGCGATCGGTCTCGTCGTCCTCAAGTGCGTCTCGCTGCGCTGGCTGCTCCAGCTCGGGCTGCCCGTGCCCGAGCGGGCGGCGCAACCCACCGGGTAGCGGACCGTGTTCCTGCTGTGGTTGAGCATGTTCGGTCTGAGCATCGCGTCGGCCCTGTTGCCGTTCCTGCCCATCGAGGCGTTCATCGTCGGCGGCGCGGCCGCCCAGCCCGGCGTTCCGGCCGCGATCTCGCTCGGCATCGCCGCAGGAGCGGGCGCCACGGTCGGCAAGATCATCTGGTACCAGCTGGCCCGCCGCGGCTCCGAGTCCGCCTGGGCGCAGAAGAAGCTCTCCTCGCCCAAGGTCAAGGCCGGCTACGAGCGCTGGACGGCTCGGATGGAGGGCCGTCCCGTCTACGCCGGCGTCGTCATGTTCATCGCCGCCTCCGTCGGCATCCCGCCGCTCCTGGCCATGGCCGCGGTCGCCGGGATGCTCAAGATGCCGATGTGGGTCTTCGTGCCGACGGTGTTCGTCGGGCGGTCGCTGCGGTTCGGGCTGCTGTTCCTGGGTGCGGATTTTGCTATTCACTAGTCGTCCGGACGAGCTCGCGGCGGGCGGGACCGTCGGGGTGAGTGCGGGGCGATAGGGTGACGGCATGTCGCTGAGCACCGCCCACGCCGTCGTGACGGCCGTCGCTGCCGAGACCGAGGAGCTCTCCGACCCGGCCGTGCCCGCCTGGGTGATCGGGCTGCTGGCCTTCGGCATCCTCGTCGCCCTGCTGGTCGGCCTGGTCGCCTTCGGCGGAGGACGCGAGCACTCCTGAGATGCGGCTCCGATGACGGTCGCCACCCCACGGCGCCGGGTCGGTGTCATGGGTGGCACGTTCGACCCCATCCACCACGGCCACCTGGTCGCCGCGTCCGAGGTGCAGTCGTGGTTCGACCTCGACGAGGTCGTCTTCGTCCCCACGGGGCGGCCCTGGCAGAAGTCCGACCGCACGGTCTCGCCCGCCGAGCACCGCTACCTGATGACGGTCGTCGCGACCGCCGCCAACCCGCGCTTCCGGGTGTCCCGCGTCGACATCGACCGCGACGGTCCGACGTACACGATCGACACGCTGCAGGACCTCGCTGCCGAGCACCCCGACGCCGACCTGTTCTTCATCACCGGCGCCGACGCACTCTCCGAGATCTTCGGCTGGCGCGACGCGCACCGGCTCTTCGAGCTGGCGCACTTCGTCGGCTGCACGCGCCCCGGGGCCGACCTGCCGTCGTCGACCGTCGAGGCCATCCCGCACGACCGGCTGACCCTCCTCGAGGTGCCGGCCCTCGCCATCAGCTCCACCGACTGCCGTGAGCGGCAGCGCGCCGGACGCCCCGTCTGGTACCTCGTCCCCGACGGTGTGGTGCAGTACATCCACAAGCACCGTCTCTATTCGGAAGTTGCTCCATGACCGCCACCGACCACGCCCTCGAGCTCGTCCACGCCGCCGCCCGCGCGGCCAGCGACAAGCTTGCGCAGCAGATCATCGCCTTCGACGTCAGCGAGCAGCTGGCCATCACCGACGCGTTCGTCATCGCCTCGGCGACCAACGACCGCCAGGTCAAGTCGATCGTCGACGAGATCGAGGACAAGCTGCGCGAGATCGGCGCCAAGCCGATCCGGCGCGAGGGCGAGCGTGACGGGCGCTGGGTGCTCATCGACTACGGCGAGATCGTCGTGCACGTCCAGCACGAGGAGGAGCGGCAGTTCTACGCCCTCGAGCGGCTCTGGCGCGACTGCCCGACCATCACGCTGCCGGCCGACGTCGTCTCCCACGAGCGGTGACCGAGGGTCGCACCCTCGTCCTGCTCCGCCACGGTCGTACGCCGTGGAACCACGCCGGCCGCATCCAGGGCCACCAGGACGTGGGCCTCGACGACGTCGGGCTCGCGCAGGCGGCCCGTACGGCGCCCGTGCTCGCCGCGCTGGCCCCGGCGCTCGTCTGGAGCTCCGACCTGGAGCGCACGCGGCTCACGGCCGCGCCGCTCGGCGACGCGTCCGGCGTACCCGTCACCCATGACGCGCGCCTGCGCGAGTTCGGCTTCGGCGCCTACGAGGCGATGGACCACGTCGAGCTCGAGGCGCGCGACCCCGACAGCTATCACGCGTTGCGCCGCGGCGACTACGACCGCGTCACCCACGCCGAGCCCACCGTCGAGGTGCGCGCGCGGATGGTCGACGCCGCACGGGACCTGCTCGGCCACCTCGAGCCCGGCGGCACCGCCGTCGCGGTCAGTCACGGCGGCTCGATCCGCGTCGCGACGGCCGCGCTGCTCGGCTGGCCCGACGGCCAGCTGCACACCCTGCGCGGCCTCGACAACTGTGGCTGGGCCGTCCTCCACGAGCACCCGAGCGACGGTCTGCTGCGGCTCGCGGCCTACAACCGCACGGCGGGGTAGACCCGATTTCACATCGCCGTGGGGCGTTGGCTAAGGTGTTCCGAGTTCGCGGGGGTGTGGCGCAGCTGGTAGCGCACCTGCATGGCATGCAGGGGGTCAGGGGTTCGAGTCCCCTCACCTCCACCCGAACGCGAGGGCCCGGTCCGAGAGGACCGGGCCTTCGTCGTTGTGGTGGTCCTCGGGCGGGTGCGGCGGCGGGCGGCGGTGGTGTGTGGTCGCGAGCGCGCTGGTCAGGGAGTCCGGACCCTTGTCAGGGGTTTCAACCCCTGACAACGGTCGGAATCCCCGGCCGGCCGGGGAATCCAATACCCCCCGGGGGTATCAACCACCAATCCGGATCAACGTCTGCTGGCCCAGCGCGACGGTGGTGCGGTCGTCACCCGTGACGGCCACGACCTCGAACCGGACCACCGAGAGCGTGCGCCCCGACTTGAGGACGGTGCCGATAGCGTCGAGGTGCTCGCCGACGGCGGGGGCGGTGAGGTTGATCTTGTACTCGACGGTGAGGACCTCGGTGCCCTCGGGCATCAGGGTGAGGGCGGCGTAGCCGCCGGCGCTGTCAGCGATCGCGCTGGTGGCGCCGGCGTGGAAGTAGCCGAGCTGCTGGGTGACGCCGGGGCCGTAGGGGAGCTCGATGCGCACCTCGCCGGGCGCGACCGCGGCGAGCGTCGCCCCGAGGGTCGTCATCAGGCCCTGACGGTCGAAGCTCGCCGCGATCCGTGCCCGGAGGGCCTGGGCGTCCGGGGCGTCGGCCACCTCAGGCACCCGGCGTCGAGCCGCCCGCGACCTCGTAGTTCCAGACCTCGCTGTGGGTCGAGACCGGCCGCGGGGCGTCGCCACCGGCGCGCTCGGCCGCGGAGCGGTGGCCCTCGGCGAACCCGGGGGAGCTCACCCACGCCTGGAACGACTCCTCGTCGCGCCAGCGGGTGATGACGAGCCACTGCTCGCGGTCGTCGGTGGGGCGCAGCAGCTCGAAGCCCTCGAAGCCGTCGGCGCCGTCGACCGCACCGGCCCGGGCGGCGAAGCGGTGTGCGAGCTCGTCGCCGGAGCCGGCAGGGACGGTGATGGCGTTGATCTTGATGGTGGTCACCCGGCCAGCCTGCCAGGTCGGGGGAGGTGGACCCGGTCGCGCGGCAATCCCCGCAACCGCCAGCCGCGCCCAGGATCATCACGTATTCTCCGAGCATGCGTTCACGGGATGGCGCCGTGGCGCACGACCGCTGGCGGGCAGTGATGATGCTGGTCCCTTTCGTGCTGCTGGTGGTGCTGGTCGTGGTGGCTCAGCCCGACGCCCCGGGCGCTCCGTCCGGCGTCGGCCAGACCACGCACGACGGCCACGGCGACGACACCCAGCAGGACATGCAGCACGACATGCAGATGGTCGCCGCGTCGGCGGGCTCCTACGCCGCGTCCGCACCCGTCCTGCCCACCAAGGGCTGGACGGCGCGTGCCGACGCGGCCGCCAAGGGCCACCGCGCCGCGGCGGCGATCGACGGCCGCCCCGCCACCACCTGGATCACCCCGGTCAAGGCCAAGGCGCCGCACGTGCTGACGATCGACACCAAGAGCTCGCGCGCCCTGTCGGGCCTGCGGCTCACGCCTGAGCGCGCCAAGGCCGCGCGCCGGGTCGGTCGCTACACCGTGCAGGTCAGCGTCGGCGGTCGCTGGCGCACCGTGACCACCGGGTTGTGGGCCGACAACGGCAAGGTCAAGACGGCCAGCTTCGCCGCGGTCACCACGCGGTTCGTACGCCTCCTCGTCACCAACGTCCACCTCAAGCGGCGCCCCGTCGCCGTCGCCGAGGTCGCCCTCCTCGGCGCGCCGCTGGGCCCTCCGCTCGCCCGCACCGGCTGGAGCGCCTCGGCCGACTCGCAGGACCCGTCGAAGGCACCCGCGCTCGTCCTCGACGGCAACCCGGCGACCTACTGGCACACCAAGACGACCGACGACCCGCCGCCGCAGCTCCCGCACGCGATCGTCATCGACACGACCGCGCCCCGGCTGCTCAGCGCGATCAGCTACACCCCGCGCCAGGACGGGCAGGGATCGGGCCGCATCGGCGCCTACGTCGTCGAGACCAGCCTCGACGGCGTGACCTGGCGCCGCGCCACCGCGGGCACCTGGGCCGACGACGCCACGACCAAGACGGTGCCGATCCCGACGGTGACCGCCCGGTTCGTGCGCCTGCGGGCGACCTCGGAGGCCGGTCGCCGAGGACCGTGGTCGAGCGCGGCCGAGATCAACCTCTACGGCCCGGCGGCTGGTCCGTCGCTCGACCCGACCGGCTGGACCGTCAAGGCCGACGCCGCCACGAGCGCCAACCCGCCGGCCCGCGTGCTCGACGGCAACCAGGCCACGATCTGGCAGACGCCGACCGCCCGCGGCAGCAAGGGTCTCCCGCACACGCTGACCATCGACACCAGGACCCGCTACCGGTTCACCGGACTCACCTACGTCCCGCGGCAGGACTCCTCGCCCAACGGCATCATCGGCCGCTACCGCATCGACGTCAGCGACAACGGGACGACGTGGGCCACCAGGGGCAGCGGCACCTGGGCCGACGACCGCACGGTCAAGACGGCGCGGATCACCGCCACGGCGGCGCGCTACGTCCGGCTGGTCGCCCTGACCGAGGCCGGCGGCCGCGGCCCGTGGACCAGCGCGGCCGAGGTGCGGCTCAACGGCACCGTGGTCGACCCCGGCACCCGTGGCACCTGGGGCCCCGTCATCGGGCTGCCCATCGTGCCGACGTCGGCGATCCTGCTGCCCAACGACAAGGTGCTGACGTTCTCGGCGGCGTTCGCCACCGACTTCGACATCGACCTCACCAATGTCACCCAGATCTCGATCATCGACCTCAAGGACCTCGACGGCGGCCAGCCGGGCCAGCGCGAGGTCAGCAACACCGGGCACCAGATGTTCTGCACCGGGCTGTCGATCCTCGAGGACGGCCGGGTGCTCATCACCGGTGGCTCGACGTCGTCCAACTCCACGATCTACGACCCGGTGGCCGACACGTTCACCACCGCGCCCCAGATGAAGGTCGGACGCGGCTACCAGACGTCGGTGACGCTCTCCAACGGCGGTGTCTTCACCATCGGCGGCTCGTGGAGCGGTGGCATCGACGGCGTCAACGGCGTGAACAAGAACGGCGAGGTGCTCGACGAGGGCGCCACCTCATGGCGCAGCCTGCCCGGCACCAGCAACGCGGCGATCCTCACCGACGACGGCGAGGCGGGCAACAACTATCGGCGCGACAACCACGCGTGGCTCTTCGCCGCGTCGGGGGGGCGGGTCTTCCACGCCGGGCCGAGCAACCAGATGAACTGGTTCGAGACGACCGGCAGCGGGTCCACCATCTCGGCGGGTGACCGGGGCGACGCGCGCGACCAGATGAACGGCAACGCGGTCATGTACGACACCGACAAGATCCTCACCCTCGGTGGGTCCCCGGCCTACGGCTACTCCGACGCCACCGACGACGCGCACACGATCGACATCAGCGCCGGCTACCCGCAGGACCCGGTCGTGACCAAGACCGGCTCGATGGCGCAGCGGCGGGCGTTCGTCAACAGCGTGGTGCTGCCCGATGCCTCCGTGCTGGTCACCGGCGGGCAGTCCTACGCCGTCCCGTTCACCGACACCACCGCCCAGCTGAGCTCGGAGCTGTGGACCCCGTCCACCGGGACGTTCCGGACCCTGGCCGCCGAGGCGGTCCCACGGACCTACCACTCGTTCTCGCTGCTGCTCGCGGACGGCCGGGTCCTCAGCGGCGGTGGCGGGCTGACGCCCAACAGCGAGGTCAACCACCCCGACGTCCAGGTGATGACTCCGCCCTACCTGCTCGAGAAGGACGGCAGCCTGCGTCCGCGGCCCGCCATCACGAGCACCGTGCCGGCCACCGTGGCGGCCGGCGGCACGGTGCGGGTCACCACCGACCGGCCGGTGGCGTCGTGGGCGATGGTGCGCGTCGGCACCTCGACCCACTCGATCAACAGCGACCAGCGCCGGTTCGTGCCGGCTACGACCGCCGTCGCCCCGGCCGGTAGCAACACCGTCGACCTGACGGTGCCGGCCGACCGTGGCGTCTCGGTGCCCGGTCCCTACCTGCTCTTCGCGCTCGACGCCAACGGGACGCCCAGCGTCGCGAAGTGGATCCGCGTCCCCTGATCACTACGAGACCGTGAGCTCGCGCCAGTCCACCTCGGCCGTGCGCTCCTGGTACTCCGCGACCTTGCCCGGCCAGTTCGTCGTGATGCGCGGGCCGTCGACGTACCAGCTGTCGCAGCCGTTCCACGCCGAGTCGCGCAGCCGCGACTGCATCTCGCGGTCGTAGGCCTCGGCGACCTCGGGCCGGACCTCGACCTTGCGCGACCCGGTCCCGAGCCCGAGCTTGGACACAGCCTCGGCGACGTAGCCGGCCTGGGCCTCCATCATGCCGATGATCGAGCTGCCGCCGAGGTTGGTGTTGGGACCGTAGATGCAGAACAGGTTGGGGAAGCCGGGGACGGTGAGCCCGAGGTGGGCGTGGGCGCCGTCGCTCCAGACCTCGTGGAGGTCGACACCGTCGACCCCGGTCACGGCCACGCCGGCCAGGAAGCCGGTCGCCGCGAAGCCGGTGCCCCAGATGATCACGTCGGCCTCGTGCAGGGTGCCGTCGTCGGTGCGGATGCCGTCGGCCTCGACCCCGGTGACGGCGTGGGTGACGACGTCGACGTGGTCGCGGGCCAGCGCGGGGTACCACTCGTTGGAGAACAGGATCCGCTTGCAGCCGATCTCGTAGTCGGGCACGAGCTTGGCGCGCAGCGCCGCGTCGGGCACCTGGCGGCGCAGGTGGACCTTCCACGCGGCGCGCACGGCACCGAGCAGGGCCTTGGACCAGCCGACCTGGCCGCTGAGCGCGGCGTTGAGCTTCTCGGTGAGCCAGAAGACGGTCCGCCGCTCGCCGGTGAGCAGGGACGGCCAACGGTCGAACGCCCGGTGGTGGTGAGGCTTGTACTCCTGGTCCGGCTTGGGCACGACGTAGGGCGCGGAGCGCTGGAAGACGGTCATCGTGCCGACGCGGTCGACGATGCCTGGCACGAACTGGATCGCGCTCGCGCCCGTGCCGACGACCGCGACCCGCTGGCCGGCTAGGTCGACGTCGTGGCGCCACTGCGCGGAGTGGAACGTCGGACCCGCGAAGTCCTCGATGCCGGGGAGGCGAGGCACCACCGGGTTGGAGAGCTGGCCGAGGGCCGGGACGACCACGTCGGCGTCGTACGTCGTCCCGTCGGCGCACGCGACCTGCCAGGTCGCGGTGTCGGCGTCCCAGGTGCAGGAGGTGACCTCGGCGCCGGTGACGACGAGGTCGGTCAGCCCTTCGCGCTCGGCGGCGTCGCGGAGGTAGGCGAGGATCTCGGGCTGCTGGGAGTAGCGCCGGCCCCACGCGGGGTTGATCGCCCACGACCACGAGTAGAGCGGCGACGGCACGTCGCAGGCCGCGCCCGGGTAGGTGTTGTCGCGCCAGACCCCGCCGACCGCGTCGGAGCGCTCGAGGATCGTGACGTCGGTGATCCCGCGCTCGCGGAGGGCGCGTGCGGCGCCGAGGCCGCCGAAGCCGGCTCCGACGACCACGACGCGGGGACTGCTGGTGTCTGGCATGCCTCGAACCTAGGCCGCTCCGACGGACCCCCAACAGGGTCGCGGGGCGATCGGGTTGATAATTCCGGACATGCGTCTCGAGCCCGCCGCCGACGACTGGACGTTCGCCCGCGCGGCGGCCGGGATCGTCGTGCTCTGCCGCTACGGCGCGGCCCACGGCCTCGGCGCCCGGCGCTGCCTGGCGGGCACCGGCCTGGCGCCCCACGACCTCGACGATCCGGACCGCGAGGTCACGGCCGCCCAGGAGCTCCGTGTGGTGCGCACGCTGCGCCGTGAGCTCGGCGAGGTGGGGCTCGCGGTCGGCGCGACCTATCGGGCCGGCACCTTCGGCGCCTTCGGGTTCGCCGTGCAGTCCTCGCGCACCGTGCTCGACGCCATGGCGACCGCGGCCCACTTCATCGACCTGTCGTTCGCCTTCGCGATCCCGAGCGCGGAGGTCGTCGGCGACCTCGTGGTGGTCGAGCACGACGGTGCCGGCCTGCCCCGCGACGTACGCCGGTTCCTGCTGGAGCGCGACGCCGAGGCGGTGCGACAGGTGCTCGACGGGCTCGTGCCGGGCGGGGTCGGCGCGGTCCTCGAGGTGGGGGACGAACGGGCCCGGGTGACGTTCGGCGCCGACCAGCTCGACCGACCGCTGCCCGACCGCAGTGCCGAGGGTCTGCGCACCGCCGAGGAGGTCTGCCGCGACGTGGTCGACCGCCGCCGGGCGCGCACCGGGCTCGCGGCCGACGTACGCGTGCTCGTCACCCAGCGGCTGCGCGACGGCGCCCCGATGGCCGACGTCGCCGGGGGTCTGGGCTGGACCGAGCGGACGCTGCGCCGGCGGCTCGCCGCGGAGGGGGTCGGCTACCGCGAGCTGGTCGACGAGGTGCGCTCGTCGATGGCGGCTGCCCTCACGGCCGGGCGGGCGACGCTGCCGGTCGCCGAGCTCGCGGGGCGTCTCGGCTACGGCAGCGCGCCGGCCTACCTGCACGCGCGGGCACGCTGGGCCGACGACGGACCGGGCCGACGCCCGTCCTGAGATCAGGAGCGGACGCCGGCCCGGCGGGAGGGGAGGTGGTGCGGGTCAGCGGGTGGTGCGGACCGTCCGGCTGTCGGTGGCCGAGCCGCCGGGACCGGTGACGGTGACCTTGACGACCAGCGGGCCGGTCACCTTCCTGGCGGTCCTGAGCCGGGTGTCGCCCCCGCGGGACGGGAGCACCTTGGTGAGGATCAGCTTGCCCTTGTTGCGGAGCGTGACGGTGACCTTGGTGGCGCCGGCGGCGGCCACCGAGATCGGCAGGCCCCTCTTCTTCAGCGAGGCCGCGGGGACCGATCCGAGCGAGGCGACCTGGACGGCCGGCTCGAGGGGGGTCGGCTCGCCGGGACCCGGCAGCGTGCTCGGCTCCCGGCCGAGGAGGGTGCCGAACAGGTCGGTCTGGTCGATGACGCCGGTGACGTTGGCGGCCTGGGGACCCGAGGCGGCCACCCGGATCTGGGTGCCGGTGTGGTCGGAGCCGACCGCGTTGGTGGAGTAGGCCACCGACATGGGGTCGCCGTCGACCGTCTGGACGGTCGCGGTCTGGCGGCCGTCGTCGGCCGGGTTGGCCACGATCTGCGTCGAGTGGGCGTGGTCGCCCGTGACGATGACGAGCGTGTCGGGGTGGTCGGCCTGGTAGTCCAGGGCCACCTGGACGGTCTCGTCGAGCTCGACGAGGTCACCGATCGCGCCGCAGATGTCGGAGGAGTGCTCCTGCTTGTCGATCATCGCGCTCTCGGACTGCAGGAAGAAGCCCTTGTCGTTGTCGAGCAGGTCGATGGCCTTCGCGGTCATCGTCGACAGGTCGGGCTGGTTGCCGCGGTCGGCGTCGGTGCACTTCGTGGTCGGGCCGCCCGAGCCCGGGGGAGGGGTGGCGACGAGCGGGTTGAAGCGCGGGGTCATGTTGCCGCCGGTGAAGAGGCCGAGGACGGGGCCGGCCTCGAGCGAGGTGACGGCGTCCAGCGCGGCCTTGTCCTCGACGAGGCGGTAGCCCTTGGTGGCCGCGTCGGCGAGCACCGTGGGACCGGCGTCGGTGGCCTGGGCGAAGCGGTTCTTGCCGCCGCCCAGGAGGACGTCGATCTCGTGGTCGACGAGCTGCTCGGCGACCGAGCCGAGACCGCCGGCCGACTTCTTCTCCACGGCGCAGACGGTCATGTCCGTCGGGCCCTGGCAGGCGCGCTGGCTGATGTGCGACGCGGCGGCGGCCGGGGTGGCGTCGGTGAGCTCGGCGGTCGACACGTCGCCGACGAGCTTGCCCTGCTCCTGGTAGTGCTCGAGCACGGTCTTGTAGTTCTCGCCGGGGGTCGTGGCGAGGGCGCTGGGGCCCTGCGAGAGCCGGCCGTCGATCGTCTTCTTGCCGGTCGACCAGCCGCTGGCGGTCGGGGCGGAGTCGGAGACGTAGGCGATGGGGTAGTCGGGCCCGGCGCCGGCCTTGAGGCCGTAGGTCGTCATCGCGCCCGTGAAGGGGAGGGAGTCGAGCGCCGGGAAGCGTCCACCGGCGCCGTACTGGTAGTTGCGGGCGGCGGTGATCATCGAGTCGTCCATGCCGTCGCCGATGATGAGGATGACGTTGCGCGGCTTGGCCGGGTCGATCGCGGCCGCCAGGTCGGCCGAGCGGTCCTCGGTGAAGCCGGTCGGGACGCGAGCGGGGGCGCCGGGGCCCGCGGTCGCCGCCGTCACGCCGAGGGTGGCGGTGGCGGCCACGGCGGCCACGAGCAGGGTCGTACGTGTGCGTCGCACAGGTGGTTCCTTTCGTTGGATGTCCACGCGCAACCTCTCGGTACCGGCCAGCGGCCAGGGGTCGGTGAGGGAACCGGCGGGTGACGATCAGGTGGCCGGTGGGCGACGACGTACGGACCCCACGACGGGGACGGCCCGCCACCTCACGAGGGGGGGCGGGCCGTCGGAGGTCCAGCGGTGCGGGCTACTTCACCTCGTCGAGCTTGCCGGTCGCGACGTCGAAGACGAAGCCGCGGACCTGGTCGGTGTGGGGGATGAACGGGCTGGAGGTGATGCGGGCGATCGAGTCACGGACGTCCTGCTCGGCGTCGGGGAACGCCTCGGACTCCCACTCCGGCCGCTCGCCGACCTCGGCCGCGATGCCGTCGCGGAACTCGGTGTCGTCGAAGGTCACCATGCCGCAGTCGGTGTGGTGGATGAGCACGATCTCCTTGGTGCCGAGCAGGCGCTGGCTGATCGCGAGCGACCGGATCTCGTCGGCGGTGACGACCCCGCCGGCGTTGCGGATCACGTGGGACTCGCCGTCCTGGAGGCCGAGGATCGCGTAGACGTCGAGGCGGGCGTCCATGCACGCGAGCACGGCGATGTTCTTGGACGGCGGGAGCGGCAGCGGGCCGCTGAAGCTCTCGGCGTACGCGGCGTTGTTCTCGAGCAGCTGGTCGGTGACGGACATGTCTCTCCTACGGGGTCTGGCGGGGGCTCCCGTCAATGTAGACCAAGCCGATCGAGAAACACGAGGACGTCAGGTGATGGTCATCCCGCCGTCGACGGCGAGCGTCTGGCCGGTGACGTAGCCGCCGGCGGCGGACGCGAGGAACACCACGGTCGCGGCCAGCTCGGCCGGGTCGCCCTTGCGACCGGCGGGGATCCGCGGCAGCTGCGAGTCGAGGTAGCCGTCGGGGTACTGGTCGGTCATCTCCGAGAGGAAGAAGCCGGGGGCGATGGCGTTGACGCGGATGCCCTTGCGGCCGGTCCACTGCTGGGCCAGGTCGCGGGTCAGGCCGATCAGGCCGGCCTTCGACGCTGCGTAGGCCGCCTGGGGGAGTGCTGCCGTGGTGATGCCGAGGACCGAGGAGATGTTGATGATGCTCGAGCCCGGCTGCATGACCCGGCCGCACGCCTGGGCCATCCAGTAGCAGCCGTTGAGGTTGACGTCGATCACGCCCCGGAACTGCTCGGGCGTCTCGCGCGTGGCGGGCACGGCGGTCCCGATCCCGGCGTTGTTGACGAGGATGTCGACGCGGCCGAACTCCTCCATCGCCAGGGCGACGAGGTTGCTGCACGAGTCGGGGTCGGCGACGTCGGTGGCGACCGTCAGGGCCCGGCGGCCGGCCGCCTCGACCAGCGCGGCAGTGTCGGCGAGCCGGTCGACGCGGCGCG
>NZ_JAURVJ010000180.1 GCF_030655615.1 Nocardioides sp.
GCATCGTCACCGCCATCCCGCTGATCTGCTTCGGCGCCGCCGCGACCCGCGTCTCGATGGTCTCGCTCGGGCTGCTGCAGTACCTCGCCCCGACCATCCAGTTCGGCCTCGGTGTCGTCGTGCTCTCGGAGTCGATGACGACCGGCCGCTGGGTCGGGTTCGCGCTCGTCTGGTCGGCCCTCGTGGTGTTCACCGTCGAGGCCCTGCGGCACCGCCGTCGCCAGCTCGCCCTCACCGCCCGGTCCACCACCGCCGCCTGACGCCGACCCGTCCCCTGCAGGCGACGGGTCACCGTCTCGTCAGCGAGCTGTCCACAGGCACGCGCTGACCCGGCGCGTCTACGCGCCGGGTCAGCGTCGAGGGGTGCGGTGACCCGTCGCTCGTAGGCGACGGGTCAGCGTCAGGCGGGGCTCGTCACGAAGCGGTAGCCCATGCCGCGGACGGTGGCGATGGTGTGGGCGCCGAACTTCTTGCGCAGGTAGCCGACATAGACGTCGACGACGTTGGAGCCGGGGTCGAAGTCGAGGCCCCAGACGTGGTCGAGCAGCTGCTCGCGCGACAAGACGTTGCCGGCGTTGAGCATGAACGTCTCGGCCAGGGTGAACTCGCGCGCCGAGAGGTCGAGCTCCTTGCCGTCGACGGTGGCGCGCCTGGTGCGCAGGTCGAGGCGTACGCCGCCCGCCTCGAGGGCCTCCTGACCCTGGGCGCCGGCGTCGGGGGACTGCTGGCGCAGCCGCAGGCGGACGCGTGCCAGCAGCTCGGCGAAGCGGAACGGCTTGGGCATGTAGTCGTCGGCACCACCCTCGAGAGCCGACACCGTGTCGGTGACCGAGTCGCGCGCGGTGAGCACGATGACGGGGATCTTGGAGCCCTGGTCACGCAGGCGCTCGAGGACGGCGTAGCCGTCGAGGACGGGCAGGCCGATGTCGAGGACCACGAGGTCGTGACCCCCGCTCATGGCCTCGTCGAGGCCGCGTCGGCCGTCGGTGGCGACGGTGGTGGTGTGGCCCTCGGCGCGCAGGCCCTTGGCGACGAAGGCGGCGATGCGGGCCTCGTCCTCGACGATCAGGATGCGGGCCATCAGGCGCCGGTCCGGACGGGTTGCTGGACCACGATGGGTCGGGTCTCCTCGGAGTCGTCGTGCGGGGGCTGGAGGTAGGTCGGGGGCAGCGGGACGGACACCACGAAGCGGGCGCCGTCGCGGTAGTCGTCGTCGAGCCAGGCGTCGCCGCCGTGGGCGCGCGCGATCGCGGTGACGATCGCCAGGCCGAGGCCGAAGCCCTCGGTGTCGCGGGTCTCGGCGGAGGTGCCCCGGCCGAACCGCTCGAAGATCCGCTCACGGTCGACGGCCGCGACGCCGGGCCCGGTGTCGCGGACCCACCACAGCACGGCGTCGCCCTCGCGGACCGAGCCGACGGCGACCACGTCGCCCGGACGCGTGTGCTTGGCGGCGTTGTGCGCCAGCTGGAGCAGCGCCTGGGTGATGCGCTGCTGGTCGACGGGCACGGTGACGTCGGCGACGCCGTCGACACGCCAGTCGCGCTCGCCGAGCCCGGCGGCCTTGGCGGCGACGGCCTCGGTGAGGGCGGCGGCGTCGACGGGCGCGAGGGTGAGGAACCCGGGCCGCTCGGTCTTGGCCAGGAGGATCAGGTCGTCGACGAGGCGGGCCATCCGGTCGACCTCGTCGAGCAGCAGCTCGCGCGTCTCGGCGACCTCGGCCGGGTCGTCGGCGTCGAGGAGCTCGAGGTGGCCCTGCAGGATCGTCAGCGGGGTACGGAGCTCGTGGCCGGCGTCGTCGAGCAGCTGGCGCTGGCCGACGAACGCCGTCTCGAGCCGACCGAGCATGCCGTTGATGGTGCGGGTCAGGGCCGTGATGTCGTCGTTGCCCGCGACGGGGAGCCGCCGGGACAGGTCGGTCTCGGTGATGTCGTCGGCGGTCTCGCGCAGGGTCCGCAGCGGCCGCAGCAGCCGGCCGGCCTGGCTGAAGGCCACCCCGGTGATGAGCAGCAGCGCGAGCGTGGCGACGACGAGGTAGGTGCGCATCGTGTCGCGCAGGTCGGCGCGCTCGACGTCGAGGTAGGTCACCACGACCATCGCGCCGTGCTCGTCGCCGATGGTGGCCGGCTGCGAGCTGAGCAGCAGCGGCCCGCGGTCGGGGTCGTCGATGCGCGCGGTGCCGCCGGAGTCGACGAGCGGGATCGCAGCCGTGCGGAACTCGGGGTCCTCCTGGAGCACCTGCGCGTCGTTGCCGTTGCCGACGACGGGCTCGTCGCCGACGAAGCCGACCAGGGCCTCGTCGGCGTCGGGCACGTTGCGCTCCAGGAACGCGAAGAGCGTGTCGTAGAGCGTGGGTCGGACGTCGCCGGTCAGGGGGTCTAGCTGCTTGGCGAACTCGTCGAGCTCCTGCTGCGAGCCCTCGATGCTGCGGTCATCGAGGCGCCGCTCCTCGATGAGGAAGACGCTGGTCCCGGCCAGCGCCAGCCCGACCGCGGTGAGGAGCGCGACGGTCGCGGTGATCCGGACGCGCACCGAGAAGCCCGACCGGCGCGGTCGGGCTGGCTCGGGCGGTTGCTCAGTCGTCGTCGCTCCCGTGACCGCTGTCGTCGTCCCCGCCACCGCTGTCGCTGCTGCCGTGACCGCTGTTGTCGTCGTCGTCGCGGTCGTCGCCGCCACCGTGGCCGCTGTTGTCGTCGCGGTCGTCACCGTGGTCGTCGTAGTCGAAGTTGCTGGGGGACGGGGTCACGACCTCGAACCGGGTGGGGCTAGAGGAGGGACCGTCGTCGCTGGTCGGGCCGTCCGACGGGCCGTCCGACGGGCCGTCCGATGGGCCGTCCGACGGGCCGTCCGACGGGTCAGTGGTGCGCGTCGTCGTCGGGGTCGACGGGCTCGTCGTACCGGTGGGGCTCGTGCCGGTGGTGGCGCCCGACGTCGCGCCGGCGGGCACGACGATGTCGGGCCGGTCGGGCGGGGTGTCGGCGGTCGAGGACATCACCGAGCCGGCCACGAAGCCGCCGACGGGCAGCACGACGGCCGCGAAGAGGATGGACTGCCACTTGGTCACCATGTCGGGAACGATCCTGCCCCACGATGGGCTGCGCGTGAGCCGCGGATGAGAGGTCTCTCATCGCCCGGCGGTGCGCTGGGCCGCGCCCAACCTCGACGCAACACGACCCTCACTACAGTGACCGGGGTCACCGCCCGATCGAGGAGGCCCGATGCTCGTCCCGCTCACCGTCCGCGACTTCGTCGACCGTGCCGTGCAGGTCTACGGCGAGAGGGTGGGGGTGGTCGACGAGCCCGACCAGCCGGCGCCGTCGCTCGGGGACCTGACCTACGCCGAGCTCGGGGCGCTCGCGCGGCGCCAGGCCGCCCGGCTCGACCAGCTCGGGATCGAGGTGGGTGACCGGGTCGCGGTCGTCAGCCACAACAGCGCCCGCCTGCTGACCTCGTTCTTCGGGGTCGTGGCCTCTGGCCGGGTGCTCGTGCCGGTCAACTTCCGGCTGCAGCCCGACGAGGTGCGCTACATCGTCGAGCACTCCGGCGCGCGGGTGCTCTACGTCGACCCCGAGCTCGACGAGGCCCTGGCCGACGTCACCGCCGAGCACCGCTTCGTGCTCGGCGCCGACGCCGACCTCTACGCCGAGGAGGGCGTCGAGCCGCGGGCGTGGGAGCCCGACGAGAACGCCACCGCGACGATCAACTACACCTCGGGCACGACCGCGCGGCCCAAGGGCGTGCAGATCACCCACCGCAACATCTGGACCAACGCGGTCACCTTCGCCATGCACGTCGGCGTCACCGACCGCGACGTCTACCTCCACACCCTTCCGATGTTCCACGCCAACGGCTGGGGCCTGCCGTTCGCGATGACCGGGCTCGGCGTCAAGCACGTGGTGCTGCGCAAGATCGACGGCGCCGAGATCCTGCGTCGCGTCCGCGACCACGGGGTGACCGTGATGTGCGCCGCGCCCGCCGTGGCGGCCGCGGTGCTCGAGGCCGCGCAGTCGTGGGAGGGCGAGATCCCCGGACGGGACACGGTGCGGATCATCATGGCCGGTGCCCCGCCGCCGACCAAGACCGTCGCGCGCGTCGAGGCTGAGCTCGGCTGGGAGTTCATCCAGATCTACGGGCTCACCGAGACCTCGCCCCTGCTGACCGTCAACCGCTCCCGCGCCGAGTGGGACGACCTGCCCCCGGAGGACCGCGCGTCGCTGCTGACCCGCGCCGGTGCTCCCGCGCTCGGCGTACGCCTGTCGGTGAGCGAGGCGGCGTCCGACGAGGACGGCGAGCCGGTGGCCGGCGGCGAGCTGCTGGCGCAGTCCAACGTCGTGCTCGAGGGCTACTGGGAGCAGCCGGAGGAGTCGGCCAAGGCACTGGCCGGCGGCTGGTTCCACACCGGCGACGGGGCCGTGATCGGCGACGACGGCTACGTCACGATCCAGGACCGGAAGAAGGACGTGATCATCACCGGCGGCGAGAACGTCTCCTCGATCGAGGTCGAGGACGTGCTCTTCTCCCACCCGGCGGTCGCCGAGGTCGCCGTCATCGGCGTCCCCGACGACAAGTGGGGCGAGACGATCAAGGCGCTCGTGGTGCTGGTCGACGGCGAGGACGTCAGCGAGGCCGACCTGATCAGCTGGTGCAAGGAGAAGGCCGCGCGCTACAAGGCGCCGACCTCGATCGAGTTCCGCGACGAGCTGGCCCGCACGGCCACCGGCAAGCTGCAGAAGTTCAAGCTGCGGGCGCCCTACTGGGAGGGCCGCGAGCGCCAGGTGAACTGAGTCAGAGCTGCTTGGGCTGCTGCTGCGCGTCGTAGGACGGCTGCGGGGCCGGGTGGGCAGCGTTGAGCTGGGCCGCGCACTGGTCGGCCTGCTCCTGCGTCAGCGTGCTCTGCAGGCCGCAGAACGTGCAGTCGAGGAAGTACTTCGTCGAGGTCGTGAAGAGCGGGATCCAGAAGAGCGTGAACTTCTTGCGCAGCTGGTGCAGCCGATGGGCCGCGGGGTTGTGGCAGCGGGCGCAGACGAGGTTGCCGGTCGCGAGCAGGGTCACGTAGGACTTCCAGCCCCAGATGAGGATCATGGGCGAACGATAGGCGCCCGTAGGGTGTCGGCGTGCCTCGACTGCAAGTGCTGACCGATCTCCTCCACGCCTGGTACCCACCCCGGACGGCCGAGTCCTGGGACGCCGTCGGCCTGGTCTGGGGCGACCCGGACCAGGACGTGCGCAAGGTGATGCTGGCCGTCGACGCGACCGCCGAGGTGGCCGCCGAGGCCGCCGAGTGGGGCGCCGACCTGCTCGTCGTGCACCACCCGCTCTTCCTCAAGGGCGTGCACGGGTTCGCTGCGACGACCCCCAAGGGCCGCACGCTGTCGACGCTCGTCGGGGCGGGCTGTGCCCTGCTGACGGCCCACACCAACGCCGACCAGGCGACCGGCGGGGTCTCGGAGTCGCTGGCGACGGCGCTCGGACTGGCCGACCAGCAGCCGATCACCCCGACGGCCGACGACCCGACCGACAAGCTCACCGTCTACGTCCCCGTCGACGCCGCGTCCGTCGTGCGCGCGGCGCTCGCCGAAGCGGGCGCCGGGGCGATCGGTGACTACGACTTCGCGTCGTTCAGCTCGCGCGGCCAGGGCCGCTTCCGGCCGCTCGAGGGGTCCAGCCCCACGATCGGCACCGTCGGCGACATCGCCGAGGTCGAGGAGATACGGGTCGAGGTCGTGCTCCCGCGCCACCGCCGGCGGGCCGTCGTGGCCGCGATGCTGGCTGCGCACCCCTACGAGACCCCGGCCTACGACGTCGTCGAGGTCGCCGACGACCAGGCCGGTACGACGGGCACGGGCCGGATCGGCACGATCACGCCGGTCACGCTCGAGACGTTCGCCGCTGCGGTCGCCGAGGCGCTGCCGGAGACCCACCACGGGGTCCGGGTGGCCGGGGACCCGCAGCGCCGGATCCGGCGCGTGGCGGTGTGCGGCGGGGCGGGCGACTTCCTGCTCGACACCGTGCTGGGCACCGACGCCGACGTCTACGTCACCAGCGACCTGCGCCACCACCCGGCGGCCGAGTTCGTCGAGAAGGGCGGCCCGGCGCTGGTCGACGTCGCCCACTGGGCGGCCGAGTGGACCTGGCTCCCGACGCTCTCGGCGCGGCTGACCGACGAGCTCGGCGACGCGGTGCAGACCCGGGTCAGCACGCTGGTCACCGACCCGTGGACAATGCGGCTGTGACCGACCTGAGGACGACATCGTGAAGGCTCCGGCCGAGGCCCAGCTCCGACTCCTCGACGTCCAGCGGATCGACTCGCGGGCCGACCAGCTGCGTCACCAGCGGGCGTCGTTGCCCGAGATCGCCGAGATCGCCACCCTGACCGCGGGGCGCGAGGAGGTCAACGACCAGCGTCGTGACCAGCAGGTCGTGGTGGACGACCTGACCGCCGCCCAGCGCAAGGCCGATGTCGACGTCGAGCAGGTCAAGGCGCGCCGTACCCGCGACAACGACCGGATGGCGCAGGGCCTGGTCACCAACCCCAAGGACCTGGAGCGGATGCAGCACGAGCTCGCGTCGCTCGAGCGCCGCATCGGCACCCTCGAGGACGAGGAGCTCGAGATCATGGAGCAGCTCGAGGAGGCGCAGGCCCGGCTCGACGAGCTCGAGCAGAAGCTCACCGGCAGCGACGAGCGGCTCGCCGAGCTCGCCGTCCAGCGCGACGAGAAGACCGCGATCATCGACCACGAGCTGGCCGCCCTCGAGACCGAGCGGGGGCCGGCCGCCGAGGGCCTGCCCGCCGACCTCGTCGCGCTCTACGACAAGCTGCGCTCCAGCAAGAACGGCGTCGGCGCCGCCGAGCTGCGGCAGCGCCGCTGCACCGGTTGCCAGATCGGCATCGACAACGCAGAGATCGGCGTCATCCGCGCGACCCCCGAGGACACCGTCGTGCGCTGCGAGGAGTGCTCACGGATCCTCGTGCGCACGGCCGAGTCGGGCCTGACGGTCTCGTGACCGGTCCCCGCGCCGTCCTGGTCGAGGCCGACGGCGGGTCGCGCGGCAACCCCGGACCGGCGGCCTACGGCGCCGTGCTCAAGGACGCCACGACCGGGGCGACGATCGCCGAGGACGGCACCACGATCGGCCGGGCGACCAACAACGTCGCGGAGTACTCCGGCCTGATCGCCGGCCTGCGGATGGTCGCCGAGCTCGCGCCCGACGCCGTCGTCGAGGTCCGGATGGACTCCAAGTTGGTCGTCGAGCAGATGTCGGGCCGCTGGAAGATCAAGCACCCCGACATGATCCCGCTGGCACGGGAGGCCACCGCCCTGGCGCCGGCCGGGACGACGTACACGTGGATCCCGCGCGAGCGCAACGCGCACGCCGACCGGCTGGCCAACGAGGCGCTCGACGGCAAGCGGTCCGGCGTGACCGTGGCGGGGGCACCGGTCGAGGACGAGCCCGCCGACCCGCCGGCCGCCCCGCCGGCCGAGTCACTCATCGAGGAGGTCGAGAAGCCCCCCGCGCGCGGCTGGGGCGGCGCGGGCGCCGCGACGACGGTCATCATCGTGCGCCACGGCGTCACCAAGCACACCTCGGCCAAACGGTTCTCCGGGGGTCTCGGCGGCGACAACCCGCCGCTCAGCGACGAGGGTCGCGACCAGATCCGGGCCGCGGGTGAGTGGCTGATGCCGATGGCGGAGCGGATCGACGCCATCGTCGCCTCGCCCGTACGCCGTACGCGCGAGTCGGCCGACATCCTCGGCGAGCTGCTCGGGGTGGCGGTGACCGAGGAGCCCGGCTTCGCCGAGATGGAGTTCGGGCACTGGGACGGCCTCACGTTCGGCGAGGTGGGGGAGCGGCACGCCGACGAGATGGCCGCGTGGCTCGGCTCGCTCGACGCGGCCCCGCGCGGTGGCGAGTCCTTCCGCACCGTGCAGACGCGCGTGCTCGCCGGCCTCGAGCGGCTCGTGGCCGCCCACGCCGGCCGGACCGTCGTGGTGGTCAGCCACGTCACCCCGATCAAGACCCTCGTCGCCCACGCGCTCGACGCGCCGCTGGAGGCCGTCTTCAAGATGGAGCTCACGCCGGCGTCGGTGACGGTGCTGTCGTGGTTCGAGGACGGCCGGGCGTCGATGCGCCTCTACAACGCGCTGCCGCCCGCACGGGACGCGTTCGGCGCCGGCACCTGGTAGCGAGCAGTGCTCTCGCGCCGGCACCTGGTCGCGCTGGTCGACGTGGCCGGCGAGCGGGTGCTCGCGGGCGCCGACGGGCGGCTGCCCGAGCTCGAGGAGCGCTGGCCGAGCCACCGCGACCTGGTCGCCGCCGTCGGTGACCCGGGCGCCGTGCTCGTCGCACCGCCGGTGCGCGAGGACGACGGCACCGTCGTCGACGTGCTCGCGTGGTCCGGCGGGGCGACGGCGGTGGGGATGTCGTGGCGTGGGGCGGACGAGGTCGACCTCGCGTCGGGAGCGGCGGCGACCACGCTGCGGGCTCGGGTGGGCGAGCTGCTCAGCGGGCTGGTGCCCGACGACGGCCGGGAGCCCTGGTTCGCGCTGGGCTGGGTGGACGAGGTCGACGCCTGGGTCGACGGCGTGGTCGGCGGGCTGGGCCTGGAGCGGAGCGGGCCGCGTGAGCTGGTCAAGGTCTGGAGCCTGAGCGCGGTCGCGCGCTTTGCGGTCCGTGCCCCGGACGGGGTCGAGCGAGACCTGTGGTTCAAGGCGACGTGCGCGGGGTTCCGGGCCGAGCCGGTGCTCACCGCCTGGGTGGCGGCGCTCGACCCCGCGATCGCCCCGGGGATGGTGGGGCTCGATCCCGAGCGGGCCTGGATGCTGCTCGAGGCCTTCCCCGAGTCCGAGGACGACCCCACGCTCGACCAGGTCGCCGACGTCGCCGCCGCGCTCGCGCGTCTGCAGCTCGCGTCGCGCGACCAGGTGGCTTCGTTGCGAGCAGCCGGTGCGCCCGACCGTGGGCTGGCCGCGACCGTGGCCGGGTTGCGCCGGGTGGTCGAGCGCGGCGTCGAGGGGCCGACGATGACCGACGAGCAGCGCGCGGCCGCGGTCGACGTCGAGCCCTGGCTGGTCGAGCAGGTCACCACGCTGCACGGGCTGGGGCTGCCGCTGACCCTCGTGCACGGCGACCTCCACCTCGGCAACGTCACGTGGTCCGGCGGCGCACCGCTGCTCTTCGACTGGACCGACGCGTGCGTCGCCCACCCGTTCCTCGACGCGCGCCACCTGGGCTTCAGCGCCGCGCACCACCTCGGCCCCGTCGGGGAGGAGGCGGTGCGCGGGGCCTACCTCGACGTGTGGCGCTCGGCGTACCCCGGTCTCGACGTGGACCGGGCGTGGGAGCTGAGCGAGGTGGGCGACCGGGTGTTCACCCTCGTTTCCTACGAGGGGATCTATCTCGCCCAGCCGGCGTGGGGGCGCTGGGAGCTCGCGACCATCAGCGTCGAGCTGATCGACCGGCTGGTCGCTCTCAGACCTCGGTGATGACGACGTCGAGCTGGGTGCCCTTGGCCGTCGGCGCGCCCACCTCGACGGTCCAGCCCAGGTCGGTGAGGACCGTGGCGAGTGCGGCCGGGGTGCGCGGGTCGCGGCCGTCCTCGAGCAGGGCCCGCACGATGCGGCCCTTGGTGGCCTTGTTGAAGTGGCTGACGACCTGGCGCCGGCCGTCGACCTCGTGCAGGACCCGGACGGTGGCCACGCGCCGGGCGAGGTCGGCCGGGGGACGCCAGAACGCGGCGTACATCCCCGAGCGGAGGTCGACGAGCAGCCCGCTGCCGAGCGCGCCGGTCACCGCGGGGCCGAGCGCGTCGCGCCAGACGCCGGCGACCGGGCCGAGGCCGGGCAGCGCGGCGTCGCCGGAGAGGCGGTAGGCGGGGATCCGGTCGCCCGGGCGGAGCAGGCCGAACAGGCTCGAGGTGACGGCGACCCGCGACGTCGCCCGGCGCTTGGCGGCGGGCGTCAGGGTCGCCAGGCCGAGGGCGTCGTAGAGGACGCCGGTGTAGACGGCGTCGGCGCGCGCGGTGGGTGACGAGGCGGCCCGCGCGTTGAGGTCGACGAGCTCGACCTGCGACTTCGGTACGTCGAGGGTGCGGGCCGCGAGCTCGGGATCGGTGGCGCAGAGGGCGACGAGCGCGTCGAGGACGCGGGCGCGCGCGGCGGTCAGCCCGGGTGAGGAGAGAGCCCCGAGGTCGAGCGGCTTGCCGCGCCGGGGTGCGGCCTTGCCCTCGCTCGGCGGGAGCAGGATCAGCACGGCGGCTAGGTTAAGGCCATGTCCAGCAGCCGCGTGGTCCGGGTCCGGACCGACGACAGTGCCGTCGTCACCACGCTCCGCCACGGGATCGAGCAGATCCAGGCCGAGCTCGAGGTGACGCCGGACTTCCCGCCCGAGGTCCAGGAGGCGGCCGCGCGAGCGGCGGCGTCCCCGCGCCTCCCCGACCTCGACCGGACGGAGATCCCCTTCGTCACGATCGACCCCGACGGCGCCCGCGACCTCGACCAGGCGCTCCACGTCCAGCGTGACGCCGAGCGTCCGGGCGGCTACGTGGTCCACTACGCGATCGCCGACCTGGCCGCGTTCATCACGCCCGGCGACCCGGTCGACCTCGAGGCGCACCGCCGCGGCCAGACGCTCTACGGCGCCGACTCCAAGGTGCCGCTGCACCCGACCGTCCTCAGCGAGGACGCCGGCTCGCTGCTGCCCGACCAGGTGCGGCCGGCGCTGCTGTGGACGATCCGTGTCGACGAGACCGGCGAGGGCACCGACATCGATGTGGTGCGCGCGCGCGTGCGCTCGACGGCGCAGCTGACCTACGAGGGTGCGCAGGCCGCGATCGACGACGGCTCTGCGTCCGAGGTGCTGCTGCTGGTCAAGGAGATCGGCGAGAAGCGGCTGCTGCGCGACGCGGCCCGCGGCGGCGTCTCGCTGCCGCTGCCCGAGCAGGAGGTCGACACCACCGACGACGGAGCATGGCGGCTGGAGTTCCGCCGGCTGCTCGCCGTCGAGGAGTGGAACGCCCAGATCTCGCTGCTCACCGGTTTCGGCGCCGCGTCGCTGATGGTCTATGCCCGCGTCGGCATCCTGCGCACCCTGCCGCCGCCGGACCCGCGCGACCTGCAGCGCCTGCACCGCACCGCTCGCGCCCTCGGTGTCGACTGGCCGGCCGAGCAGCTGCACCCCGACTTCATCCGCTCCCTCGACCCGGCCAACCCGGCGCACGCGGCGGTCATCGTCGCCAGTGCGCGGCTGCTGCGCGGCAGCGGCTACGTCGCCTTCGACGGCGAGGTGCCGGCCGAGCCGCAGCACTCCGCTCTGGCGTCGGAGTACGCCCACGTGACCGCGCCGCTGCGCCGCCTCGCCGACCGCTACGCCGGGGAGGTCTGCGTCGCGCTGTGCGCCGGCGAGCCCGTCCCCGACTGGGTGCTCGCCGCGCTGCCGGGCCTGCCCGACGAGATGCGGACCTCGGGCCAGAAGGCGTCGGCCTACGAGCGGGCCGTGGTCGACCTCGTCGAGGCCGGGCTGCTGTCCCGTCGCATCGGCGAGAGCTTCGACGGGGTGGTCGTCAGCGTCGACGAGAAGGACGAGCGCCGCGGCAAGGTGACCGTCGGGTCGCTCGGCGTCGAGGCTCCTGTGTCGGGCACGACGGCGCTGCCGCTCGGGCACGACGTGCGGGTGCGGCTGGCGCAGGCCGACGTCGAGACGCGGGTCGTGAAGTTCGAGGTCGAGGCCTAGGTGCGCGTGCCGGCGACGAAGTCGCGGAGCACGGCGTCGGGGTCGTCCCAGGCGAGCCGGAACGCGGGGTGCAGCCGGAGGGCGTCGACGTCGTCGACCGGCACCCAGCGGTGCGCCGCGCTCTCGGCCCGGTCACGCGTCGCGACCTCACCGAGGGTCTCGCCGAGCACGGTCTCGTAGGGCCAGCCGCCGCACACCGCGACGCGGGACCCCCGGACCGCCACGACCTCGGCCGCCAGCCCCAGCTCCTCCCGCGCCTCACGGAGCGCGGCCTGCTCGGGGGACTCGCCGCGCTCGAGCGCGCCACCCGGGAGCGACCAGGTGCCGCCGTGGTGCGCCCAGCCGGCCCGTAGCTGCAGGAGCACCGTGGCGTCGCGGGCGAGCAGGAGCCCGGCGGCGCCGTACGGCCCCCAGTGGGCGTGCCCGACCGAGCACGTCGTCCAGCTCATCGGTGGATGCCGCTCACAGCTCGCGGATCACCCGGGCGGGGTTGCCGACCGCGAGCACGCGGGCGGGCAGGTCCTTCGTCACGACGGCCCCGGCGCCGACCACGGTGTCGTCGCCGATGGTGACGCCCGGGCAGACGATGACCCCGCCGCCGAGCCAGACGTTGTCGCCGATGGTGATCGGCTGCGCGCCCTCCCACTTGCCGCGCCGCGGGCCCGGCTCGAGCGGGTGGGTCGGGGTGAGCAGCTGGACGTTGGGCCCGATCTGGACGTCGTCGCCGATCGTGATCGTCGCGACGTCGAGCGCGACCAGCCCGAAGTTGGCGAAGCACCGGGCGCCGATGGTGATGTGGCTGCCGTAGTCGACCTGGAACGGCGGACGGATCTCGGTGTCCTCGCCGATCGACCCGAGCAGCTCCTCGAGCAGGTGGCGGCGCAGCGGCGCCTGCCGGGACGTGGTCGCGTTGTAGGCCGCCGCGAGGTCGCGCGCGACCCGGCTCCACTCGGCCAGCTCGGGGTCGTCGGCGATGTAGTCGTCGCCCGCGAGCATGCGCTCGCGCATGGTGCGGGTGTCGGGCTGGTCGTCCGAGGGGGGAGCGTCGGGCTGCGCGTCGGGCTGGGCGTCGAGCTGGGCGTCGGGCTGGTCGTCCGATGGGGGAGTGCTGGTGATCACCGGTCCAGCCTAGGAGTCGGGGGGTGGCGATCGGGTGGGGCCGGGTCAGGGGCGCCCGGGCTTGCCCTTCGGCCCGGGCTTGCCCTTCGGCTTGCCCCTTGGCTTGCCTTTGGGCTTGCCCTTCGGCTTGCTTTTGGGTTTGCCCTTCGGCCCGGGCTTCGGCTTGACCGGGTGCTGGGCCGGACGTGGCTTCGGCTTCTGAGCGTTGCTCCTCGCCGTCGTGGTCCGGGGGCTGGACGTGCCCTGGACGATCGCGACGGGCGTCGCGTCGGTGGCCGGTGCCGTCGGGGTCAGGGTCCCGGTCGTCGCCGTGGTGGTGGGTGTCGGTGTCCGGACCGTCGATGACGCGTCGGCGGCGGAGGCCGGGTCCTCGGCTCCGGGGGAGCCGCCGAGCAGCAGCGCCGACAGCCCGACCGTCAACGCGACGACGGCGGCGACCGCGACCAGGGCGAGACGGTGGCGGCGCGCCCCGGTCTCGGGCTCGGTCGGGATAGGTGCGAGGGGGAGGGCGGCGGTTGCTTCAGCTGCACGTGCGGGGGCGTGGGTGGTCGCCGCCGACGTGCGCGCGAGCTCGAGGAGGCGTCGTGCCACGGCGTCGGCGCTGGGTCGTTCGGTCGGCGCCGTCGCGGTCATCGTGGAGATGAGACCGGGCCAGCCGGTCGGCAGCGAGGCGGGGACGAGCGGGCTGCGGTGGAGCCGCGCGAGGGCAGCCTCGACCGGGGGGCCGTCGTACTCACGGCGCCCGGTGAGCCCCTCGAGCAGCACCAGCCCGAGGGCGTAGACGTCGGTGGCGGTCGTGACCGGCTCGCCGGTCACCTGCTCGGGAGCGAGGTAGGCGGCGGTCCCGATGGTGTGACCGGTCAGGGTGAGCGAGGCGCCGCCGTCGACGAGCCGGGCGATCCCGAAGTCGGTGAGCCGGGCGCGGTCGGTCCCGTCGATGAGCACGTTGCCCGGCTTGACGTCGCGGTGGACGATGCCGTGGCCGTGCGCGTGCCGGAGCGCGGCCGCCACCTGGGCGCCGAGCACGGCGAGGGCCTGCGGCGTCGGAGTGCCGGTCGTCAGGCGATCGGCCATGGTCTCGCCGTCGACCAGCTCGAGCGCCAGCCACGGCAGCCCGTCCTGGACCCCGGCGTCGAGGACGGTCACGACGTTCTCGTGGTTCAGCATGGCGACGAGCCGCGCCTCGGAGTCGAAGCGCTCCCGGTCGACCGTGTCGTCGGTGCGCAGCAGCTTAATCGCCACGTCGCGCCCCAGGACCGGGTCGTGCGCCCGGCGTACGTCGGCCATGCCGCCGCTGCCCAGCAGCGCGCCGAGCTGGTAGCGGCCGCCGACGGTGCGGGGTGTCTCAGGCATGCGGGGCTTCTGTCTGTCGGTGGGGGCCCTGCATCGTCGCCGCTGGGGCTGGGTCGTGCCCACGCCCGTGGAGGTGAACGGACATGCCGGTAGCCCCGCCGGTGGTGGGCGGGGTGTCGGGGCGGGGTGGTCAGGGTTCGGCGGTGCGGTCGACGAGCAGGGTGTTTCCTGCCGGGCGAGTGCCAGAGGTAGACGCCGGGGGCTGGCATGTCATAGGTCCAGGCGGAGAAGGTCTTGGCGCGGTGGTGTCCTCGGCAGAGGCGGGCGATGTTGGTGGACTCGGTCTTGCCGTCGGTGCCGCCGCCGGTGTCCTCGGCTGTGTCGTAGGGGATGCGGTGGTCGCGGTCGGTGCGGCGTCTGGTGCAGAACGGGAACACGCAGCGTCGGTCTCTGAGGTCGACTTGTTCGGCGAGGGCGGTGCTCGGGACGTAGCTGTCGGTGGTCAGGTTGGTGTTGAGGTCGATGACGGGCTTGATGGTGACCTTGGTGCCGGGCGTCTGGCACCAGGTGAGGAGCTGCTCGAGGAGGACCGGGGTGTGGGTGTTGTCGAGGAACGCGACGTCGGTGGCGTCGAGGTGGGCGTAGAGGGTGACTCCACGCCCACCGTTGGTCGCAGTGGCTGGTTCGGCGGGACCGGGGGTGAGGTCGAGGGTGAGCTGGGCTCGGGCGATCTCCCCGGCGGCTCTGGCGCGGCGCACGTCGAGGGACTCGGTGGAGCCGAGGTCGGTGAGCTGTCGGGCGGTCGCACTGATCGCTGCGTCCAGGTCGAGGGCGTCGGCCAGGTCGAGGTGGCCGTGGATCTCGGCGACGCCGTCGAGGAGGTGGGGTCCGGTGAGGTCGATGTCGAGGTGCTGGTGCTCTTCGGCTTTCTGGCGTCGTCGGTCGGCTTCGAGGGGTGCGAAGTCGGCCAGGGCCGCTGCCACGGTGCGCTCGATCTGGGCCTCGACCACGGTGTGGGCGCAGTGGGCGAGGGCTTGGTCGACCTGGGCGGCGCCTTCGAGGGGTAGGCACTGGGTGCGTTCGGCGATCCGGGTCGCGCGCCACAGGGGGATGTCGAGGTCGAGGACCCGTTGCCACAGTCGGGGGAGTCGGTAGCGCAGCTCCAACGCGTTGCCGAGGTAACGCGTCACGGACCCGGCGGAGAGTCCGAGGATGCAGGCGAGGTCCCAGGTGTCTCGCTGATCCAGGGGCAGCCGGGTCCCCCGAGCTGGAGCCCGGGTGAGCCACCGGCACCTGGCTCGATTGCCAGGCCGGTGGCCTCGTGGGTGGTGGCCCAGTCGAGGGTGGCGACGAGCTTGGCGACCTCGGCTTGGCGTGCCCATTCGTCGGCTGCGGCGACCGCGGGGAGGGCCGGGTCGGTGAGCTGACGGGCGGTGGGCATGGCGCGAATTCCAGCGGTTGTTGCAACTCGATCAGTGAGAGGTTGCAGCACATGCCAGGCAAGAGGTTGACGTTGGAAGAGCGACGAGTGATTGAACGCGGGTACCGCGTGGGGCTGACCCAGAAGCAGATCGCGGCCACGGTCGGGCGAGATCCCGGCACAATCTCAAGGGAGGTGAGCAAGAGGTTCCCCGGCCCCGGGGCCCGCTCACCGCGCCCGAGGATCGCTCGCGGCGATGGCCAGCGCTATCGACGTGCGTACAACGCTGAAGCCGCGCAGCGTCACGCCACGATCAAGGCGAGGCGTCCCAAGCCACGCCGCCTTGACCACGACCCGTTGCGCGAGAAGGTGTGGGAGTTGCTGCGCGCAGACTGGTCACCGGAGCAGATCTCGAACAAGCTCCCTGGCCTGTACCCGAGGAACCGGCGGATGCGTGTGTCGCACGAGACGATCTACCAATGCTTGTTCGTCCAGACCAAGGGCGAGCTCAAACGAGAGCTGACCGCTCACCTGCGCACCGCGCGGAACAAGCGCAAACCCCAAGCAGGTAAGGGCGGAGCCAAACGAGCGACCCTGGGTATCACTGAGGACATCACCATTCGCTCCAGGCCGGCCGAGGCCGATGATCGCGCCGTTCCCGGCTACTGGGAGGGCGACCTGCTGATGGGCGGCAACGGCCAGGGCTGCGTCATCACCCTGGTCGAACGCACCAGCCGCTATGTCCTGCTCGCCCCGATCCCGGGCAGCCACACCGCGGTGACAGCACGACTCACCCTGGCTCAGATGATCGCCACACTGCCAAGCAACCTCTTGCGCTCGATCACCTGGGACCGCGGCAGCGAGATGGCCCAACACGCCCAGTTCCGGGTCGAGACCGGTGTGCCGATCTACTTCTGCGACCCCCGCTCGCCGTGGCAACGAGGCACCAACGAGAACACCAACGGACTCTTGCGTCAGTACTGGCCCAAAGGAAGCGACCTTCGCGGGCTGACCCAGACCGAGTGCGACGCCATCGGACTACGCCTGAACACCCGCCCCAGAAAGACCCTCGACTGGCAGACTCCTGCCCAGGTCCTCGACACAGGACTCGTTGCAACTGCCGGTTGAGCCTGGGTGGGTCGATTCTACGCCGATCGGCGGTTATTCGAAAGTGTTGTCGACGGATCTGTGAAGAACTTCTTGGGTGCTGGTGGGTGGGGTGGGGTGGGTCGGTGGCGGGGGTCTCGAGGCGGGCTCGCCGGGGGCTCGCCCGGCTCGACCACCGTGGGTCAGGTGGGTCGGTGGTGCGGTGGTCGTCGCCCTCACTACTGATGGGTCGGCGAGACGCGATGACGCGGAGGCCGGGAGCGGACTAGGTTCATCTCCACGATCCACCGTCGAGGGAGGGAGAGGTCGTGAGTTCGCTCGAGCCCGATGCGTCCGCCGGACACGCCGTTCCCGTGTTCTTCCTGTCCGACTCGACGGGGATCAGCGCCGAGACGATGGGCAACGCGCTGCTCATCCAGTTCCCCGACCTGGTCTTCGAGCGGACGACGATCCCCTTCATCAAGAGCGTGGAGGAGGCCCAGGACGTGGTGCGGATCCTCGACGAGGCGATGGACGGGCCGGTGACGCCGCTGGCGTTCACCACGGCGGCCGAGGACCACATCCGGCACGAGCTGATGCGCACGCGGGCGCCGATCATCGACTTCTTCGAGATGCACATGGAGAAGGTCGAGGGGGTGCTGCAGCAGCGGGGGGTGCGCGAGGTCGCGCGGCTGCACGGCGTGGGTGACATCAAGCGCTACAACACGCGGATGGCGGCGGTCGAGTTCACCATCGAGCACGACGACGGCCAGAGCCTGCGTGCGCTCGACCGCGCCGACGTGGTGCTGCTGGCACCGTCGCGGTGCGGCAAGACGCCGACGAGCATGTACCTCGCGCTCCAGCACGGGCTGTTCGTGGCCAATTACCCCCTCGTCGAGGAGGACCTCGAGTCGCGCGACCTGCCGCGGCCGGTGGCCGACCTCGCCGACCGGTGCTTCGGCATCACCACGACGGTCGAGCGGCTGAGCCGGGTGCGCAACGAGCGCCGGCCCGGGTCCAAGTACGCCTCGCTCGACCAGTGCCGCTGGGAGCTGCGCCAGGCCGGCGAGCTCTATGCGGCCCACAAGATCCCGACCATCGACTCCTCCGCCAAGTCGGTGGAGGAGATGGCGACCCTCGTCCTCCAGACCCTCAAGCGCAGCGGCGGCGTACCCAGCCGTGAACGCATCAAGGCACGTGACGCCCAGGAAGGCACGACGAACCCATGAGTGACAACGTCCGCTGGTTCTCCGGACTCGGCCTGTCCGACCTCGACCAGGTCGGCGGCAAGAACGCCTCCCTCGGCGAGATGGTCTCCCACCTCACCGACCTCGGGGTGCGCGTGCCCGACGGGTTCGCCACGACCGCCGAGGCCTACCACCGCTTCATCGGCGAGACCGGTCTGGCCGAGCGGATCACCGGCCTGCTCGACGGCCTCGACACCGACGACGTACGCCGGCTGGCCGAGGTCGGCAAGGAGATCCGCGAGGCGGTGGTCCTGCAGGAGTTCCCCGAGGACCTCGAGGCCGACATCCGCAAGGCCTACGACACCCTCGCCGAGGGCAGCGGCGGCGAGGCCAGCTTTGCGGTCCGCTCGTCGGCGACCGCCGAGGACCTGCCCGACGCGAGCTTCGCCGGCCAGCAGGAGACCTTCCTCAACGTGCGCGGCATCGACGCCGTGCTGCACGCCGTGCGCGAGGTGTTCGCCAGCCTCTACAACGACCGCGCGATCGCCTACCGCGTCCACCACGGGTTCGCCCACGCCGACGTCGGTCTGTCGGCCGGGGTGCAGAAGATGGTGCGCTCCGACGTCGGCGCCTCGGGCGTCATGTTCACGATGGACACCGAGTCGGGCTTCACCGACGCCGTCTTCGTGACGTCGGCCTGGGGCCTCGGGGAGGGCGTCGTCCAGGGTGCCGTCAACCCCGACGAGTTCTACGTCTACAAGCCCGCGCTGCGCGCCGACCGGCCCGCGATCCTCAAGCGCGGCGTCGGCGCCAAGCTGACCAAGATGGTCTACACCGACGACCCGACGGTCGGCCGCACGACGGAGTTCGTCGACGTCGAGCCGGCCCAGTCGCAGCGGCTGTCGCTGACCGACGACGAGGTCACCGAGCTCGCCCGCCACGCGTTGGTCATCGAGGAGCACTACGGGCGCCCGATGGACATCGAGTGGGGCAAGGACGGGGTCGACGGCCTCATCTACATCCTCCAGGCGCGCCCCGAGACGGTGCAGTCGCGCCGCACGGGCGCGCTCGAGCGGTTCTCGATCGAGGCCTCGACCACCAAGGGCGCGACCGTGCTCGTCGAGGGCCGCGCGATCGGCCAGAAGATCGGCGCCGGCCCGGTCCGGGTGCTGCGCTCGGTCGACCAGATGCACGAGTTCGGCGACGGCGAGGTGCTGGTCGCCGACATGACCGACCCCGACTGGGAGCCGATCATGAAGCGTGCCTCGGCGATCGTCACCAACCGCGGGGGCCGCACCTGCCACGCCGCGATCATCGCTCGCGAGCTGGGCATCCCCGCGATCGTCGGCACCACCGACGCGACCAAGTCGCTCGCCGACGGCGCCGAGGTCACCGTGTCGTGTGCCGAGGGCGACACCGGTCTCGTCTACGACGGCATCCTCGAGTTCGGCATCGAGCGCACCGAGCTCGACGCGATGCCCGAGCTGCCGGTCAAGATCATGATGAACGTCGGCACGCCGGAGCAGGCGTTCTCGTTCGCCCAGCTGCCCCACAAGGGCGTCGGGCTGGCCCGGCTCGAGTTCGTCATCAACCGCCAGATCGGCATCCACCCCAAGGCGCTGCTCGACCTGCAGACCGACCCGGAGCTGCTCGAGCCCAAGCTGCGCGCCGAGGTCCAGGCCGCCGTGGCGGCGTACGACTCCCCGCGCGAGTTCTTCGTGCAGCGCGTCGCCGAGGGCGTCTCGATGCTGGCCGCGGCCTTCGCGCCCTACCCGGTGATCGTGCGGATGAGCGACTTCAAGTCCAACGAGTACGCCAACCTCGTGGGCGGCGAGAACTACGAGCCGCACGAGGAGAACCCGATGATCGGCTACCGCGGCGCGTCGCGGTACCTGTCGGCCGAGTTCGCCGACTGCTTCGCGATGGAGTGCGAGGCGCTGCGGTTCGTGCGCGACGAGATGGGGCTGACCAACGTCTGGGTGATGATCCCGTTCGTCCGCACGCTCAAGGAGGCCGAGGGCGTCATCCGGCTGCTCGGCGAGAACGGCCTCGTGCGCGGCGAGAACGACCTCAAGGTCGTCATGATGTGCGAGGTGCCGTCCAACGCCGTGCTCGCGGACCAGTTCCTCGACCACTTCGACGGCTTCTCGATCGGGTCCAACGACATGACCCAGCTGACCCTCGGCCTCGACCGCGACTCCGCACTGGTGGCCGACGGCTTCGACGAGCGCGACCCCGCCGTGCTGCACATGCTCGAGCTGGCCATCAAGGCCTGCAAGGCGCGAGGCAAGTACGTCGGCATCTGCGGCCAGGGCCCGTCCGACCACCCCGACCTCGCCGACTGGCTGCTCGAGCAGGGCATCGAGTCGATGTCGCTCAACCCCGACACGGTCGTCGCCACCTGGCAGCGACTCGCAGCGAACAGCGCGTCGTCAGGATCGTGACGCCCGCACCATGATGCCGCCGACGAACGCGACGGCGGAGCCCGCGACGACCAGCGCCCAGCCGCCGACGCCCTCGGCCGACAGCGCGACGATCGCGGCGGCGCCGAAGAGCGCGGCGACGATCCCGCCGACCCGGAGCCCGCGGCCCGTCGTACCGACGAGTCCGAACAGCATCATCACGATCGCCAGCAGGACGAACGCCAGCGCAGCGACGACGACGGCGGCGCGGATGACCTCGGAGGCCGGTGTGTTCCCGGACTGGACGTCGTCGACGATCACGCGGACGACGGCCTCAGGGGTGTCGAGGCCGGTGTCGTCGACCTCGACGACGGTGCCGAGGGCGACGAGGACGACGCCGAGGATGGCCACGAGGTAGGCCCACAGCCGGAAGTGGCTCGACGACTCCTGCGTGAACATGGCCTCGTCGTGCACCGCGGACGGTCCGTCGGACGCCGTCACCCTGACCCGCCGTGTCTCGGCCTTGCCGCCGTCGGGCTTGGGGTGCGAGATGGTCATCGTCGAGAACCCGACCTGTCCCGGGGGCACGGCCACCTGCACCGGCGCGAACGCGAGCCGCGCCCGGCCGAACTCGTCGCCGCCGGACAGGACGACGACCAGCGGCTCGAGGCCCTGGCGGTTGTCGACCTCGACGGTGAACTCGCCGTGGCGCGAGGAGACCCTCAGGTGGTCGGGGACGAGTCGCACCGACGCCGTGACGATCGCTGCCTGGCGCGACGACAGCTCGAAGCTGCCGTCGATCTCGGACTCGGAGCCGCCGGCGCTGGCGACCACCGTGAACGGCCGGGTGACCGACTGCCCGCGCGGCGGTGGGCGCGACGACAGCTGCATGCCGAGACGGACCGCGCGGCCGGCCTGCAGGGGGAAGCCGTCGTGGTCGAACGCGAACGACACCGCCTGGGCGGGGTCCTGACCGCGCAGCGACACGACCACGTCCTCCACGCCGGCGCGGTTGTCGACGACGACGTCGAGGCGCGCGGTGGCGGCGTCGACGGCGACCACCTGGCTCGGCTCGAGGCGCAGCTTGACGGGCGGCTGCTCGAGCCGGGCCGACGTGGACTGGGCGACCGTGACCTGGGTGGCCGGCGATCCCGCCTCGTCGGTCGCGGTCACCGTCAGCTGGCGGGAGGCGTCCGCCCCGGCAGCCGGCTCGGGGGCCACGAACCGCACGGTCGTCTCGGCGACCGCGCCCGCGGCGACGTCGACCACCGACGGACCGAACTCGACCGCGACCACGCCCTCCGGGTCCGAGGCCGCCATCCGGTAGGACCGCGGGTGGTTGCTGCCGCGGTTGTCGACGCGTACGACGAACGTGCCGCGACCGCTGTCCTGCAGCCGCACCAGGCTCGGGTGCGAGGTCAGGGTGGCGTCCGGGCCCGCCCGCGGCACGACCAGGACCAGCGGCACGTCGGCGGCTCGGACCGGGTCGACCTCGGACGCGACCCGCGCGACGACGGAGAGCCGCTGGGCGACCGCCAGGGAGCCGGGCCGCACGGCCAGGGTGACCTGGACCGGGCGGGACTCGTCGGGGAGCAGGTTGGTGTCGCCGTGCTCGATCGTCAACCAGGGCGGGGGATCGACGATCGCGATCGTGTAGGAGTCGACGATGGTCGAGCCGTTGCGGACGACCAGCGGGAACGTGCCCGGGGCCGCCGGCGCCACCGTGACCTCCGTGGTCTCGGTCGACACCGACGGCGGGCGGAGCCGCTCGACGGGACGGGCGGGGGGCTTGCCGTGGGTGCGCTGGGGGCCCGTCGGGACGGAGGGGCGGGCCGACGGCGGGGTCGCGGGCTCGGCCGCGGGAGGGGCGATCGGGGGCGGGACGTAGGGCGGCGGCGCGGTGGGTGGTGGGGCCGACGACGGGACCGGCGGCGGGACGGCGTACGACGGCGCGG
>NZ_JAURVJ010000181.1 GCF_030655615.1 Nocardioides sp.
GGGGTCTCTCTGATGGAGAGCCTGGGTGGCTCCGTGCACCGACACTACGCGCTGTTGATGAGGGTGGGTCCCACATCGATGCCCTAACCTGCTCCGCGTGCTGCAGACGAGCGTCCTGGACCGGTTCAAGGACTTCTGGCAGGGCGTCGTACTGCTGCCAGTGGTCAAGCTGTTCATCCGGCTGGGCATCAGCCCCGACACGGTGACCTTCGTCGGCACCGTCGGGGTCTGCGCTGGCGCGCTGGTGTTCTTCCCGACCGGCCACCTGCTGGCGGGCGTCCTGTTCATCACCGCCTTCGTCTTCAGCGACCTCGTCGACGGGAAGATGGCGCGCGAGCTCGGCCGGTCCTCCAAGTTCGGCGCCTTCTGGGACTCCACCCTCGACCGCCTCGGCGACGGCGCGATCTTCGGCGGCCTCGCCCTCTACTTCGCCGGCCCGGGCGACAGCTACCTCTACGAGTGCGTCTCCATCTACTGCCTCGTCATGGGGTCGGTGACCTCCTACGCCCGCGCCCGCGCCGAGTCGCTCGGCATGGACGCCAAGGGCGGGCTCGCCGAGCGGGCCGACCGGCTGGTGCTCGTCCTGGTCGCGGCGGGCCTGTCGGCCATCTTCGACCTGCCCGTCCTCCTCCACGTCGCCCTCTGGATCCTGGTCGCCGCCAACACCTACACGGTGGTCTTCCGGATCCAGAAGGTACGACGCCAGGCGCTGGTTCTCGACGGCCTCGCCGAGCCCGCCGCGGAGCCGGTCGTCGAGCCTGTTGTCGAGCCCACCCACCCGGGTGGCCCCGAATCCCCTGGCACCGTCTGATCGCCGTACGATCGGCGACATGACCGAGCTCTCGAACGACACCCCCGGAACCGGCACCACGCGGGTCAAGCGCGGCATGGCCGAGATGCTCAAGGGCGGCGTGATCATGGACGTCGTCACCGCCGAGCAGGCCCGGATCGCCGAGGACGCCGGAGCGGTCGCGGTGATGGCGCTCGAGCGGGTCCCGGCCGACATCCGCGCCCAGGGCGGCGTCAGCCGGATGAGCGACCCCGACATGATCGACAGCATCATCGACACGGTCTCGATCCCGGTGATGGCCAAGGCCCGGATCGGCCACTTCGCCGAGGCGCAGGTGCTGCAGAGCCTGGGTGTCGACTACATCGACGAGTCCGAGGTGCTGACCCCGGCCGACTACGCCAACCACATCGACAAGTGGTCGTTCACGGCCCCGTTCGTGTGTGGCGCCACCAACCTGGGCGAGGCCCTGCGCCGGCTGACCGAGGGCGCGGCGATGATCCGCTCCAAGGGCGAGGCCGGCACCGGTGACGTGTCCAACGCCGTCACCCACATGCGCACGATCCTGGGCGAGATCCGGCGGCTGTCGTCGCTGTCCAAGGACGAGCTCTACGTCGCCGCCAAGGACCTGCAGGCGCCGTACGACCTCGTCGCCGAGGTGGCCGCCCACGGCAAGCTGCCCGTCGTCCTCTTCACCGCCGGCGGCATCGCCACCCCCGCCGACGCCGCGATGATGATGCAGCTCGGCGCCGACGGCGTGTTCGTCGGCTCGGGCATCTTCAAGTCCGGCAACCCGGCCCAGCGCGCCGAGGCGATCGTCAAGGCGACGACCTTCCACGACGACCCCGACATGGTCGCCAAGGTCTCGCGGGGTCTCGGTGAGGCCATGGTCGGCATCAACGTCGAGGAAATCCCGCAGCCCCACCGGCTGGCCGAGCGCGGCTGGTAGGGCTTCCCCGCCCCGTGCGCCGCTACCTCCTCCCGGCCGCCCTCGCGGTCGTGGTGACGGTCGCGGCTGTGGTGGTCGTCCTGCTCGCCCTCCCCGGTGACCGGGTTGGCGTCACGGCGCCCGAGGTCACCGTGTCGACGTCGCCCCCGCCGACGGAGGCCCCGGTGCCGCTCGCCGACGTCGTCACGACGTCGTCCGGCCGCGTGCGCGGCGTGACCGACGGCTCGGTCCGCTCCTGGCTCGGGCTGCCGTACGCCGCCCCGCCCACCGGCCGACTCCGCTGGCGGCCGCCGCAGCCGGTCGATCCGTGGCGTCGCGTCCGCGACGCCTCCGCCTTCGGTGCCTCGTGCGTGCAGCCGAAGAGCTATGACTTCGGCGCGCGCACGCTGACCCAACGACCCGAGTCGTCCGAGGACTGTCTCTTCCTCAACGTCGCCCGCCCCGACGACGACGCCCGCGGGCTGCCGGTGGTGGTGTGGCTGCACGGCGGCGGCTTCTTCGCCGGCAACGGCGGCACCGCGATCAGCGAGGGCAGCGCGCTCGTGCAGCGCGGCATCGTGCTCGTCAGCGTCAACTACCGCCTCGGGCGACTCGGCTTCTTCGCCCACCCCGCCCTGCGCGAACGGGTCGCCAACTTCGGGCTGCTCGACCAGATCGCCGCGCTGCAATGGGTGCGGGACAACGCCGAGGCCTTTGGGGGAGACGCCGGGAACGTGACCCTGGCCGGCGGCTCCGCCGGCGCGATGTCGGTCAACGCCCTGATGTCGGCGCCCGTCGCCGACGGGCTCTACGAGCGGGCGATCGCCGAGTCGGCGCCGAGCGACGAGCGCTCGCTGACATTGTCGGAAGCGCGGGACCGGGGCGCGGCTGCGTTCCCCCGCCTCTCTCCCGCAGAGCTGCGCGCCCTCCCCTCGGAGCGGCTGCTCTCCTCGACCTTCAACACGCTCTCCGGCGACGCCCCGATCATCGACGCCGTGCTCCCGGCGTCGTCCTCCCGCGCGTTCGCCGACGGCACCGAGGCCCGCGTCCCCTACCTGACCGGTACGACCGCCGACGAGTTCTCCGACGACGACTACCGCTCGTTCGGGGTCGACCCGGAAGCCCTGCGAGCGTCGCTGGGGGGCGACGGCAACGCGACCCTCGAGGCGGCGTACGGCGACACGTTCGCCGCCGACGTCCTCGACGACCTGATCTTCGACCTGCCCGCCGTCGAGCGGGCCGTCTCGCACGGCCGCCGCGCCCCGACGTACCGCTACGTCTTCCGGGCCTCGGGCTACTCCGGCCACGGTGCCGAGGGCGCCTACGTCTTCGACACGGTGAGCGGTGGGCGCGACGGTCGGCTGTCCGACGCGGTGGCCGACTACTGGGTGGCGTTCGCGCGCACCGGGCGACCCGACGTGAGCGGGCTGCCCGCCTGGCCGGAGGCGGCCGAGTCGGCGTACCTGGTGCTTGAGCCGGACGGACCCACTCCGCACGACACCGACGTCGGTCTGACGCGGCTCGGAGCGCTCCGGCTTGCGCTCTCGTGAGTGTCCTCGGTCACGCGTTGCCCAACCAAACTGATTTCTAACCAGATGGCGCGTAACCTTGAGGCGTTCTTGAGGTTAGGTCCTGAGTACGTACCCCACGCCTTTATCTGGGTGGACTTCAATTGCATCAGCAATCCAGACACGCCGGGGCTACGAAGCCCTGGTCCGCCGCCTGACTCCCTGTCGGTCGGCGTTCCTCCCACGAGTGTCCGGACCGTATGACATCCCCCCACATGTCATCGCGCTGCACTGCTCTGCGCCGTGTTGTGCGACGACCTTCAGGAGATCTCTGCGCTCTGGTGGCTCGACTCCCAGAAGGATCGACATGAAGAAGACCACCAAGGGGGCGCTCGCCGCCTCGACCGCCGCCGTGCTCCTCCTCGGCGGCGCCGGCTCGCTCGCCTACTGGACCGCGACGGGCACCGCCAACGGCGGCGCCATCACGGCCGGCAAGCTCACCCTCAGCAACGGCACCTGCGACGCCAACTGGGTCTACGCCCCCGGCGCCCTGAAGGCCGGCACCACCGTGGCTCTGTTCGTGCCCGGTGACAAGGTCACCAAGAAGTGCACGTTCACCATCGGCGCCACGGGTGACAACCTGTCCGCCACCGTGAGCGCGCCTTCGACCGTGGCGTTCACGTCGGCGCCGACCGGGACCTCGTTCTCGATCACCAACGCCGCTACCTACGCCATCAGCGGCGGCACCAACCCGCGGACCGTCGCGAACGCCGGCGTCATCGACTCGCGCGACAACACCGGGGTCCTGACGGCGACCTTCGTCGCCACGGTTCCGTTCGGTACCGACGAGACCGGCACGCCGAAGATCAACGCCAACGACACCCAGAACCTCGTGGCGACCCTCAACACCCTCACGGTCAGCCTGACCCAGATCAACCCGAACCCCGGCCCCTGATCCAGGTCTGAGAACGCACCTCGTGTCCACCGTGGGAGTGACGGCGCACCGCCGCACCGAGCCGGCACCTCGCGTGCCGGCGCCGGTGCGGTGGGTGGGTGGCGTCCTCCTCTGGGCGGCCATCCTGGGGTGTCTCTCGGCTCTGGTCGTCGGGGTCCTCGTGCCCCGCCTCGCGGGTGCGACGCCGTACACCATCCTCACCGGCTCGATGGTGCCCCACTACCCGCCCGGAACCCTGGTGGTGGACAAGCCGGTCGATCCTGAGGACATCGCGATCGGCACGGTCGTGACCTACCAGCTGCACTCCGGTGAGCCGACCGTCGTGACCCACCGCGTCGTCGCCGTCAACACCGACCTCACCGGCAAGGTCACCTTCACCACCCAGGGCGACGCCAACGAGGCGCCCGACGCCAAGCCCGTCATCCCGGAGCAGATCCGAGGACAGCTCTGGTACGCCGTGCCCTACCTCGGTTACGCCAACAACTGGCTGACCGGCCACCAGCGACAGACCCTGGTCTACCTCGTGGCGGGATCGCTGGGGCTCTACGCCCTCAGCATGTTCGTGGGCTCGCTCCGCGACCGGCGCCGGACCAGCTCGACCAGGACCACCAATCGTCAGGAGGAGCCGTGCGACGCATGACCACGCTGCTCCTCCTCGTCGGCCTCGTGCTGCTCTCGGTGGGAGCGACCGTCACTGCCGCCAGTGCCGATGACGACACCCTCCAGGTGAGCGCAGACGGCGTCACCTGGAGCCAGAACCTGAAGGCTCCGCTGTTCGAGCCGCGCATCCGGTGGGTGCCCGGCGACGTGCGGGAGCGCACCTTCTACGTCCGCAACAACCGCCCCGACGCGGGCGACCTCCAGCTCGTGGTCGAGCGTGCCAAGCAGGACGCCCTCCTCGAGACCGGGACGCTCACGCTCGCCGCTCGAGCCGGCAACGGTCCCTGGACCGAGATCGAGTCGGGTGGACGCCACGCGCTCATCGACGACGACGCGATCGGCGGGCGCGACGAGGTCAAGGTGCAGGTCCGCGCGACGATGGACTACGACGCCCCCAACGGCACCATGGTGCTCGACTCCGACCTCGCGTTCGACCTCCGCCTGACCGACTCCGACGCCGGTACCAACACCGGTACCAACACCGGTGGCGGTAGCGGCGGTGGCACCTCGGACGGTGACGGCAACGCCGGCGCCTCCGGCAACCTGCCCGACACGGGCGCCCAGCTTCGACCCTGGCTGCTGCCGTTCGCCCTGCTCCTGCTGGGCTTCGGCGCGCTGCTGGTCACCCGACGCACGACCGACGACGAGGAGCAGCACCCATGAGGAGCACGAGCGGTAGTCACGCCGCCACGAGACCGCGCACCGGCTGGTGGGCGCGTCTCACGAGCACCCGCAGTCGCGCCCTGCTCTCGCTGGTCGCCATCGTGGCCCTCGTCCCGGGTCTCGGCGCCCAGGGCACGTTCGCCTTCTGGACCGACGACGCGACCGCCAACGGCGGATCGTTCACCTCCGGCACGCTCGACCTCCGGATCAACGACGCCAACGCCTACGCGACGACCACGCTCGGCATGACGAACATGGTGCCCGGCGCGTCGTCGGCCGAGGTCCTGACCATCAAGAACAGCGGCACCGTGCCGCTCAAGTACACCCTCACCGGCGGCCTCACCGGCGCCGACGCCGCGATCTACAGCAGCACCGCGGTGCTCAAGCTCGTGATCCGTTCCGGCGGCACCAAGACGGGCACCGGCAGCACCTCGACCTGCACCGGCGGCATCGAGATCACCACGGCCGGAGGGGTTGCGCTGACCAGCACGACCACGACCTCGATCCTCGCCAAGCGCCCCACCGCAGCCCTGGTCCCCTTCGTCTCGCCGTCCACCGGCATCGAGACGCTCTGCTTCCAGGTCACGTTCGACAACACGATCGCGAGTGCCCAGCAGGCCAACCTCCAGAACAAGACGGTGGCGGCCACCTTCACCGCCTCGGCCACCACCGACCTCACATGACCGATTCCCGCCCCGCTCGGATCGCCCGGGAGACCGCCCTGACGATCGGGGCCCTCCTCGGGGTCATCTGCCTGCTAGCGGGCATCGCCAACGTCGTCTTCGACGTCAAGCCCCTGGTCTTCCGCTCAGGGTCCATGGCTCCGGCGATCGACACCGGCGACCTCGCGTTCAGCCGGACCATCCCTGCCTCGAGCGTCGAGACGGGCGACATCGTCTCGGTGCTCACCTCGGGCGGGGAGCGGGTCACCCACCGCGTGGTCGAGGTCGCCCCGGGCAACGACGGCGCCTACCTGCTGACGCTGCAGGGTGACGCCAACGACTCGCCCGACGAAGAGGTCTACACCGTCACCGAGGTCCCGCGCGTGCTGTTCCACGTGCCCCACGCGGGCTACGTGATCGCCTGGCTGACCAGCCGTACGGCGCTCGTCCTGCTCGGACTGGTCGGCGTGGGGCTGGTCGTGCTGGTCATGCGCGGCACCGGCTCCGGGACGCCCGGGCCGGGCCCCGGCACCTCCGGGGGTGCCGGCTCGGGCGGCAAGCGCCGCGCGCCGGGTCGTCGACGACACGGCGACCGGGTGGCCGCCCGGAGCGTGCCGCGCCGCCGGCTGCTGATCGGGGCCGTGCTCGGAACGCTCGTGCTCGGGGGTGCGCCTGCTTGGGCGGCCTGGGTCGACAACAACACGGCGACGGCGACCTTCACCGCCAACAAGTACTTCACCTGCGACGCTGCTGTGCTGGGGTCCGCTCCTGTTGCATCGCGGTTCTTCTACTGGAAGCTCGACGAGGGCGCGCTCAACCTCGGTGCTGCTGACTCCTCGGGTGGCACCAACCGCGGAGGTTCCTACAACGGCGGCGTAGCCTACGGCGCCGCCAAGGCGTGCGCCCGCGACACCGGGTCGGCCGTCACCCTGAACGGTTCCAGTGGCTACGTCAGTTCGGGGCCACTTGTTGCGGCTGTCGCGGGACCCAACACCTTCACGGTCTCGATCTGGTTCAAGACGACGACGGCCGGTGGCAAGCTCATCGGCTTCGGAAGCGCCAGGACGGGTCAGTCGGGCCAGTACGACCGACACATCTACATGACCAACAGCGGAGCCTTGAGCTTCGGCGTCTACACGGGTGCGACGCAGACCATCACCTCCGCAGGTCCCTACAACGACAATGCGTGGCACCAGGCCGTGGCCTCGCTGTCCAGCGCCGGGATGAAGTTCTACATCGACGGCGTCGCCGTGCCCGGCTCGCTGCCGGGCGTGACGACCGGCGAGAACTACAGCGGTTGGTGGCGGGTCGGGTACGACAACGTCAACGCCTGGCCCAGCCAGCCCTCGAACTACTTCTTCACCGGCACCGTCGACGAAGCAGCCGTCTACACTGCGGCTCTCTCCGATGCCGACATTGCGGCGGGGTACGCAGCCGGGCGCTGAGCATCCGGTCGCCATCCCTACGATCGAGAGGTGACCAGCCCGACGATCGGCGTCCTCGCCCTCCAGGGCGACGTCCGCGAGCACCTGCGAGCGCTGACCTCGCTCGGCGTCGACGCGACCGCCGTACGCCGGCCCGCGGAGCTCGACGCGGTCGACGGCCTGGTGCTCCCCGGTGGTGAGTCGACCACGATCGCCAAGCTGGCCCGTACCTTCGACCTGCTCGAGCCGCTGCGGCTGCGGGTCAAGGAGGGGCTGCCGGTGCTCGGCACCTGCGCGGGCATGATCCTGCTGGCCGACCGCATCCTCGACGGGGCCGACGGCCAGGAGACGATCGGCGGACTCGACGTCACCGTGCGCCGCAACGCGTTCGGGCGGCAGGTCGACTCGTTCGTGGGACCGGTGGAGGTCACCGGGCTCGACCGGCCGGTGCACGGGGTCTTCATCCGCGCGCCCTGGGTCGAGGCGGTCGGGCCGGGAGTCGAGGTGCTGGCCCGGGTCGACGACCCCGATAGGATCGTGATGGTGCGACAGGGCGCGCTCATGGCGACGTCCTTCCACCCCGAGGTCGGTGACGATCCGCGGGTCCACGGCATGTTCGTGGACCTCGTGACGCAGCCGTAGAACAGCAAGCGTGGAAGAGGTAGGCATGTCCGGGCACTCCAAGTGGGCGACCACCAAGCACAAGAAGGCCGCGCTCGACTCCAAGCGCAGCAAGCTGACGACCAAGCTGATCAAGACGATCGAGGTCGCGGCGCGCATGGGTGGGGGTGACCCCGCGGGCAACCCGACGCTCTTCGACGCGATCCAGAAGGCCAAGAAGTCGTCGGTCACCAAGGACAACATCGAGCGCGCGGTCAAGCGCGGCTCCGGAGCCGAGACCGGCGGCGCCGACTACCAGACGATCATGTACGAGGGCTACGGCCCCGGCGGCGTCGCGATCCTCATCGAGTGCCTCACCGACAACAAGAACCGCGCCGCCATGGAGGTCCGCACCGCCATGTCGCGCAACGGCGGCTCGCTGGCCGACCCGGGCTCGGTGTCGTTCCTGTTCCACCGCAAGGGCGTCGTGCTCGTGCCGGTCGACCAGGACGGCAAGACGATCGGCGAGGACGACGTCCTCGAGGCCACGCTCGAGGCCGGCGCCGACGAGGTCAACGACCTCGGCGACAACCTCGAGGTGATCAGCGAGGCGACCGACCTGGTCGGCGTACGCACGGCGCTGCAGGCGGCCGGCATCGACTACGACTCGGCCGAGGCGTCGTTCGTCCCCGACAACAAGATCGCGCTCGACGCCGACGGCGCCGCGAAGTTCTTCCAGCTCTTCGACGTCCTCGAGGACCTCGACGACGTGCAGAACCTCTTCGCCAACTACGACGTCTCCGACGACGTGCTGGCCGAGCTCGAGAGCGCCGACGCCTGACCTCCCGCGTGTCGCACCACCACCCGGGGCCACCCAGCACCTAGCGTGTCTCCCGAACACACGTTCGACGTGGCGTGTGCGGGGCAGACAGGGACGGTGAGCGGGTGCGCGTGCTGGGGATCGACCCCGGGCTGACCCGGATGGGCATGGGGGTCGTCGAGGGTGACGTGGGCCGGCCGCTGCGGCTGGTCGACGTCAACGTCATCCGTACGTCGTCCACGCTGTCCACGCCCGAGCGGCTCGTCACCATCGAGAAGGGCGTCGACGCCTGGATCGAGGAGCACGCCCCCGACGCGGTGGCGATCGAGCGCGTGTTCGCGCGGTCCGACGTGAGCACGGTCATGGGCACCGCCCAGGCCAGCGGCATCGCCATGGTCTGCGCCGCCCGCCGCGGCATCCCGGTCGCCATGCACACCCCTAGCGAGGTCAAGGCCGCCGTCTCCGGCAACGGCCGCGCCGACAAGGCCCAGGTGGGCGCCATGGTGACGCGCATCCTGCGGCTCGACGCGATGCCCAAGCCGGCCGACGCCGCCGACTCCCTGGCCCTGGCCATCACCCACATCTGGCGCGGCGGCGCCCAGGCCCGTATCGACGCCGCGGTCGCCGCGGCCGGCAGGAGGACCCGATGATCGCCTACGTCCGCGGCCAGGTCGCCGGCGTCACGCTCAACAGCGCCGTCGTCGACGTCGGGGGAGTCGGGCTCGAGCTCATGTGCACGCCCAACACGCTCGCCACCCTCCGCACCGGCCAGCCGGCGACGCTGCCGACGAGCATGGTCGTCCGCGAGGACAGCCTGACCCTCTTCGGGTTCGTCGACGACGACGAGAAGTCGATGTTCGAGCTCGTCCAGACCGCCTCCGGCGTCGGACCCAAGGTCGCCCAAGCCATCACCGCCGTCCTCGCCCCCGACGACCTGCGCCGCGCCATCGCCGGCGACGACGTCAAGACCCTGACCCGCGTCCCCGGCATCGGCCAGAAGGGCGCGCAGCGGATCATCCTCGAGCTCAAGGACCGGATCGGGGCCCCCACCGGCTCTCGCTCCGGCGCGCCGGCGCTCGGATCGGTCGCCGCCGCCGACCTCTGGCGCGACCAGGTCCACCAGGGCCTCATCGGCCTGGGCTGGGGTCCCAAGGACGCCGAGAAGGCCATCGACGCCGTCGCCGACCAGGCGGGCGACCAGCCCGACGTCGGCGCGCTCCTCCGGGCGGCGCTCCGCGCGCTGAGCAAGGCCTGACAGGCTGACTGCGTGCACGACGACGACCTCGAGATCGCCGAGGAACAGCACCTGCGCTCGCTCACGGCCGCCGAGGCCGACGGCGACGAGCGGGCGATCGAGGCCGCACTGCGCCCACGCACCCTCGACGAGGTCGTCGGCCAGGTCCGCGTCCGCGAGCAGCTCGGCCTGGTGCTCGAAGCCGCCCGCCGCCGCGGTCGGGCCCCCGACCACGTGCTGCTGTCCGGCCCGCCCGGGCTCGGCAAGACCACGCTGGCGATGATCATCGCCGCCGAGATGACCACCCCGCTGCGCCTGACCAGCGGCCCCGCGATCACCCACGCCGGCGACCTCGCCGCGATCCTGTCGGGGCTCAACGAGGGCGACGTGCTCTTCATCGACGAGATCCACCGGATGTCGCGCCCCGCCGAGGAGATGCTCTACCTCGCGATGGAGGACTTCCGCGTCGACGTCGTCATCGGCAAGGGCCCCGGCGCCACCGCGATCCCGCTCGAGATCCCGCCCTTCACGCTCGTCGGGGCCACGACCCGCGCCGGCCTGCTGCCCGGGCCGCTGCGCGACCGGTTCGGGTTCACCGGCCACCTCGAGTTCTACGAGCCGGCCGACCTCGACCGCATCGTCCACCGCTCGGCCGGGCTGCTCGACGTACCCCTGACCGACGAGGGATCGGCCGAGATCGCCTCCCGCTCCCGCGGCACGCCGCGCGTCGCCAACCGGCTGCTGCGCCGGGTCCGCGACTTCGCCCAGGTGCGCGCCGACGGCGTCGTCACCCTCGACGTCGCCCACGCCACGCTCGACCTCTACGAGGTCGACCGGCTCGGCCTCGACCGGCTCGACCGCGCCGTCATCGACGTGCTCTGCCGGCGGTTCGCCGGCGGCCCCGTCGGCGTGTCGACGCTCGCCGTCGCCGTGGGGGAGGAGCGCGAGACCGTCGAGGAGGTCGCCGAGCCGTTCCTCGTGCGACTCGGCTTCCTGGCCCGCACGCCCCGCGGCCGCATCGCCACGCCCGCCGCCTGGCACCACCTCGGACTCACCCCACCGCGGACCCCCGACGAGGGAACTCTCTTCGACCCCTGAGACGTTAGGCAGACGGTCGGCAATTGGTCCGGGGGCACACCCTCACGGCTACACTCGTCTGTCGGCCGGTCGCGTTCCAGCGGCGCCGCGCTCCCTGTGCGACATCCCCAGATGTCGTTCAACACTGAGAGGTCTCGTTCGTGGAAGGGCTTGTCCCGCTGTTGCCCATCGTGGGCATCTTTCTCGTCTTCTGGCTCCTGGTGATCCGTCCCGGCGTGCGCCGTGAGCGGGACCGCCGCGCGATGCAGTCCGAGCTGGTCGTCGGTGACGCCGTCATCCTCACCTCCGGCTTCTTCGGCACCATCGTGGCGCTCCACGACGACCGTGCCGAGATCGAGCTCGCCCCCGGTACGACGGTCACCGTCGCCCTGGGTGCCGTCGCCGGCCCGCAGCCCGAGTCCGACACCCCGACCGACTCCCAGACCCCTGACCTGCACAAGACGACGAACGACTCGGAGACGTCCTCGGCGTCCGAGTCCGAGGAGAGCTGAACAACAGTGGCGAAGAAGCAGGCCCGTCCGGGACGCACCCTCGTGGTGTTCCTCCTGGGCTTGGCGATCCTCTACGGGCTCGTGGCCCTGGCCGGCCAGGACAACGACGCTGACAAGAGCGCCTGGAAGCCGGCCCTCGGCCTCGACCTCCAGGGCGGCACCCGCATCACCCTGCGCGCCGAGAACGAGCCCAGCGGCGACAACCTCGAGGAGGCGCGCAAGATCATTGACCAGCGCGTCAACGGCTCCGGCATCTCCGAGGCCGAGGTCGTCACCCAGGGTGACAACCTCGTCGTCGTCGAGATCCCGGGCGACCCGCGCCGCGACCTCGTCGCCACCGTCGAGCGCACCGCCCAGCTGCGGTTCCGCCTCGTCGCCTGCTCCGACTTCCGGCCGTGCCAGGCCGCCTCGGCCGACCCGACGATCCCGTCGACGGCCGACCCCAACGCCCCGGTCGCGCCGAGCGCCACCGGCACGCCCGCGCCCAGCGCCCCGGCCACCAGCGCCCCGGCCACGAGTGCCCCGGCGACCGACGCACCGACCACGGCCAACCGCGTGGCCCCCGGCTTCGCCGACAACTCGACGACCGAGCCGACCACCGAGCCCACCACAGAGCCGACGAGTGCGCCGACGACCGAGGCGACCACCGCCCCGACCGACCCGACCTCGACCGACACACCCAGCGGCGAGACGCCCACGGCCCCGGTCGACTCCGAGTCCTTCGACGCCAACGCGGTCGCCCCGGTCGACGAGGCCCTCGCGTTCATGCGCGGCAGCTACACCCAGGCCGACGTCGACCAGTTCAACGCCTACGTCTGCAACGAGGACGGCACGGTCGAGAAGAGCCCCGACGCCGGCGACGACGTACCTGCCGCGCCGGTCGACGACCCGCTCAAGCCGCTCGTCGCCTGCCAGCCGGCCGAGGAGGCCCAGGGCGACACGCCCGCCACCCCGGCCGCCAAGTACCTGCTCTCGCCCGCCGTCATCCAGGGCACCGACCTCAAGGACGCCAGCTACGGCATCCCGCAGGGCCAGCTCGCCTACTCCGTCACGCTCGACATCGGCGGCAAGGGCGAGGACGTCTTCGGCCAGGTCTCCAGCGAGCTGACCAAGGGCCCCGACGGCGACAACTTCGCCATGGTGCTCGACGGCGTCGTGCTCTCGGCTCCCTACTTCAGCTCGGTGATCTCCGACGGCAACGCGCAGATCGACGGCAAGTTCAGCGAGGCCGACGCCAAGGGACTCGCCACGAGCCTCAAGTACGGCTCGCTGCCGATCCAGTTCGAGTCCAACACCGAGACGATCGGGCCCTCCCTCGCCGGGGACCAGCTCTCCGCGGGCCTCACCGCCGGCGCCTTCGGTCTCGGCCTGGTGCTCATCTACTGCCTGCTCTACTACCGCGGCCTCGGCACCGTCGTCGTCGCGTCGCTGCTCGCCGCGGCGGCCGTGACCTACGCCCTCGTCCTGCTGCTCAGCGAGACCGCCGGCTTCGTGCTGACCCTGCCCGGCATCGCGGGCCTGATCATCGCGGTCGGTGTGACCGCCGACTCCTTCATCATCTTCTTCGAACGCATCCGAGACGAGATGCGCGAGGGCAAGTCGATGCGGGTCGCGGTCGAGACCGGCTGGAAGCGCGCCCGGGTCACCCGGCTCGCGGCCCAGGTCGTGTCGCTGCTCTCGGCGGCCGTCCTCTACATCTTCGCCACCGGCGCGGTGAAGGGCTTCGGCTTCGCGCTGGGCCTCACCACCATCGTCGACCTGGCGATCCTGTTCTGGTTCACCAAGCCGATGGTGTCGTGGCTCGCCCGCTTCACCTTCTTCAACAGCGGTCACCGGTTCTCCGGCCTGAGCCGGGGCACCCTCGGCCTCGACGGGCCGACGACCACCCCGAAGAAGTCAGCCGCAACCGTGGGAGGCAGGGCCTGATGGGCAAGTTCTCGAGGCTCGGAAACGACCTCTACAACGGTCACAAGTCCTACGACTTCGTCCACCGTCGCGCGCTCTGGTACTCCATCACCGGCGGCATCGTGCTGCTCGCGTTCGTCGCGCTCTTCGTCCGCGGCCTCAACTTCGGCATCGAGTTCACCGGCGGCACCGAGTTCCGGGTGCCGACCGACAACACGTCGCAGACGCTGGCCGAGGACGTCCGCGAGGCCGTCGTCGACAGCGAGGTCCCCGGCACCGAGGCTGCCGTCGTCACCACCGCCGGCGACTCGATCCTGATCCAGGTCGAGGAGCTCACCCCCGAGCAGAGCGACACCGTGGCCGAGGCGATCCAGGGCATCATCCCGGTCGACGACGACGACATCACCCGCTCCGAGCTCGGCGCGAGCTGGGGCCAGGACGTCGCCAACCGCGCCATCCTCGGCGTGTTCGTGTTCCTCGTCCTGGTGCTGCTCTTCATCGCGCTCTACTTCCGCGAGTGGAAGATGTCGGCCGCGGCCCTCGTCGCGCTGATCCACGACGTCGTCATCACCATGGGCGTCTACGCCCTGTCGGGCTTCCAGGTGACGCCTGCAGCGGTCACCGGCCTGCTGGCGATCCTCGGCTTCTCGCTCTACGACACCGTCGTCGTGTTCGACAAGATCAAGGAAAACACGCGTGACATGCGCAAGAACCGCCAGACCTACGCCGTCGCGGCCAACCTCGCGGTCAACCAGACGCTGGTCCGCTCGGTCAACACCGGCATCGTCGCGCTGATCCCGATCGGCGCGATCCTGTGGATCAGTGCCGCCCAGCTCGGCGCCAGCTCGCTGCAGGACCTCGCCCTGTCGCAGTTCGTCGGCATGGCCGTCGGCGTCTACTCCTCGGTCGTGCTCGCGCCTCGCGTGCTCGTCCAGCTGAAGTCGACCGAGAACGAGGTCAAGATCGCCGAGAAGCGGGCCAAGTCGCGCGAACGCGCGGCCGCCGACCGCTACGCCACGGTCCCCGCCTTCACCGACGACCTGCCGGTGGGCGACGACCCCGACGTCGACGACGACCTCGACCTGGACGACGACGAGGTCGAGACGACCACGACGCCGACCCTGACCAAGTCCCGGCCCTCCGCCGGGGGCAGCACCGAGGCCGGTCGCGGCCGCGTCGTGCCGCCCTCGCGTGGACCGCTGGGCCAGAGCGGCTCCTCGGGTCGCGTCCAGCCGACGCGTCAGCCCAAGTCCAAGCGCGGGAAGTAGTCGTCGTGGACCGGTCAGGCGCCGCCGCCGACGCCCTCGCCCGGCTGGTCCTCGACGTACCCGACTTCCCCGAGCCGGGGATCGTCTTCAAGGACATCACCCCGCTGCTGGGCGACCCGGCCGGCTTCGCCGCCGTCGTCGACGCCCTCGCGGCGGCCGGCCGTGACGCCGACGGCACCGTGGTCGTCGACAAGGTGGTCGGCATGGAGGCCCGCGGGTTCATCTTCGCGGCCCCGGTCGCGATAGCCCTCGGTGTCGGGTTCGTCCCGGTCCGCAAGGCCGGCAAGCTCCCGCGCGAGACCTACGCCGTCTCCTACGAGCTCGAGTACGGCGAGGCGACCCTCGAGCTCCACCGCGACGGCGTCGCCCCGGGGGAGCGGGTGCTGCTCGTCGACGACGTGCTGGCGACCGGCGGCACCGTGGCCGCCACCCGCGACCTGGTGGCCGCCTGCGGCGGCGAGACCGTCGGTGTGGCCGTCCTGATGGAGCTCTCTTTCCTGCCCGGGCGCGAGACCGCGGGCGACATTCCCATCACCGCGCTCGCCGTCATCTAGCCCGCCCTAGACTGACTTAATGACGGAGGAGCGCACGGCCCCGAGCACCGGTCGCCGTACGTTGTCCCCGCAGCAGTCGCCGCCACGTCACGACGTGCCCGCCGAGAGCCCGCCGGCCGACGCGACCTCCGGTCCGACGGGCCCGGGGCGCGGCATGCGCGCCAAGCTCGCCCGCATCGGCACCCGCGGACCGGGGGTCAACCCGGTGCTCGAGCCGCTCTTCCGAGCGGTGCGCGCCAACCACCCCAAGGCCGACCTGGCCCTGCTCGAGCGCGCCTACACGACCGCCGAGAAGATGCACGGCAGCCAGATGCGTAAGAGCGGTGACCCCTACATCACCCACCCGCTCGCCGTCACGACCATCCTGGCCGGCATCGGGATGACCGAGGCGACGCTGGTCGCAGCGTTGCTCCACGACACCGTCGAGGACACGCCCTACACGCTGGAGCAGTGTCGCGAGGACTTCGGCGACGAGGTCGCCCAGATGGTCGACGGCGTGACCAAGCTCGACAAGGTCCAGTACGGCGACTCGGCGCAGGCCGAGACCATCCGCAAGATGATCGTCGCGATGTCGCGCGACATCCGGGTCCTCGTCATCAAGCTCGCCGACCGGCTCCACAACATGCGGACCCTGCGCTACGTGCCCCTCAAGAGCCAGGAGCGCACCGCCCGCGAGACGCTCGACATCTATGCCCCGCTGGCCCACCGGCTCGGCATGAACACGATCAAGTGGGAGCTCGAGGACCTCGCGTTCGCGACGCTGCACCCCAAGATCTACGACGAGATCGTCCGGATGGTCGCCGAGCGCGCGCCGTCGCGCGACAGCTTCCTGGCCGAGGTGATCACCCAGGTCGAGAAGGACCTGCGCGAGGCCAAGGTCAAGGCCACCGTCACCGGTCGACCCAAGCACTACTACTCGATCTACCAGAAGATGATCGTCGGCGGCCGCGAGTTCTCCGACATCTACGACCTGGTCGGCATCCGCATCCTCGTCGACGAGGACCGCGAGTGCTACTCCGTCCTCGGCGTGCTCCACTCGCGCTGGAACCCGGTGCTCGGCCGGTTCAAGGACTACGTCGCGATGCCGAAGTTCAACATGTACCAGTCGCTCCACACGACCGTCATCGGTCCCCAGGGCAAGCCCGTCGAGATGCAGATCCGCACCTTCGGGATGCACCGCCGCGCCGAGTACGGCGTCGCGGCGCACTGGAAGTACAAGGAGGACGGCCGCGAGGGCCGCGACACCGACCGCCGCGGCGACGTCGACGACATGACGTGGGTGCGCCAGCTGCTCGACTGGCAGTCCGAGGTCGAGGACCCGGGCGAGTTCCTCGAGTCGCTGCGCTTCGAGATCAACCGCGCCGAGACCTACGTGTTCACCCCGCGCGGCGACGTCATCGCGCTGCCGTCGGGCTCGACCCCGGTCGACTTCGCCTACGCCGTCCACACTGAGGTCGGGCACCACACCATCGGCGCCCGGGTCAACGGCCGCCTGGTGCCGCTGGAGTCGCCGCTCGAGAACGGCGACGTGATCGAGGTCTTCACCTCCAAGTCGGTCAACGCCGGCCCGTCACGCGACTGGCTGACCTTCGTCCGCTCACCGCGGGCGCGCTCCAAGATCCGGCAGTGGTTCACCAAGGAGCGCCGCGAGGAGGCGGTCGAGCGCGGTAAGGACCAGATCGCCAAGCTCATGCGCAAGGAGGGGCTGCCGATCAAGCGGCTGCTCACCCACGAGTCGCTCAACCAGGTCGCCGACCACTTCAAGCTCGCCGACGTGACGGCCCTGTTCGCCGCGGTCGGCGAGAACAACCTGTCCGCACAGGCCGTCGTACGCCGCGTGATCGAGATGAACGGCGGCGACGAGGGCGTCCAGGAGGACCTCGCCGAAGCCGTCACCATCACCGGTCGCCGCGGTCGCTCCCGCGTCGGCAGCGGCGGCTCCGACTCCGGGGTCATCGTCAAGGGCTCGCCCGACGTCTGGGTCAAGCTCGCCAAGTGCTGCACGCCCGTCCCGCCCGACGACATCCTCGGCTTCGTCACCAAGGGCGGCGGCGTCTCGGTCCACCGCCTCGACTGCACCAACGCCGCCGAGCTGCAGACCCAGCCCGAGAAGGTCCTCGAGGTCGAGTGGGCGCCGACGGGTCAGTCGACCTTCCTGGTCAACATCCAGGTCGAGGCCCTCGACCGCGCCCGTCTGCTCTCGGACATCACCATGGTGCTCTCCGACGCCCACGTGAACATCCTCTCCGCCAACCTCTCCACCACCCGCGACCGCGTCGCCAAGTCGCGCTTCACCTTCGAGATGGCCGAGGCCAAGCACCTCGACACCGTCCTCAAGGCCGTGCGTGGGGTTCCGGGTGTGTTCGACGCCTATCGCGTGACGGCGTAGTCCCGACGTCGGCTGAGGTGCGAGCGCCTACGTCGGCTGAGGTGCGAGCGCAGCGAGCCTCGAAGCCACGTCTGTCGCGTGGTGTCACGGGTTGTCCGGGTCGGGTGGCCGCGCGCGTAGCAGACCGCGTCTCGGCGTCAAGGACGCCTTCGGCGCCGCTTCGCGGTCGCTGCGCGATCCTTGACTCCGAGCCTCTC
>NZ_JAURVJ010000024.1 GCF_030655615.1 Nocardioides sp.
CCACCAGCCGCTCCTCGGCGGCCACCCCGGCTGCGGCGCTCGCCGCAACAGCCTCGGCCACCCACGCGCGGAGCGTGCCGTCGTCGGCCGCAAGGCTGAGCGCGTGGAGGTCGATGGTCTCGGGCAGCGGCGCGGCCGCGGCCTCGGTGGCCCGGCTGACGACGTCGGCGACGCGTTCGTGGTGGCGCGTGTCGTCGCGTCCGAGCGCCTGGCGTCGCTCGGCGAGCCAGCGCTCCACGGCCTCGAAGCGACCGGTGCGGAAGAGCTGCTGGAGCAGCCGGTGGCGGTCGTCGGAGCGGGCCCGCAGGAACGCCTGGAACCGGCCCTGCGGCAGCATCGCCACCTGGGTGAACTGGGTCTGGGTGAGGCCGACCACCCGGCTCACGAGGTCGCCCGCCTCGTCGAGCCGGCTCGACAGCGGCTGCCACGCACCGCCGACGAGCTCGGACACCGTCACCTTGGCGGGCTCGGTGGTCGTGCCGGTGCCACGCTTCTTGGGTCGTTCCCACGCGGGCGAGCGGACGAAGCGGAAGCGGCGCCCGGACAGGGACACCTCGAGCTCGACGAGCGGGACGACCCCGGGCTCGGCCTGGTCGCACCGCAGCCGCTTGGCGGCGCTGCGGTCGCCGGGCACGTCGCCGTAGAGCGCGAAGCAGACGGCGTCGAGCACGCTGGTCTTGCCCGCGCCGGTGGCGCCCGACAGGAGGAAGAGCCCGGCCTCGGAGAGCTCGTCGAAGTCGACGTCGACCCGCGTGGCGAACGGCCCGAACGCCTGGGCCTGGAGCCGGTGGAGCCTCATCCGGACCCGCCCGCGTCGGCGTCGACGGGCTCGCGGAAGAGCGCGTCGACCTCGGGGTCGTCGCAGCAGGCGTCGACGGCGCGGTAGAGGAGGTCGACCTCGTCGGCCTCGGGCTCGACCCCGCGCAGCTCGACCATGAACTCGTGGGCGACCTCGTGGTCGCGCCGGGCGTGGGTGGCCGCGGCCGGCGGGGCACCCAGCGCGGGGCGCGCCCCGGCGAACGACAGCACCATCGTGTGGGGGAAGCGGCGGCGCAGGCGGTCCATCGCCTGGAGCGGCCGGCCGACGTCGGTGAGCGTGGCCTCGACCCAGCAGTCCTCGGCCCAGGCGTGCTCGGGGCGCTCGAGCAGCTCGTCGATGGTGCCGCGCAGCCGGGCGAGCCGCCGAGGGACGGGCGCCTCGATCCACGACGCGTGCACCCGCCCGGCGGCGTCGAGGTCGACGAGCCACGAGCCCTTGCGCTGGTCGGCCTCGGAGAAGGAGTAGGCGAGCGGCGAGCCGCTGTAGCGGACGTGGTCGGCCAGCACGTGCGGCCCGTGGAGGTGGCCGAGCGCGACGTAGTCGACGCCGTCGAACACGCTCGTCGGCACCCGGGCGACGCCGCCCACCGTGATGTCGCGCTCGGAGTCGGAGGGCTGGGCGCCGGCGACGAAGGCGTGGGCGAGCACCACCGAGCGGGTGCCGCTGCGAGCGGCGAGGTCACGTCGCACGCGGGTCATCGCCTCGGTCAGCGCGGCCTCGTGGGACCGCTCGGCCAGCGACCAGGGCTCGGCGACGGCGTGGGGGTCGAGGTAGGGGATGCCGTGCACCGCGACCGGGCCGTGGTCGTCGCGGAGCACGACGGGGGTGCCGACGGCGGAGACGTCGGTGCGCAGGTGGACGCCCGCGGCGTCGATGAGCCGCGAGGAGAACCCGAGCCGCTGCGCGGAGTCGTGGTTGCCGCTGGTGAGGACGACCGACGCCCGCGAGCGGGCCAGCCGCACCAGCGCCTCGTCGGCCAGGCGTACGGCGTCGACCGGCGGCAGCGCCCGGTCGTAGACGTCGCCGGCCACGACGACCAGGTCGACCTGCTCGGACTCGACGACCTCGAGCAGGTGGTCGACCCAGTCGGCCTGGTGGCCGAGCATCCCCTCACGGTGGAACGACCGGCCGAGGTGCCAGTCGGAGGTGTGGAGGATGCGCATGTCCCGAACGCTAGAGGCGGCCACCGACAGCCCGGCGCACCCACGCCGTGGGGGCCGGCCTCAGGTGTAGCGGACCGAGCGCTGCGCCGACGTGAAGCCGTGCAGCACCAGCCCGGCCCGCTCCGCCAGCGCGACGGCCAGGCTGGTCGGCGCCCCGACCGCCACCATCGACCCGATGCCGGCGGTCACGGCCTTCTGCACCAGCTCGAAGCCCACGCGCCCGCTGACCACGAGGCAGGCCTCGGCGGTCGGCAGGCCGGCGAGCACCCGCGCACCGGTCACCTTGTCGACCGCGTTGTGGCGGCCGACGTCCTCGCGCACGACCAGGACCTCGCCGTCGGCGGTCGCGAGCCCGGCCGCGTGGACGCCGCCGGTACGGTCGAACAGCTTCTGCTGGGGGCGCAGGGCGTCGGGAAGGCGTCGTACGACGTCGAGCGCGGGCAGCGGGCCCTCCCAGCGACGTCCGACCGTCTCGAGAGCACTGCTCACACTGTCGGAGCCGCAGACGCCGCACGCCGACGAGCCGGCCGACAGGGCGTCGTGCTGGTGGGGGAGGGCCGCGGGCGGACCGTCGAGGGTGACGGTGACGACGTTGAACTCCTGCTCCGGGGCCAACGACGTGTCGGTGCAGTAGGCGACGCCGTGGACGGTCGGGGCGATGCCCTCGTGCACCACCCAGCCGGCAGCGAGCTCGAAGTCGTGCCCAGGGGTCCGCATGGTCACCCACACCCGACGTGCGGGCACGCCGGGCCACTGCAGCCGGATCTCGAGCGGCTCCTCGGTGATGACGCGGTCCTCGCGGGCGACGTCGCCCTCGTGGACCCGTACCCGCACGGACGGGCCGGGACGGCGGTCCTTCACGACGCCGGGTAGGCCGAGCGCACGGCCAGGCGACGGGCGAGCTCGTCGGCCCGGTCGGCGACGCGGCGCTGCACCGCGGGCTCGAGGCTCCCGCCGGCCAGCAGCGCCCGGGCGCGCGCGAGGGTGTCGTCGTCGACGAAGGTCCCCGGGAAGAACGCGTCGGCTGCGAGTGCCAGCACCCACCCCGACCGCACCTGCGAGGTCCCCGGCAGCTCGGCGAAGTAGCGCTCGACGTAGGGGGCCGTGACGTCGTGCTGACCCCCGCGCCACAGCCCGTGCCCGGCGGCGACGAGCTCGTAGTTGGGGACGTCGACCACGCCGCTGAACATCTGCCACGCGAGGGCCTTGGCCTCCGCCGTCGGCAGCGAGGTCACGGCCTCGGTGTGCGACACCTGGGTCGCCGCGGTCTTGTCGGCGGCGAGGGCCGCGTCGAGCTCGGCCGGGTCGGTACCGCCGAGGATCGCGAGCCGGACCAGGATCCGCCAGCGCACGTCGGAGTCGACGTCGACGCCCGCCGGCGGGTCGGTCAGCCACCCGCGCAGTACCGCCGTGTCGTCGGCCGTGCGGACGGCCGTGCGGAAGGCCGACAGCTGCAGCTCGGAGCCGGGCTCGGTCGTGCCGACCAGGGAGACGGTCACGTCGTGCACCCGGGCGACCGATCCCGGTGCCGCAGCGGGCAGCACCTCGCCGAGCATCCACGGCACCGTGTGGCGGGCCGTGTCCTCGGTGTCGTGGACCGGGAAGGCGGCGACGAGCAGCTCGACGACGTCGTCGGGGGCGACCAGCGCCTCGTTGAACCCGCTCTTGAGGTTGTTCCAGACGGCCGCGCGGAGCAGGTCGTCGGTGACGAGCGGGAGCTCGTCGCGGAGCCGGCTGACGGTGGTGGTGTCGGGGACGTAGACGCCCCAGCTCTGCTCGCGCGGGTCGAGCACGACCGCCCCGGAGACGCCGGCGACAGCGGTCTCGGGGCCGGTGACGTCGACGACGGTGGTGGTGACCGCCCCACTGTCGAGCGACGCGACCTCGAAGCGGTGGGCGCGGTCGGCCGGGTGGTCGGAGGGCGGCTCGCGACGGAGCACGCCCGCGTCGCGGTCGAGGGTGATGACGTCGGCACCGGCGACGCGCAGCCACTGGTCGACCACGGGTCCGAGGTCGCCGGCACCGGCCTGCTCCCAGCTGGCGAAGAGGTCGTGCATCGTCGCGTTGCCGAAGCGGTGGCGGGTGAAGTGGTCGATCGCCCCGGCGAAGAACACGCCGTCGCCGAGCGAGGTGCACAGCTGCTTGAGGATGCTCGAGCCCTTGGCGTAGGAGATGCCGTCGAAGTTCTGCAGGGCGGCGACCGCGTCGACGGCGCCGTTGCCGGCGACAGGGTGCGTCGTCGGGCGCTGGTCGGCGAGCAGCCCCCACTGCCGGCGCGACCAGGCCACGTGGGTCCACGCGTCGTCGTACTCGGTGACGTCGGCGGTGACGCGGTTGCCCATGTACTCGGCGAAGGACTCGTTGAGCCACAGGTCGTCCCACCACGTCGGCGTCACGATGTTGCCGAACCACTGGTGGGCCATCTCGTGGGCCACGGTCGTCGCGCGCACGATCCGGGTGCCGCGGGTGACGCGCGTATCGAAGACGAGCTGGTCACGGAAGGTGACGCAGCCGGGGTTCTCCATGGCGCCGGCGTTGAACTCGGGGACGAACGCCTGGTGGTAGTCGCCGAACGGGTAGCGGATCCCGAACAGCCGGTGGAACTCGTCGAAGCACTGACGGGTCATCGTGAAGAGCTCGTCGGCGTCCTTGTCGAGGTGCTTCGCGAGGCTCTGGCGGGCGCTCAGCCCGAGCGGGATGCCGTCGTGCTCGTCGCGGACGAGGTGGTAGGGCCCGGCCACGACCGTGACGAAGTACGTCGACAGGGGTTGCGTCGGTCCGATCTCCCAACGGCCCTTCTCCGGGTTGGTGGCCGGGGCGTTGCCGACCACGACCCAGTCGTCGGGGGCGAGCACGTGCAGCGTGTAGGGCGCCTTGAGGTCGGGCTGGTCGAAGCAGGCGAAGACGGTGGGGGCCGCGTCCATGAACGACATGCCGTAGACGTAGCGGCGCCCGTCGGCCGGGTCGACGTGCTGGTGCAGGCCCTCGCCGTCGTTGCGGAACGGCATCACCGCGTCGACGACCAGCACGTTGGTGCCGGCGACCGTGTCGATCGGGAGCCGGCCCCGGTCGAGGAGGTCGGGGTCGACGGGCCGGTCGTTGAGCCGGATCCCCGTCACCGCCGTGGGCTTGAGGTCGACGAACGTCGATCCGCCGCGGCTCTCGAAGGTGATCGTGGTGCCCGACGCGAAGGTGGCCTCGTCCGACGCGAGGTCGAGCGTGACGTCGTAGGACGTCACGTCGAGCAGCTCGCGGCGAGCGACGGCTTCGGTGCGGAGCAGGCTGCGGGAGGAAGCGACGCTCATGGGACCGAGCCTAGGACGGCCCGGGAAGCCCGCGTCCCGAGCGGGGGCCCGCCGGTCAGCGCGCCGCGAAGTCCTGCACCCAGTAGTGGCCGTAGGTCGAAGAGGCGTCGTAGGCGTAGCCGAGGCCGACCTCGGTGACCGAGGCGCTCATGATGTTGCGGCAGTGGCCGGGGCTGGCCAGCAGGGCGGCGACGGTCGAGGCGGCGTCGGTCCGGCCGGCGGCGATGTTCTCGCCGTACGTCGTCCAGGGGTAGCCGGCGGCGGTCAGCCGGTCGCCGACGCTGGAGCCGTCGAGCGAGGTGTGCGAGAAGAAGTTCTGGGAGGCCATGAGCTCGGCGTGGTCGTCGGCGGCCCGGCCCAGCCGGGCGTTGGCGGTGAGGGGCGGCGCCGGGGCGTAGACCGTGTCGCCGCAGGTGTGGCCCGCCGCCCGGGCCTCGTTGATGAGGGCCAGCGCCTCGTCGAGGGGCGCCTCGAGGACGACCTCCTCCTCGGGGGTGGTGGGGTCGGGCTCGGTGACGGGCGGGGGCGCCGGCTCGGTACCGGGATCGGTACCGGGCTCGGTGCCGGTGTCGCGGACGGTGCTGCGGATGGTCAGGAGCCGGGCCGGCGTGACGGCGGCGGTACGCCGGGCGGTGCGCGTCACCCGGACCCGGAGCGCGACGGTGCCGGCCTTGGCCGGGAGGTCCCAGGCGAGCCGGGCGTGCCCGCTGCGGGAGGAGCGGGCGGTGTCGACGGTGCGCCACGAGGCGCCGACCCTGCGCTGGAGCAGGACCGCACGGTGCGCGCCGGTCACGTCGACGTGGGCGACGTAGTCGGTGCCGGCGACGGCCGAGGTGGGCGAGCTCGCCCAGCCCGTGATCGCGGTGGCCGCGCGGGGCTTCTGTGCGGCGTACGACGGCGAGGCCAGGGACGAGAGGGCCACGAGGGCCAGCAGCAGGGGGGCCAGGAGGAGAACCGGGAAGCGGGGGTGGGGCGAACGGCGCATGACTCGACCTCGGGAAGGACTCGGAACGGTGGGGGGAGGGTGTGACGGGTGCAGCGGGTGCAGCGGGTGGTGCCGGTGGGGCGGGTCGGGGAGGGGTGACGACGGCCCCGCACCGGGGGGAGTGTGCGGGGCCGTCGAGCAGGGGGTGGATCAGCGGGTGGCGAAGTCCTGCACCCAGTAGTGGCCGTAGTAGGAGTCGGCGTTGTAGGCGTAGCCGAGACCGATCTCGGAGTAGTTGCCCATCAGGTTCTTGCAGTGGCCGTCGCTGTCGAGCCAGCCCTGGACGACCGAGGCGGCCTCGGTGTGGCCGGCGGCGATGTTCTCGCCGTAGCTCATCCAGTGGTAGCCCTCGGCGTCGATCCGGTCGCCGGCGCTGGCCCCGTTGGGGGAGTTGTGCGAGAACCAGTCGCGGGCGGCCATGAGGCGGGCGTACTTGCCGGCCGCGGCGTTGAGCTTGGTGTTGAGCTGCACCGCCGGGACGGCGGGGTAGGCGACGCCGCCGCAGGAGTAGCCCGTCGAGCGGGTCTTGTTGACCAGCGTCAGGACCTCGCGCAGCAGGGGCGAGAGGGGGCCGTTGGCGGGGCTGGCGCTGGGGACGGCGCGGACCACGACGACGCGGACCCAGGTGAGGGCCAGGCGGCGGGCGTTGTGACGCGGAGCCATGACGCGCAGGGTGACCTTGCCGGTCGCGCGGGGCGACTTCCAGTGGAGCGCCACGCGACCGTTGCGGTTGGAGCGGGTCTTGGCCACCGTGCGCCAGCCGTTGCCGACCTTGCGCTGCAGGTGGACGGGGCGGTTGGCGCCGGCCACCCGGACCCGGGCGGCGTAGACCGAGCCGGCGCGGACGGCGGACGGGGCCTTGGCCCAGCCGACGATGGTGCCGGCGCCCGGCGTCCGAGCCGCGGGGGAGGCCTGCTCGGTCGGGGTGGGGGCGGCGTAGGAGGGCGAGGTGGTGAGGGCCACGAGGGCCGTGATCAGGAGGGAGGCCAGCATGAGGGCCGTGTGGGGGGTTCGGCGCATGCCCTTACCTTCGGCAGATCTTGAGGATAAATGAAGGATTGGGCCCTCTTATGTCCTCAGGACCAGGGAAACGACCGCCAGTGACTAGTCACTGATGACCGAAAGGACGAGTGTGGGTCGCCGTGAGGTGGGTACACAGGCTTCCTCGGGCAACTTCTGGCACGAAATCGGGTTGGTTCTTGAGGAACCGCGGGGGAACCACAAAGGGGCGCGGCGACGTGTCCATGAGGAGTACGTCGACGCCGGCGGCCCCGGACTGTAGTCCCGGCGGGTCCGGGGCTAACCGAGCCGGATGAGCATCTTGCCGGTGTTGGCCCCGGTGGCCAGCCCCAGGAAGCCCTCGACGGTCCGGTCGAGGCCGTCGAGCACGGTCTCGCGGTAGCGGATCTCGCCGCCGGCGAGCCAGGGCCCGACCGTGCGGTAGAACTCGCCGGCCAGGTCGCCGTGGTCGCTGACGATGAAGCCGCGCAGCGTCAGCCGCTTCGCGATCGCCATCATCAGGTTGCGCGGACCGGGCACCGGGTTGTCGTAGCCGGCGATCGCCCCGCAGAGGGCCAGCCGGCCGTAATCGGCCATGTGCAGGATCGCCGCCTCCAGGTGGTCGCCGCCGACGTTGTCGAAGTAGACGTCGACCGGGGCGTGCGGGGCGAGCTGCCGGGCAACCGGACCCTGGGAGTAGTCGAACGCGGCGTCGTAGCCCAGCTCGTCGACGAGCCAGGCCACCTTCTCGGCCGAGCCCGCCGAGCCCACGACCTTGGCGGCGCCGAGCTTCTTGGCCAGTTGCCCGACCATCGACCCCACCGCTCCGGCGGCGCCGGAGACGAAGACGGTGTCGCCGTCGTGCAGCTGCCCGATGGCGGTGAGCCCGGCCCAGGCGGTGAGCCCGGGCATGCCGAGCGCACCGAGGTAGGCCGACGCCGGCGCGGTGTCGACGTCGACCACCCGCGCCTCGCGCTCGCCGAGCACGGCATGCTCGCGCCAGCCGGCCATGTGGAGGACGGTCGCACCGACCGGCACCGTGTCGGAGCTGGACTCCTCGACGACGCCGACCGCGCCGCCCTCGAGCGGGGCGTCGAGGGCGAAGGGCGGCGTGTAGGACTTCACGTCGTTCATCCGCCCCCGCATGTAGGGGTCGACCGACAGGTAGGTGTTGCGGACCAGCACCTGTCCCGCCTCGAGGTCGGGGAGGTCGACCTCGACGGTGCGGAAGTTCTCCGGGGTCGGGGTGCCCTGGGGGCGGGCGGTGAGCTGGACCTGGCGCGTCGTCGTCGTCACGCCGCCCAGCCTCGCACCCGCCCCTGAGGCACGGCTCCGGGGAGTCCCGTCAGCCCTGGTGGGCGAGGGCGAACTCGACCTGCCCCTGGTCGTCGACCGCCGCGTCGAGGACCTTGTCGTCGAGGAGCTCGGCGGCCCGCTCGTCGAGGAACACCGTGGCCCCCGCCTGCTCGACGACGTGGTCCTGCGGCTCGGCGGCCTCGGCCGGGGCGATCGCGAACGACGAGGGGTCGCCGTCGGTGGTGATCCGCAGACCCGCGCTGTCGGGGTAGCCGGGCTGGGTGGTGATGTCGCGGACGATCGTGCTGGCGTTCTCGGTCAGGGTGAGCATGGGTTCGACCTCTTCCGGGTTCGTCGTGCGCTGTCGTGCTCTGACCCCTCCAACGTCGCGGACTCGGCGTCCACGTTCAAGGCGGGCCGTGAACCCGGGCGTGTCGGCGGCGCCGGACGTGGCAGCCTGGGGACCATGACGAGCCCCACCCCCGACGCCTCGCGCAGCGTCCACCTGACCCGGGTCGGCCCGGGAGCGTTCCGGATCACCAACGCTGCCGGCGGCACCCTCGACGTCGGCGTCAGCGACGGCGACTTCAGCCCGGTCGAGCTGCTCCTCGCGGCCCTGGCCGGCTGCGCCGCGATCAACGTCGAGGAGCTGACCGGGCGCCGGGCCGAGCCGAGCCGGTTCGACGTACGCGCGGAGGGCCAGAAGGTGCGCGACGAGTCCGGCGGGCGGATGGAGGACCTGCGGCTCGTCTTCGACACCGTCTTCCCCGAGGGCGGGGGCGGGGACGCCGCCCGGGCCAGCCTGCCGCGCTTCCTGAAGCAGACCCACGACCGGATCTGCACCGTCTCGCGGACCGTCGGGCTCGGCTCCGACGTGTCCTACGAGCTCGCCGAGCCCGAGCCCGGTCCCGCTGCAAGCGGCGCCTGATGGCACGGACCCCGCGCGTCGGTCCCTGGACCGACGTCCCCCGCCAGGACGGGCGCCGGTTCGTCGTGACCGGGGCCAACAGCGGGATCGGGCTCGAGGCCGCCCGCACCCTCGCCGAGCGGGGCGCCCACGTCGTCCTCGCCTGCCGCAACGCCGACAAGGGAGCCACGGCGGTCCGTGACATCGGCCGGGTCGACGGGTCGGTGGAGGTGCGCGTGCTCGACGTGTCGGACCTGTCGTCCGTACGCCGGTTCGCCGACCAGGTCGGCGACGTCGACGTCCTGGTCAACAACGCCGGCATCCTCGGCGTCCCCTTCTCGCGCAGCGTCGACGGCGTCGAGCTCCAGCTCGCCACCAACCACCTCGGCCACTTCGCGCTGGCCAACCTGCTGCTGCCGCGGCTCACCGACCGGGTCGTGGTGGTCTCGTCGCAGAGCCACCGGGGCGGCGACCTGCGCCTCGACGACCTCGACTGGGAGCAGCGCGGCTACTCGGCCTACGGCGCCTACGGCGCCTCCAAGCTGGCCAACATGCTCTTCCTCGCCGAGCTGCAGCGCCGGCTCACCGCCGCCGGCTCGACCCTGCGCGCCACCGGCGCCCACCCCGGGAGCACCGCCACCAGCATCACCGCCAGCAGCGGCGAGGGGTGGTTCGCCTGGGTCGGCTCGTGGGGCCACGGGCTCGTGGGGATGAAGCCGCTGCAGGGAGCGATGCCGACGCTCTACGCCGCCACCATGGACGTGCCCGGCAACACCTACCTCGGCCCGCACCGGCTGCGCGAGATGAACGGCTGGCCGACCGGGGTCGGCCGCAGCCGGGCCGCGATCGACCCCGAGCTCGCCAAGGCGGCATGGACCCGGTCCGAGGAGCTGAGCGGAGTCAGCTGGCCGCTGTAGCGGGGCTGCGCGGTGACCTCGGGGCTTGTCCCGACGGTTCTGGGGTGTTGCATCGGCCCCGAACTGCAGGAATACCCGGTGCACCGGGTATTCCTGCCGCAGGCCCTACGGACGGACCGTCACCCTGCTGAACGTGACCGCCTTCTTCGGCGCACCGTCCGGTCCGCCACCCTGCACGCCGGCCCTGGCGGCCCGGGTGACCAGCTTGATGCCGGCCGGGCTGACCTGGCCGATGACGGTGTAGAGCGGGTCGAGGTCGCTGTCGCCGTAGACGATGAAGAACTGCGAGCCGTTGGTGTCGGGCCCGGAGTTGGCCAGGGCGAGCGTGCCGGCGGGGTAGGTCTCGGTGCCGGTGAGCTCGTCGCCGAACGTGTAGCCGGGACCTCCGCCGCCCCCGCCCGTGGGGTCGCCGCACTGCAGCACCAGGATGCCCTCGGTGGTGAGCCGGTGGCAGGGTGCGCCGTCGAAGAAGCCCTGCTCGGCCAGCGACACGAACGACCCGACCGCGCACGGCGCCTTGTCGGCGTCGAGGGTGATGGGGAGCTTGCCGAGGTTGGTGACGATCGTGCCGCGGATCGTGCCCGCGACGGTCGGCTCGGCCGGGGGAGCCTCGACCGGGTCCGCCCCCGAGCCGCCGGTGCCGTCGGCGGTGTAGACGCAGGTGCCGTCCGCGGCGGCGCTGGTGGTCGCGGCGGCGGGGTCGCCGGCCACGGCCTCGCCGACGTCGACGAAGTCGATCTCGACCGGCGTCTTGGGCGTCCCGTCGCCGGACCCGTCCTCGGTGCCGTCGGCGGCGATGCCGGCCACGATCTCGACCGACGCCTCGTCGATCGTGCCGAAGACGGTGTAGTTGGGGTCGAGGTCGGTGTCGCCGTAGACCACGAAGAACTGCGAGCCGTTGGTGCCGGCCCCGGCGTTGGCCATCGCCAGCGTCCCGGCCGGATAGGTCTCGGACCCCGTCAGCTCGTCGGCGAAGAGGTAGCCCGGGCCGCCGCCGGTCGTGCCGGTCGGGTCGCCGCACTGCAGGACGAAGATGCCCGCGGTGGTCACCCGGGGGCAGGTCGTCCGGTCGAAGAAGCCCTGGCTCGCCAGCGACGTGAACGAGTTGACCGTGCACGGCGCAGCCGCCGCGTCGAGCGTGGCGTGGAGGTCGCCCTGGTTGGTCTCGATGGTCACCTCGACGGTGCCGGAGTAGGCCGCCGTCGTGGCCGGCTGCTCGACCGGGCGGGCGGCCTCGCCGCTGGCGGTGTAGGTGCAGGGCGCCCCGTTGGGGTCCTCGGGCTGCGGGGCGTGGGTGCGCTCCGCGGCCGACCCGCCGGACCCGTCGCCGTCCTCCTGGTCGCCGCAGGCCGTGAGCCCGAGCGCGAGGACCAGGGCGGCGACCACCCCGAGCGGTCCGACCATGCGTCGCTTCACCATCGCTGCACCATGGCCGAGATCGTAGGTCAGCGGGGCACGTCCTCCGGCGTCGCCTCGTGGCCCGTGCGCCCGTGGGTACGACGCAGCTCCTTCATCTCCGCCTCGAACAGGTGGCGCCTGCCCGCGACGAGGTCGTCGAGCGCGCGCTGCTGGATCTGCCTGGCCGTGGCGTAGTAGCCGTCGTCGTACGCCTCGACCATCTGGAACGACCAGAGACCGGGCAGCGGGTTGCGGCCGAGCAGGTCACCGGTGAGCGCGTCGGCGACGTCGTCGTGCCCGGCGTCGCGGAGCATCACCGTCGCCTCCTCGAGCGTCGACTCGGCACTCCCGCACAGCCGGTGGAAGGCGTAGAGGTGCCCACGTGCGTCCTCGACGTGGTCGAGGGCGGCCGACAGCTTGCCGAGCGCCTCGACCGTCGCGTCGTTGACCCCGTCCGGTCGCTGGTGCTCGCGGTCGGGTCCGCCGTCGTCGGTCACGTCCGGACTGTGGCAGGTCTCACCTGCCCCGCTCTACGCTCGAAGGCATGAAGCTGGGAGTGCACTACGCGAACTTCACCCACCCCGACTGGCCGACCACGCTCGAGGACCGGCTGACCGAGACGGCCAAGGTCGCCGACGAGGGCGGGGTCTCCCTCTTCACCGTGATGGACCACTGGTTCCAGATGGAGAACCTCGGCGGTCCGTCGGAGCCGATGCTCGAGGGCTACACCACCCTCGGCTACCTCGCCGCCGTCACCAGCAACGTGCGTCTCAGCCTGCTGGTCACCGGCGTCACCTACCGCCACCCGGGACTGCTCGCCAAGCAGGTCACGACGCTCGACCGGCTGTCGCGCGGCCGGGCAATGCTCGGCATCGGCGCGGCCTGGTACGACCGCGAGCACGCCGGTCTCGGCGTCCCGTTCCCCTCGACCTCCGAGCGGTTCGAGCGGCTCGAGGAGGCGCTTCAGGTGTGCCTGCAGATGTGGGGCGACGACACCGGCGCCTACGCCGGCACGCACTACCAGCTGGCCGAGACGGCCAACGTCCCGCCGGCCTACCAGACGCCGCACCCACCGATCCTCGTCGGTGGTGCGGGGGAGAGGAAGACGCTGCGGCTCGTCGCCCAGTACGCCCAGATGTGCAACATCTTCGGCGAGGGCCACGACGTCATGGCCCACAAGCTCGACGTGCTGCGACGCCACTGCGACGACGCCGGCACCGACTACGACGCCATCGAGAAGAGCGTCATCGTCATGACCGACGCGCAGGCCGACCCCGACGGCTTCCTCACCGACATGGCGGGCTACGCCGCCCTCGGCGTCGAGACGGTCACCCTCACCCCGCCCACCGACGACCCGGTCGGCTGGACGACCGACGTGGTCGAGAAGGTGCTGCCCCGCCTTGCCGATCTCTAGTCCGACCCGCAGGACCCTCACGGGTGCGCTGCTCGTCCTCCTCCTGGTCCCGGCCTGCTCGACGGCCGAGGGAGAGGATGCTGCGCCAGCGACGGCGCCCACCAGCGACGGCGCCCCGCCGCCCACCACCCGGGCGACGCCTGCTCCCGGGCCCCAGCCCGCCCCCGAGCCCGAGCCGGCTCCGCCGGCGTACGTCGTCAGCGACGGCCGGCCGCGCGATGCCCGGATGAGCATCCCGAGGCTCGGGATCGTCGACCTCGAGGTCCGCTCCTACGAGGGCTACACCGACGACGCCCCCGGCCACGACCTGCAGAACACCGGGGTCGCGGCCAGTCCGCACGGTCCCCGCGGCGGCACCGGTCCGGGCGGGGTCGGCAACTACCAGGTGACCGGTCACCGCACGTCCTCGACGCGGATCTTTGAGTTCCTGCCCGACCTGGAGCGCGGCGACCGGGTCTTGGTGACCGCCGGCCGCACCGTCTACGTCTACCGCGTCACGACGACGCGGATCACGTCCTTCCGCTCCGCCCGCTCGCTCCGCGAGCAGCGCGCCGCCGTACCCGGCCGGCCCGGCGCGACGCCGACCCGGGCGATGATCACGATCTCGACCTGCCGCACCCAGGAGGACCACGCGGAGGGCAACTACTGGTCCGACGAGTTCGACAACCCGGAGCACCGGATCGACAAGATCGGGGTGCTGGTGCGCACGCGGGCGGTCTGACCCGCGGAGCCTGAGAGGCCCGTCACGAGTTCATGTACGCGAAACGCTGCGACTGTCGGCGGTGGGGCCTACATTGCGGGAACCTCCGTTCTAAGGACCCTCGTTGTCGCTCCAGCCACGTTCACGCGCCTTGCTCTCGGTGACCACGGCGGCCGCCGTCGTCGCCGGCCTCGCCGCCGTCGTCCCGGTGACCGCCGTCGCCGCCTCCGCCCCTCGGGTGGTCACCGCAGCCGCTGACCCGTCCGACGTGTGGACCGCGGTCTCCGACAAGCCCACCGCCCAGCGCGGCGGGCTCGAGCAGCGCGTGGCCCCGTCGGCCTACGCCGCCTACCACCTCGACCTGGGCTCGCTGTCCAGCCGGCTCGACCGGGCGCCGCTCGAGACCGCCGGCAAGGCGCCGGTCACCGTGTCCGTCCCGGCGCCCAGCGGCGAGCTCGTCGAGTTCGCCGTCGCGGAGTCCCCGGTGATGGAGCCCGGCCTGGCCGCAGCGCACCCCGAGATCACCACCTACGCCGGCACGACCACCGGTGACGCGCCCGCGAGCATCCGTCTCGACGTGACGCCGATGGGCTTCCACGCGTCGGTGCGCGGCACCGGCGGCTCCTGGTACGTCGACCCGGCCAACAAGGGGACCGACCAGGGCGACGACGCCCTCTACCTGTCCTACCTCGGCAGCGACCTGCCCGAGCCCCAGCAGAAGCTCGTCGAGCCCGAGCTCCCCGGCATCGAGGCCGCCGCCCGGCGCGCCGCTGCCGCCGCCCCGCGCGTCGGCGAGGGTCCCGGAGCCGTCGCGATCCAGCGCACCTACCGCCTCGCGCTGATCACCGACCCGTCCTACGCGACGTCGTTCACCACCTCGACCGACCAGGCCGTGGTCAACCCGATCGTCTCCGCCGAGAAGGCGACGCTGATGAACCGGGTCAACCAGGTCTACGGCGACGACCTCTCCATCCGGCTCAACCTCGTGGCCGGCAACGACGCGCTCAACTTCAACACCGCGGCCCAGTTCACCGGCGCCAACGGACGCTGCGGCCAGCTCGCCTGCTACGCCACGACCCAGGTCAGCGACGGCTGCAACACGACCGCGCCCACCGGCACCCTCGACATCCTCGACCAGAACCGCCTCGTCGCCGGCCAGATCATCGGCGCCGACGCCTACGACATCGGCCACATCGCCTTCGGCCCCGACGGTGACGGGGGCGGCGTCGCCGGCCTCGGCGTCGTCGGCACGGTCGACAAGGCCGTCGGCTGCACCGGTCTCGCGCCGCCGACCGGTGACGGCTTCGCCATCGACTACGTCGCCCACGAGATGGGTCACCAGTTCTCCGGCAACCACACCTTCAACGGCACCACCGGCAGCTGCACCGGCGGCAACCGCAACGCCGGCACGTCGGTCGAGCCCGGCTCCGGTGTCTCCGTGATGGCCTACGCCGGCATCTGCGGCATCGACAACCTGCAGAACCACAGCGACCCCTACTTCTCGCAGCGCAGCCAGACCGAGATCGCCGCGTTCACGCGCTCGGCCGCCGGCCCCGTGCAGGAGATCCAGAACATCGCGCTGAGCGACTTCGGCACCGGCGAGACGCTCACCATCTCGTTCCCTGGCGGCACCCCGCAGTCCGTCCCGTTCGCCAGCTACACCCAGGCCGGCCTCGACGCCGCGGTCGAGGCGGCCGAGCCCAGCGCCGCGACCGCGACCATCGGCGGTTTCTGGGGTGCGGGCCTCGTCACGCCCACGCTGACCAACGGCTTCCAGATCACCTGGTCCGGCACGACCGACATCCCCAAGCCGACCGTCACCGTCGCCACCGGCACCTTCACCGCCATCGTCGGCACCACCGACAACGGTGGCCTCGAGACCAACGGCGGGTTCAACAACCCGACGCCGACCGGCAACCACAACCCCACGGTGACCGCGCCGGCCGCCAAGACGATCCCGATCCGCACGCCGTTCCAGCTCACCGGCTCGGCCACCGACGACGCGGGCGACACCCTCGTCTACCTGTGGGAGCAGAACGACGTCAAGACCGGCACCGGCACCGCGCTCAACAGCACCACCAAGGCCAGCGGCCCGCTCTTCCGCATCTTCGGCACCTACGCCAACGTGACCCCGGCCGGCACCGTGCAGTACAACTCGCCGGGCCTCAACCTGGCCGGCACCAGCCCCACCCGGTCCTTCCCCGACGTCGCCCAGGTGGCCGAGGGCGCGACCAACCAGGCCACCGGCTCCTGCCCGGCCCTCACCGGCACGGGCACGGCCGACACGGCGGCCCTGCGCTGCTTCTCGGAGTTCCTGCCCACCTCGGCGCGCACCATGAACTTCCGGCTCACCGCCCGTGACCTCGGCGGCGCCGACGCCGGCTCCGACGGCGGCACCTCGTTCGCCGACGTCGCGGTCACCGTCGCCGGCACCACGCCGTTCCAGGTCACGTCGCAGACGGCCGCCACCAGCGTCACCGGTGCCGCGAGCGGCACGGTCACCTGGGACGTCGCCGGCACCACCGCCGCACCGGTCTCGACCGCCAACGTCAAGGTCTCCTTCTCCACCGACGGCGGCCTGACCTACCCCACGGTCCTCCTCGCGAGCACCCCCAACGACGGCACCGAGGCCATCACCTGGCCCAACGTCGCCACCACCCAGGGCCGGATCAAGGTCGAGGCGGTCGACAACTACTTCTACGACCTCAACAACGCCGCGATCACCATCACCCCGAGCGGTCCGGTCACCCCGACGCTGACCACCGGCGGCAACGCGGCCGGCACGACGTTCACCGCGCCGTCCTCCGACCCGCTGTCGACCACCCCGGTCGTCACGGCCGAGTCCAACACCGTGGCCGGCTCGGCGCTGACCGCGACGATCGGTCTCCCCGCCGGGCTCACCGGGCTCGTCGTCAACGCGACCTCGACCACCGCCACCGGTGCGACGTTCCAGATCACCGGCACGGCGATCGCCGACGCCGGCACCTACCCGGTGACGGTCACCGTCTCCGACGGGGCCGGCAACGCCGCCGACCAGGTCGTCTCGTTCACGGTGTCGGTCACCAAGGACACCGCGACCGTGACCTACACCGGTGACACGACAGGTGCGACCGGCACCCGCACGGTCTCGGCCACCGTGGCCGACACCGACGCCACGTCCGGCGCCGTGACCGGCTCCGTCGCGTTCACCGACCAGACCACGGGCGACGCGCTCTGCACCGCCACGGTCACGGCGGGTGTCGCGTCCTGCACGTTCACCGCTCCGGCCACCCGGATCTACCTGGTCGTCGGCACCCTGACGAGCCCCCGCTACACCGGCACCTCGTCCCCGGCGTCGCTCGTCGTCACCGCCCCGCCGGTGCCGACCCTCACCACGGGTGGCAACGCGGCCGGTGGCACGTTCACCGCGGCCCACTCCGACCCGCTCGACACGACGCCCCAGATCACGGCGTCGGCGTCGGCGGTCGACGGTGACACCATCACTGCCACCGCGCCCGCCCTCCCGGCGGGCCTCGTGCTGACCCAGTCCGGCTCGTCGGCCGACGGCACCCGGCCCGGGACGACGACCTTCACCGTGACCGGCCAGCCGACCGTCGACCCCGGCACCTACCCGGTGACCGTCACGGTGAGCGACGGGGCCGGCAACGCCGCCGACACGACGGTGTCGTTCACGATCACCGTCACCAAGGACGCCGCGACCGTCACCTACACCGGTGACACGGCCGAGGACGTCGGCCCGGTCACCGCGTCGGTCACCGTGGCCGACACCGACGCCACCCCGGGCACCGTCACCGGCGACGTCGCGTTCACCGACCAGACCACCGGAGACGCGCTCTGCACCGCGCCCGTCACCGCCGGGGCGGCGTCCTGCACCTTCACCGCCGCCACCCCGCGGACCTACGCGGTCGTCGGCACCCTGACGAGCCCCCGCTACACCGGGGCCTCGACCGCCGCGTCGCTGGTCGTCAGCGCGGTCGACCCGGGCGACACCACGCCGCCCAACACCCGGATCACCGCCGGACCGTCGCAGGGCAGCATCCAGCTGCCGCGCAACCTGGTCTTCCGGTTCACCGCCGAGCCGGGTGCGACCTACGCGTGCTCGATCAAGGGCGCCACGGCCCCCTGCAACACCGGGGCCATCACCTTCCGCAGCCTGGGTGCCGGCAGCTACGACTTCAAGGTCGTCGCCACCGACGCCGCGGGCAACGTCGACCCGACGCCGGCCGTCCGCCGGTTCTACGTGCCGGTCAACGACCGTGCGCTCAAGGTCGCCAAGGGTCCGTGGAAGCGCAAGTCGTCGGCCGCGACGTTCCGCGGTGACTTCACGACGGTCGCCAAGAAGGGCTCGGTCCTGACCTACCAGGTCTCCAAGGCCACCACGCTCGCGCTGGTGCTGAGCAAGGGGCCGAAGTTCGGCGGCGTCGACGTCTACCTCGGCAAGACCAAGCTCGTCACCATCCAGGGGCGCGGCCCGGCGCAGACCCAGAAGATCGCCGCGATCAAGACGTTCAAGAAGCCGACCTCGGGCCTGCTCCGGATCGTCACCCGTAGCAAGGCTCCGGTCCGGATCGACGGGCTCGGCATCCGCACCGTCGCGGCCACGCCGAAGCCGGCCGGGCGCCCGGGCGTGCCGCTGTTCTGAGGCAGGGGACGGCTACGACCTCCCTCACCCGAGGTCGGAGCCGTCGCC
>NZ_JAURVJ010000185.1 GCF_030655615.1 Nocardioides sp.
CCAGCGTCGACCGCGGCTGCCCGATGGTCCTCGGCGGCCCGCTCTCGCACGTGATGGCCGCCAAGGCCGTCGCGTTTGCGGAGGCCCGCCAGCCCTCCTTCCAGGACTACGCCGGCAAGGTCGCCGACAACGCGAAGTCCCTGGCCGAGGGCTTCCTGACCCGCGGCGCCTCGCTCGTCACCGGCGGCACCGACAACCACCTCGTGCTCCTCGACGTGTCGTCGTACGGACTCACCGGCCGGCAGGCCGAGTCGGCCCTCCTCGACGCCGGCGTCGTCACCAACCGCAACTCGGTCCCCGCCGACAGCAACGGCGCCTGGTACACCTCCGGCATCCGCCTCGGCACCCCCGCGCTCACCACCCGCGGCTTCGGCCACGACGAGTTCGACCAGGTCGCCGAGCTCATCGTCCACGTCCTCGACAACACCACCGCCGGCACGACCAAGGCCGGCACCCCTTCCAAGGCCTCCTACGACCTCGCCGAGGGCGTCGCCCAGAAGGTCAAGGACGCCTCCGCCGAGATGCTCGACAAGCACCCCCTCTACCCCGGCCTCGAGCTCACCTGAGCCCACGGTGATCACCGCACGGTGATCGCCAGCCGACGGTGGTCGAGCCGCAGGGACGAAGTCTCTGCGCGTCGAGACCCCCGCAGCGCTCCACCGACGCAACCACCGGGTGGGGTGGGGCCGGACGCGAAAGTGACCGCGACCACAACGAACACAAGGGTGACGCAGGCCACACACCCCACGACAGTGGACCCCGGACCGGGAACCACCCGGCAGCACGCCAGCCGGGAGGCAGCATGAGCACCGACACCACGGGCGGAACGACCCCGACCAAGGTCCAGCACCGGACCCACTACCTCTACATCGCGGTGATCGTGGCGGTCGTCGCCGGCATCGCGGTGGGCATCGCGTTCCCCGACTTCGCCGTCGAGCTCAAGCCGCTCGGCACCGGGTTCGTCGACCTGATCCGGATGATGATCCAGCCGGTCATCTTCTGCACGATCGTCATCGGCGTCGGCTCGGTCGCCAGCGCCGCCCGCGTCGGCAAGGTCGGTGGGCTCGCGCTCATCTACTTCGTCACGATGTCGACGTTCGCGCTGGCCATCGGCATGGTCGTGGGCAACATCCTGCACGCGGGCTCCAACCTCGAGCTGACCGATGCGCTCGCCAGCTCCGGCCAGGAGCAGGCGGCCGAGGGCCACGGCAGCACCACCGACTTCCTGCTCGGCATCATCCCCGACTCGATGCTCTCGGCGCTGACCTCCGGCGAGGTCCTGCAGACGCTGCTCGTCGCGCTGCTCGTCGGGTTCGCGCTGCAGCAGATGGGCAGCTCGGCCAAGCCGATCCTGCGCGGTATCGGGCACATCCAGCGCGTCGTGTTCCGCGTCCTGGCGATGATCATGTGGGCCGCGCCCGTCGGTGCCTTCGGCGCCATGGCCGCCGTCGTCGGAGCCACCGGTGCCGACGCCCTCAAGAGCCTGGCCGTGCTGATGATCGGCTTCTACGTCACCTGCGCGCTGTTCGTCTTCGTCGTCCTCGGCACGCTGCTCAAGGTCGCGACCGGCGTCAACGTCTTCATGCTGCTCAAGTACCTCGGCCGCGAGTTCCTCATCATCGTCTCCACCTCGTCCTCCGAGTCGGCCCTGCCGCGGCTCATCGCCAAGATGGAGCACGCCGGCGTCGACAAGCCGACCGTGGGCGTCGTCGTGCCGACCGGCTACTCGTTCAACCTCGACGGCACCGCGATCTACCTGACCATGGCCTCGCTGTTCATCGCCCAGGCGCTCGGCGACCCGCTGTCGATCGGCGAGCAGATCTCGCTGCTGGTCTTCATGATGATCGCGTCCAAGGGGGCCGCGGGCGTCACGGGCGCCGGTATGGCGACCCTGGCGGGCGGCCTGAGCTCGCACCGTCCCGAGCTCGTCGACGGCGTCGGCCTCATCGTCGGCATCGACCGCTTCATGTCCGAGGCCCGCGCGGTCACCAACTTCGCCGGCAACGCCATCGCCACCGTCCTGGTCGGCCACTGGACCGGCGGCCTCGACCGCGCCCAGCTCGACCGGGTGCTGGCCGGCGACGACCCGTTCGACGAGACCACCATGCTCGACGACCACGGTGCCGACGACGTCGACGACACCCCGGACGACGAGCCCGCCTCGGCCACGCCGTCGGCGCTCGACAAGACCCCGGCCCACGCGTGACGCGCGCCTGACGGCGTACGACAGATCACTCCCGGCGAGCGGGGCCTGCTTCCACGAAGCAGGCCCCGCTCGCCGTTAGCGTGTCGGCATGACCTCGGAGACCACCGGCTCGGCGGTGAAGCCGAGCTCGGTGCTCGCCGAACGGGCCCGACGGACCGGCCACGTCCTGTGGCGGCTCATCGTCACGACGGTCTCGTCCTGCCTCAAGTACCGCGTCACCGGCCTCGCCGCCGAGGGCGCGTTCTTCGCCGTGGTGTCGGTGCCGCCCCTGGTCTTCGCGCTGGCCGGCGCGGTGGGCTACGTCTCCAGCCAGTTCAGTGCCGACCAGGTCGAGGAGGTGCGCCGGGCCGTCATCGACCTGAGCGGCACCTTCCTCACCGATCGGGCGGTCGACCAGGTCATCGAGCCGACGATGAACGACGTCCTCGAGGGCGGCCGGCTCGACGTGATCTCGCTCGGCTTCGTGCTGTCGCTGTGGTCGGGCTCGCGCGCGCTCAACGTCTTCGTCGACACCATCACGATCATGCACGGGCTCGGCGGCCACCGCGGGATCGTCAAGACCCGCGCGCTGGCCTTCGTCCTCTACATCCTGGCCATGGTGACCGGCGCGATCTCGCTGCCGCTGGTGGTCGCCGGGCCGCACCTGGTCCGCGACCTGCTGCCTGCCTCGCTCGACGTGCTGATGACGTTCTACTGGCCGATCGTCATCGTCGTCTGCATCTGCTTCCTGGCCACGCTCTACCACGTGTCCGTGCCGGTGCGGACGAACTGGACCTTCAACCTGCCCGGCGCGACCTTCACCCTGGTGGCCTGGATCGTCGGCTCCTACGTGCTGCGCTGGGTCCTCACCGTCACCGCCGCCGACTCGAAGTCCATCTACGGACCGCTGGCCGCGCCGATCGCCGTGCTGCTCTGGCTCTACGTCGTGGCGCTCGCCGTCCTCATCGGCGCGGCGGTCAACGCCGCCTTCGACGAGGTCTTCCCGCAGAAGCACACGTCGCGCGCGAGGCTCGAGCTGATGGCGCGACTGCGTGCCCTAGGTTCGCAGCGTGGATGAGCACCTGACCGGTACGGCGGCCAACCCGGCCCGCGGCAAGGTCAACCTTCCCGAGCGCACCCGCTCGCCGTGGTTCGTGCTCGGCCGCCGGCTGCTGCTGGCGATGACGATCCTCGTCGGGACCGTGCTGCTGGTCTACTTCGACCGTGACGGCTACGCCGACAACAACGACCCGACCGGCCAGATCAGCCTCATCGACTCGCTCTACTACACGACCGTCACGCTCAGCACGACCGGCTACGGCGACATCGCCCCGGTCACGGACACCGCGCGGCTGGTCAACGCGTTCGTCATCACGCCCGCCCGCATCGCGTTCCTGGTGCTGTTGATCGGTACCACGCTCGAGGTGCTCGCCTCGCAGGGACGCGAGCTGATCCGCATCTCCCGATGGAGGAAGAACATGGGCCACCACGTCGTCGTCATCGGCTACGGGACCAAGGGCCGGAGCGCCGTCGAGACCCTCGTCGGCAACGGCATCGACCGCGAGGGCGTCGTCGTCGTCGACCCCTCGGCCATCGCGCTGGCCGACGCCCACGCCGACGGCCTCGCCGTCGTCACCGGCGACGCCACCCGCCGCGACGTCCTGCGCCGCGCGGGCGTGGGGGAGGCCGACCAGGTGATCATCTGCACCGGCCGCGACGACTCCAACGTCCTCGCCGCCCTCACCGTCCGCCAGCTCAACCCCGACGCCTGGATCGTCGCCTCGGTCTCCGAGCAGGAGAACGCCCCCCTCATGCGCCAGTCCGGCGCCGACTCCGTCATCACCTCCTCCGACGCCGTCGGCCGCCTCATCGGCCTCTCGACCCTCTCGCCGACCCTCGGCACGGTGATGGAGGACCTGCTGACCTACGGCGAGGGCCTCGAGGTCGCCGAGCGCGAGCTGCTCGTCACCGAGGTCGGCAAGCAGCCCCAGTCGGTCCCCGACCAGGTCATCGCCGTCGTCCGCGACGAGCAGGTCTACCGCTACTTCGACCCCGTCGTCGCCCTCCTCGCCCGCGGCGACCGGCTGGTCGTCGTCCGCCCCGCCAAGGAGCTGCCCTGGGCCCCCCGCCCCGGCACCCACAACGAGGACTTCGCCACCGACGAGGACGACTAGCCCTTCTTCGAACACACGTTCGATCGTGTGGGACGATCGGACGCATGGCCGGCGGGATGAACCAACGGGGGAGAGGCCTCCCGCTGTCGGAGCGCACCACCGGCCCACCCGCCCCCGACCCCTGCCCGATGCGCCACTGCTGGGTCGCCGACGCCGCCGACGGCCAGGGCGTCAAACGTCCCGGGCTCCTCGTCGAGTGGCGCCCCGCGGCCACCGGCTGGGAGGGCCGGGTCGTCTACGCCGCCCAGGTGCGTCCCGGGGGCTGGCTGACGGTCGAGGAGTGGCTCCCTGCCGCCCTGCTGACCCCGCTCTAGCCCCACCCGACCCACGGCGGTTGAGGTGCGAGGCCGGCCACGGCCGAGCCTCGAAACCCCCGCCGCCGACGCACCCATCCCGACCCGACGGCGGTTGAGGTGCGCGGCCGGCCACGGCCGAGCCTCGAAACCCCCGCCGCCGACGCACCCATCCCGACCCGACGGCGGTTGAGGTGCGCGGCCGGCTACGGCCGAGCCTCGAAACCCCCGCAGCGTCCCTGCCAACGGTCCATCGACATGGACGCAAATTGGAACCGAGCCGCTGGGGTCTCGGGTCCCCAGCAGCTCGGTGAACCCCACGCTACCGACGCACCACGGAGCCCCGCAGCGAAAGCGAAAGACTCACAGCGTGGCCCGCGTCACAACCCCAGGACCCAGGCCACACAGGGCAAAACGAAACCGAACCACTGGAGTCTCGGGTCTCCAGTGGTTCGGTAGGAGGAACGCTAGCGACCGCCGCGCACCCTCCGCAGCAAAATCGCCGAAATCGAGATCTCTTTACCTTGAGCCGTCCTCGGGCGCCCACCAGCACTCCGGCCGGGGCCGGCGACGGCCACCGATCGCGCGGACCAGGGCGAGGCATCGACCGATCATCGCGCCATTCTGGTGGTGCCGCGTTGCACGAACGTTGCACGCAGGACAAGGACCGGACGAGCTGACGGATCGGGGCAAAACGAAACCGAACCACTGGAGTCTCGGGTCTCCAGTGGTTCGGTAACGGCAACGCTAGCGGCCGGCGTACGACGCCCGCAGCAGAATCGGCGAAGAAGTCCGAGATCGCTCAGCGAGCGTGCATCGGCTTGCTCGGCAGCACCTCGGCCGAGACGCCCCACCAGCATTCGGGCTCGGCGCGGCGGCGACCCAGCAGGTCCCCGGTCCCGGTGATGATCCCGGCCAGGTAGCGGCGGATCATCGAAGCTCACCAGCGTCAGGAGTCGTGTTCATGGGAGCGAGCCTGCCTCGCGGCCCACGGTGCGACCTCACCCCCGGGTGGACACTCGTGCTCTCAAACGGGTGATGGGGGACTGGGCCAGACTTGCCCCCGACCCGTCCACAGACCACCGGAGCCGACCCCGATGACGCCCGCCGACGACGTACCGACCGCACGCCAGAGGCGACGCCACGGCATGCTCCGTGGCCTCCTGCTCACCGCCGCGGCCGTCCCGTTCTACGTGCTCGCCGCCTACCTGCGCGGCCGCGCCGACGACCCCTGGCCCACCGTGGTCGCGGTCCCGGGCCACGTGCTGCTGGCCCTCGGCGTCCTGGTGATGCTGTGGCACGCCGTCGTACCGCTGGTCCGCTTCGGTCTCCACGCTGGCCGCGACTGACTCACACGTCGATCTGCGACCCCATGATCACGGTGCGGTCGCGCGGCAGGTTGAAGTAACCGACGGCGTCGGCGGAGATGCCGGCCGTAGCGATGAAGAGCCGCTTGCGCCACTTCGGCATGCCCGGGTCGGTGCCGGCGCGCAGCTCGATGTGGGAGACGAAGTAGGTCGTGTCCTCCGGCTCGACCGACAGCTCGCCGGTCATCCCGCGCGCCATGGCGAGGATCGCGGGCACGTCGGGGCTCTCGGTGTAGCCGTAGCGGGCGTGCACGTGCACGATCCCGTCGTCGCTCCAGCCGAGGTCGTCGACGGTGATCCGGTCGCCCTCGGGCACGGTCGGCACGAGGACGGTCTCGACCGACAGCACGATGCAGTGCTCGTGGAGCACCTGGTTGTGCTCGACGTTGGCGCGCATCGCCAGCGGGGTCGTCTCCTTGTCGCGGTTGAGGAAGACGGCGGTGCCGGGGGTGCGGCGCAGGGGTGGCTGGCGGGCGTGCAGCTCGTTGACGAACTCGAGCAGCTGGCCCTCGTGGTGGTTGCGCTGCCGGGTCACCTGGGCGCGGCCGGACTGCCAGTTCATGAGCACGGTGAACACGGCGGTCGCGATCAGCAGCGGCAGCCACGCACCGCTCTCGAGCTTGGTCAGGTTGGCGGCGAAGAAGAGCAGCTCGATCGACAGGAACACCACGGTGCCGAAGGCGACCAGCGGCAGCGGCAGCCCCCAGTGCTTGCGGGCCATGTAGGCGAGCAGCACCGTGCCGAGGGCGATCGTCCCGGTCACGGCCATGCCGAAGGCGTAGGCCAGCGACGCCGAGCTGCGGAAGCTGAAGACCAGCACCAGCACCGCGATCATCAGCACCCAGTTGATCCACGGCACGTAGATCTGGCCCGAGGTCTCCTCGGAGGTGTAGAGCGTGCGCAGCCGCGGCAGGTAGCCGAGCTGCACCGCCTGCCGCGACACCGAGAACGCCCCGGTGATGACGGCCTGCGACGCGATCACCGTCGCCGCGGTCGCGAGCAGCACCAGCGGCACGAGCAGCATGTCGGGCACGAGCAGGAAGAACGGCGCCCGCGAGTTGCTGGAGTCCTCGAGGATCAGCGCCGCCTGGCCGAGATAGCTGAGGATGCACGCCGGGAACGCGCCGAACAGCCACGCCCGCGCGATCGCGGGCCGACCGAAGTGGCCGAGGTCGGCGTACAGCGCCTCGGCGCCGGTGATGGCCAGCACGCAGGCGGCCAGTGCGAAGAAGGCGGTGCCGAAGTCGGTGACCATGAACTCGACGGCGTACGTCGGCGACAGCCCTTTGAGCACCTCGGGGTCGCCGACGATCCCGATGACCCCGAACACCCCGATCGTCGAGAACCACACCACCATCACCGGCCCGAACAGCCGGCCCACCTTCTCGGTGCCGAACCGCTGCCCGGCGAAGAGCAGCACGATGATCACGGCGGTCACCGGGACGACGTACGGCTCGAAGGAGGGCTGCACCAGCACGAGGCCCTCGACCGCGGACAGCACCGAGATCGCGGGCGTGATCATGCTGTCGCCGAAGAACAGCGACGCGCCGAAGATCCCGAGCGCCGCCAGCACCACCTTGGTCCGCGCCGACCCCGGCGCGTCCCGCTTGGTGAGCAGCGTCATCAGCGACAGGATCCCGCCCTCGCCCTCGTTGTCGGCGCGCAGCACGATCAGCACGTACTTGATGGTCACCAGGACCGTCACCGACCAGAAGATCAGCGACGCGATCCCATAGACGTGGTCCGTCGTCACCGACACCGGGTGCGGGTCCTCGGGGTTGAACACCGTCTGCATCGTGTAGATCGGGCTCGTCCCGATGTCGCCGAACACGATCCCCAGCGCCCCCAGCGTCAGCGCCGCGGTCGCCTTCTTGCCGTGCGACGTCTCAGGCGCCTCCCGGACCTCGTCCTCGGTCAGGTCCGGCTGCGGGGTCCCCATGCGTCGAAAGGTAGCCCTGCCCGCTCGGCCCGCCCTCACCCCGTGTCGTGTGGCGGCACACGGCTCCCACGGTGGTCGAGCCGGGCGAGCCCTGGCGAGCCCGCGTCGAGACCACCGCAGCCGACCTGGAAGGGGCCGCCCGCGGCCGTCACGAGACCCGCTCAGGCCATCCCGACCCACCCGATCGGCCATCAAGTGACCGCCGGCGAATGCCGAATCCTCAGGAACCACCCGTACTGTCCTAACCAGCCGAGAGATCACCCCACGTCTCTGTCCAGTCGCTCCTGATGCACCTCACCAGCCGACCGTGACCAGCGGACGCAGGAAGGCCCGATGACCTCGCTCGACGTCGCACCCCCGGCCGTAGCCACCCACACGTGCCCGCACGGTGCCGCCCTCTGGGCGATCATGCGCCAGCTCTCGATGAGCCTGCTCGTCGCCTGCGCCGTCCCCGCGGTCCTGTTCTACGCGGTCCTCGAGGTCGCCGGCATCACGACGGCGATCCTGACGGCCCTCGGCTGGTCCTACGGCGCGATCGCCTGGCGCCGGCTCACCGGCCGCTCGATGTCGGGCCTGCTGATCCTGACGTCGACCATCCTGACGATCCGCACGATCTTCACCCTCTCGACCGGCAACACCTACATCTACTTCCTCCAGCCGGTCGTCAGCGACGCCATCGTGGCCGTCGTCTTCCTCATCTCCCTCGCCACGGCCCGCCCCCTCGTGGACCGCCTGGCCGCCGACTTCTACCCGATGAGCCCCGACCTGGCCGGCCACCCCCGTGTGCGCCGCCTCTTCTGGCGGTTGACCCTCATGTGGGGCGGCGTGTGCGTCGCCAAGGGCGTCGTCGGCTTCTGGCTCCTGGCCTCGCTCTCGGTGGCCAACTTCGTGCTCATCAAGAGCAGCGCGATGATCGGCATGACCGCTCTCGCGGTCGCCGTCACGATCTGGGCGTCGCTGGTCGTCCTGCGGCACGACAGCGTGTCCGCAGCCTGATCAGGTGGCGCCCGGTCGGGTCACCCCTCCGAGCTCACGCCAGGTCGCCTCGACCAGGTCGGCGGCCGTGGTCGGGGGAACGTGCTCCCAGACCCGCAGGACACGCCACCCGGCCTCCTCCAGCCGACGGGTGGTGTCCTCGTCCCGCTCGCGGTTCCGGGCGATCTTCCAGTCCCACCACTCGCGATTCGCCTTCGGTCGGTGCACGTGCGTCGGACAACCGTGCCAGAAACATCCGTCCATGTAGACGGCCAGGCGCACGCGGGTGAACGCGATGTCGATGGTCCGGCGCTTGTTGCCGGGCACCTTCACCTGGACCCTGTAGCGAAGTCCTCGCCGGTGCAGCTCCTTGCGTAGGAGGAGCTCCGGCTTGGTGTCGCGACGCGCCAGGGTCGACATCTTGGCTGACAGTTCACCCCCGGGGCGAGTGCGGGATGGCTCGGTCGGCACGTCGTCATCTTGACTCAGTTCCAGCGTGGATCCGTAGAGCCGGACCGGGAGGGCTCGGAGGGGGACGCAGACTGCCGACGTGGTGAGTGCGGCGGTTCAGCCACGGGGACCCGACGGCACACATCGTCGTCCGCGATCGACCATGTCTGCACCAGAGCGGAGTACGGGTGGAGCGCAGTTGACTGCCGTTCCGGCGTAGCCGCAGGAGGAGTCCAGGCAATAGGAAGGCCCGCCTCCCTTTTGGGGAAACGGGCCTGACCTGCTGCTCGGACTGGTGGACGATACTGGGTTTGAACCAGTGACCTCTTCCGTGTCAAGGAAGCGCGCTACCACTGCGCCAATCGTCCGTGGTGGTGCTGTTGAGTTGTCGTGTGGAGGTGGGTACGGGATTTGAACCCGTGTACACGGATTTGCAGTCCGTTGCCTCGCCTCTCGGCCAACCCACCGTGCTACTGGTTGGAGGTCGGGCCGTGACACTGACCTCTCCGAGCGGACAACGAGACTCGAACTCGCGACCTCAACCTTGGCAAGGTTGCGCTCTACCAACTGAGCTATGTCCGCCTGCAACCTGGTGTCAGCCGCCCTTGCGTTGGCCGTCCTTGAGTGCGTGAGAACCGTACCCGATGCGTCGGAGTGGGCCAAAACCGGTACCGCCGTCGTCGTGTCGTAACGCCCTCGTTGCCTACAGTGACGCCCATGCGTGCCTGGATCGACGGAGCCCTGCTGGACGACCCGACCGGGCCGGCGGTGAGCGTCATCGACCACGGCCTGACGGTCGGCGACGGGGTGTTCGAGGCGATCAAGGTCGTCGGCGGTAAGCCGTTCGCGCTAGACCTGCACCTGGCGCGGCTCGGACGGTCGGCTGCCGGGCTCGGGCTCGGCGACGTCGACGAGGCCGCCGTGCGGGCCGGGATCACCGCGGTGCTCGACGGGCAGGACCTGCCGCTGGGCCGCATCAGGATCACGCTGACCGGGGGACCGGCGCCGCTCGGGTCCGGCCGGGGGGAGCTCCCGATGACCGTGGTCGTCGTAGCGGCCCCCATGGCGCCCTCCGAGGAGACGACGACCGTGGTGACGGTGCCATGGCCCCGCAACGAGCGCGGGGCGCTGGCGGGGCTCAAGACGACGTCGTACGCCGAGAACGTCGTCGCGCTGGCCGAGGCCAAGCGGCTCGGGGGTTCGGAGGCGATCTTCGCGAACCTGGCGGGGCGCCTGTGCGAGGGGACCGGGTCGAACGTCTTCTACGTCGTCGACGGCGAGCTCCGCACGCCGACGCTCGCTAGCGGCTGCCTGGCCGGGGTGACGCGGGCGCTCCTGCTGGACTGGTTCGGCGGCGTCGAGGTGGATGAACCGATCTCAGTCGCTGAGTCGGCGGACGAGGTCTTCCTGGTGTCGACGACCCGCGACGTGCAGCCGGTGGTGCGGTGGGGGGAGCGTTCTATCCCGGTCGGGCCCGTGACGTTGAGTGCGGCTGACGCTTGGAAGGCCCGCGAGCCAGAGCTGCTGCTCGCTCTGTAGGCGGCTCAGTGCCCTCGCACTGCGTGGCTCAGGCGAGGAGGGCGTCGAGGAGGGCGTCGACGTTGACACGCTCATCGCCGGGGTGGACGGCGAGCCAGGTACGGCCGAGGAAGGCGAGGAGGTCGGCGGTGCGGACCTCGACCTGGAGGCGGCCCTCGGGGGAGTGGAAATCCATCCGTACGACGGCGCGGCCGTCCTCGTCCAGGCCGGGGCGGAGGCGGATGTCGCCCTCGCCGACGGGTTCGCCGAGGCCGCGGGTCAAAAGACTCCGGGCGACGACCCAGGGGATGTCGCCGGCGGGCACGTGGAAGGTGACGCGGACGGCGTACGGGTCGAGGGCGTCGTAGGAGAAGGTCGCGATGAACGCCATCGGGCGTCCGAGCTCGTCGTCGCAGTGGAGCGCGATGTCGGCGGTGACCGCGGGAGCAAGCGGTTGCTGGGTCATTGGGGAGGGTTTCCTTGTTCCGATACCAGTGGGGGCCGGGGGAGGCGAAGGACGAAGCCCGGGGGCTTCAGTGCTATCGACGCACCTGGAGGTGATTCGGTTGCCTGAACAACGCAGATTTCTCGGAAGCGTTACGGGAAGGTGACCGAGTGGGAGGTCTCGGCGCACATGCGTTAGAGTCGGCGACCGCACGGGGGCGATTGGCGCAGTGGTAGCGCGCTTCGTTCACACCGAAGAGGTCACTGGTTCGAACCCAGTATCGCCCGCCAGAATCTGCCTCGATTGGGCGCGGATTCGTCGGCGTAGGTCGCCCGTCACTGTCACTACCTGACACGACACTCGGCCAAAGTGGGGGAAACAAGCTCTTCCGTGCTTATCCTGGCTACCGGGGGTCCACGTCGCACAGCACGATGTCGTCGGAGATACCCCCGGACGACAGTCCGCCCGGACCCCGCGGAGACGATCCGTGGCGTCAGGAAATCTCGTGGTGGTCGAGACTCGGTTGGCCGGTGTGCTCAGCGAGTTCGCGCACACCCTGACCACCGAGTTCGCCATTCAGGCGATCCTGGACCGTCTTGTCGAGGCCATCGTTGACATCCTGGAGATCGACGCCGCCGGCGTCACGCTCATCTCGCCGACGTACGTGCCGCGGTACGTCGCTGCGTCGGACGAGTCGGCGCTGCGGTTCGAGCGGGTGCAGACCGACCTGCTCGAGGGGCCCTGCCTCGCCGCGCACCTGACCGACGGGCCCATCTCGATCCCCGACCTGGCCGAGGACGACCGATTCCCGCGGTTTGCGCAGATCGCCCGGTCGGAGGGGCTGGTCGCGGTCTTCACCTTTCCGCTCCGCAACCGGGGCCGCGGCCTCGGCGCCCTGGACCTCTACCGCAAGACCGCGGGGCTGCTCACCGAGCCGGAGATGGCGGCCGCCCAGACGCTTGCCGACGTGGCGAGCGCCTACCTCTTCAACGCCCAGTCCCGCGTCGACCTCGCGGCGGCCTCGGCCACCGAGCGCGAGGCCCTCGAGCGGCTCCGCGTGATCGACCGGGTCAAGACCGAGTTCCTCACCACGGTGATCCACGAGCTGCGCACCCCGCTGTCCATCATCAACGGCTTCACCGACCTGCTCCACGACGGCGCCGCGGGGGAGCTGAGCGACGACCAGGTCGCGATGGTGGACGCGATCCGTCGCAACAGCGAGAGGATCACGACGCTGGCCGACGACCTGCTCACCCTCGCCCACCACGAGCACGGCCCCGACCGTCACGACCACCTCGCCGTCGACCTCAAGGAGGTGGTGCTGGCCGTCGAGAGCACGCTGCAGGCGCTCATCGACAGCAGGGGTGTGCGGGTGACGTTCGAGGTGCCGCCTGTCCCGGTGGTGTTCCACGGCGACGCCGACGGGCTCGAGCGGATGGTGCGCAACCTGGTGGCCAACGCCGTGATGTTCACCGAGGACGACGGCTGGGTCCGCTGCAGCCTCTGCGTCGAGCGCGGGCACGCGCTTCTCGAGGTCGCCGACAACGGCATCGGCATCCCCGAGGCCGAGCAGGGTGACCTCTTCACCCGGTTCTTCCGCTCGTCGCTCGTCCGTCAGCACGAGACCCCGGGCTCCGGGCTGGGGCTCAACATCGTCGAGACCGTCGTCCACAACCACGACGGGACGGTCTCGGTGGAGTCGGCGCAGGACCGGGGTACGACGGTCGTCGTCGACCTACCGCTGGCTCACCACGGTTGGCAGGCTGACAAGTCGCCGCCGTGACGTGTCGCTGTTGCGTGGTCGCGAGACGGCAAGTCCTGAAGGTTTCCTACAGACAACCGGAAGGCTCGAGGCTTAGCCTGCGGCGCATGATCAAGGTCCTGTCGGCGTGCCTCGCCAGCCTCCTCGTCCCGCTCGTCCTCGTGCCGGCGTACGCCGTGCCCGCCTCTGCCGCGCCACCCAAGAAGGTCACGACCGGACGCGTCGTCGACGTCCAGAACGGGGCCGGGGTGAAGGGGGCGACCGTGCGGCTGCGGACCCTGACCCGCGACGGCCTCGGCTCGGTCGTCGCCACGGGCAAGACCGACAAGAAGGGCTTCTTCGCGCTCAAGGCGCCCGCGGGCAACAAGTACTTCACCGAGCTCGTCGCCGGCCGCTACCAGTTCGGCGTCGCGGGCGGCTCGCCCAAGTACTTCCAGCCCGGGGCCTTCAACGGCGGCAAGCGCTACCCGGCCGGCGCCAAGCTCGGCAAGATCTACGCCAACCCGGCCTACGTCGCGGGCAAGGTGGTCGACTTCGGGACCAAGCAGCCGCTCGCCGGCGTCACGGTCTCGACCCTGGCCAGGGGCACCAAGGGGGCCACGATCACCGACGTCACCGACGCCGCCGGCGCCTTCGACCTCAAGGGCGTCAAGTTCACCCTCGACGGCACCCTCACCGTCGACGGCTCAGCGGTCGGCTTCGAGTCCGGCGTCATGGGCTGCTCCAAGCACGTCGTCCCCACGGTTTCCCAGGCCTGCGAGATCGCGCCGGGCGGCATCGGCACGCCGATCAAGATCGAGATGGTCAACACCCAGCCGGCTCCGGCCCGGGCCACCCAGGCCGTGGCGGATCGACGTACGGCGCCGGTCCAGACGCGCGTCATCCGGTTCGGCCAGGTCGGCAAGGGACGCGCGGGTATGACGGTCGCCGAGGCGATGGCGACCGGTGAGTTCAACCAGGACGTCCCGAACGGCGAGTGCGACCCGATCCGGTTGCAGCCCAAGGCGCCGTTCAAGCGGCAGTACGTCGTGTTCGTCAACGACGCCGACCGGATCACCGAGATCGACGTCAACGGGCGGCGCCCGCGGACCACCAAGGGCCTCGGCGTCGGCTCGACCAACGCGCAGGTGCAGGCCGTCTATGGCAAGCGGCTGTCGGCGCCCATCAACGTGGGGTTCGAGCAGTGGGGCCGGTTCATCAGCAAGGGCACCGGACCGCAGCGGCGCTGGATCGGGTTCCTCTTCGGTGAGGCGCTCGTCGCCGACGGGCCGCTCGCGGCCAACGACGAGGTGACGCTGGTCGGGGTGCGGAAGCGGTTCAAGCCGGGGCTGCAGTTCGACGGGTGCTGAGGGAGCTGGGGTAGCGGGGCTTCGAGGCTCGCTGCGCTCGCACCTCAGCCGCCGCTGCTTCGGGAGTAGCGGGCTTCGAGGCTCGCTGCGCTCGCACCTCAGCCGCCGCTGCCCGCCGCGGAATATCGGCGCGGCTCAGGCGCCTGTGCCTGGCATGACCACCACACCCCTGACCCTCGGTCTCATCGGCGCCGGCAACATCGGCGGCACCGTCGCCCGGCTCGCGGTCGCGGCCGGCCACGACGTCGTCCTCAGCAACAGCCGCGGGCCTGAGACGCTCGCCGACCTCGTCGAGGAGCTCGGGCCGCGCGCCCGGGCCGCGACCGCGGCCGAGGCGGCCGCCGCTGGCGACGTCGTCGTCGTGAGCGTGCCGCTCAAGGCGTACGCCGACGTCCCCGTCGAGCCACTGGCCGGCAAGGTCGTGCTCGACACCAACAACTACTACCCGCAGCGCGACGGCCAGATCGCCGAGCTCGACGACGAGTCGACGACGGTCTCCGAGCTGCTCCAGGCGCACCTGCCGACCTCCCACGTGGTCAAGGCGTTCAACAACATCTACTCCCTCCACCTCCTCTCGCTCGCCCGCCCCTCCGGCGACCCTGAGCGCAGCGTGCTCGCCATCGCGGGCGACGACGCGGACGCCAAGAAGACGGCGTCGGACCTCCTCGACTCGCTCGGGTACGACGCCCACGATGTCGGTCCGCTGGCCGAGGGCTGGCGCTACCAGCGCGACACCCCGGCGTACGTCGGGCTCTACGTCGACAACGGCGACTTCGAGCACCCGGTGCACGCGGACGGTGCCCGGCTCGACGGGCTGCTCGCGCAGGCGAAGCGGTATCGCGACATGGAGTGAGCCGGGCGTCGGGGCTTCGAGGCTCGCTTCGCTCGCACCTCAGCCACCGTCGAGGCCTCAGCCGCCGTCGAGTGGCGGGGTGAGCGGTCGATACGATCGAGGTTCCGCTCAACCCGACGAAGGGGCTCCACGTGTCCGAGATCAAGGTCGTCCGCATCCACGCCGGTGAGCGTGAGGAGCGGGCGACGACGACGGGCACCAAGGCCTGGGAGCTGTTCGCCGACGACACCGAGGTGATCGCGGCGCGGGTGGGCGGCGAGCTCAAGGACCTCTCCTACGACCTGGCCGACGGCGACGAGGTCGAGGGCGTGGCGATCGACAGCAACGACGGCCACGACATCCTGCGCCACTCAGCGGCCCACGTGATGGCGCAGGCCGTGCAGGAGCTGTTCCCCGAGGCCAAGCTCGGGATCGGGCCGCCGATCGTCGACGGGTTCTACTACGACTTCGACGTGCCGACGCCGTTCGTGCCCGAGGACCTCGACAAGATCGAGACCCGGATGCGCAAGATCGTCAAGGAAGGCCAGCGGTTCAGCCGCCGGGTCACCACCGACGGCGACGCGCTCGACGAGCTCAAGGACGAGCCCTACAAGATCGAGCTGATCGGGCTCAAGGGCTCCGGCAACAGCGACGACGCGGCCGAAGGCGCGAGCGTCGAGGTCGGCGCCGGCGAGCTGACGATCTACGACAACGTCAAACGCAAGGGCGAGGTCGCCTGGAGCGACCTGTGCCGCGGCCCGCACCTGCCCACCACCAAGCGCATCCCGGCCTTCAAGCTCATGCGGTCGGCGGCGGCGTACTGGCGCGGCGACGAGAAGAACAAGCAGCTCCAGCGCATCTACGGCACCGCCTGGGAGTCCAAGGAGGCGCTCGACGCCCACCTCGAGCGGATCGCCGAGGCCGAGAAGCGCGACCACCGCAAGCTCGGGCGCGACCTCGACCTCTTCAGCTTCCCCGACGAGATCGGCTCCGGCCTGCCGGTCTTCCACCCCAAGGGCGGCGTGATCAAGCGCGAGATGGAGGACTACGTCCGCCAGCGCCACATCGAGGAGGGCTTCGACTACGTCGGCACTCCCCACATCTCCAAGGAGCAGACGTTCCACCTGTCGGGGCACCTGCCCTACTACGCGGACGGGATGTTCCCGCCGATGGAGTTCGAGGGCGCCAACTACTACCTCAAGGCCATGAACTGCCCGATGCACAACCTGATCTACCGGTCGCGCGGGCGGTCCTACCGCGAGCTGCCGCTGCGGCTCTTCGAGTTCGGCCACGTCTACCGCTACGAGAAGTCCGGCGTCATCCACGGCCTGACCCGCGTGCGCGGCTTCGCCCAGGACGACTCGCACTCCTACGTCACCCCCGAGCAGGCGCCCGCCGAGATCAAGCACCTCCTCGACTTCGTCCTCGGGCTGCTGCGCGACTTCGGCCTCGACGACTTCTACCTCGAGCTGTCGACCCGCGACGACTCCAAGCCCGACAAGTTCGTCGGCTCGCAGGAGCAGTGGGACAACGCCACCGAGGTGCTGCGGGTGGCGTGCGAGGAGTCCGGCCTCGAGCTCGTGCCCGACCCCGGCGGCGCCGCGTTCTACGGCCCCAAGGTCTCGGTGCAGGCCAAGGACGCGATTGGCCGCACCTGGCAGATGTCGACCATCCAGTACGACTTCAACCAGCCGCAGGGCTTCGACCTGACCTACCAGGCCTCCGACGGCACCCGGAAGCAGCCGGTGATGATCCACTCGGCCAAGTTCGGGTCGATCGAGCGCTTCCTCGGCGTGCTCGTCGAGCACTACGCCGGCGCGTTCCCGCCCTGGCTCGCCCCCGTCCAGGTCCAGGCGATCCCGGTCGCCGACTTCGCCAGCGACTACCTGCACGACGTCGCCCGGCGGATGAAGACCCAGGGCCTGCGCGTCGAGGTCGACGACTCCGACGACCGGTTCCAGAAGAAGATCCGCAACGCCCAGCTGCAGAAGGTGCCGTTCATGATGATCGCCGGCAACGACGACATCGAGGCGGGGGCCGTGTCGTTCCGCTACCGCGACGGCCGCCAGGACAACGGCGTACCGATCGACGAAGCCATCGCGCGGGTGGCCACCGCAGTCAACGCAAGGGAGCAGGTATGACCACCGACGCAGAAGAGACGCTCGACGAGGCCACCACCCAGACCGTCGAGGTCGAGGACGGCACGCTCGAGATCCGCCTGGCCGTCACGGCCGAGGACGTCGACGCCGCGGCGCACCTCTTCGAGAACGAGCTGCGCCCCGACGCCGTACGCCGCTTCCTCGGCCACTCGCAGCACCACCTGCTCCTCGCCTACGACGACGACCACCCGGTCGGCATGCTCACCGTCATCGAGCTGACCTATCCCGACCGCGGCACCGAGATGTTCATCTACGACATGCGCGTCGCCGAGACCCACCGCGGTCGCGGGATCGGCCACGCCCTGCTCGACGCCCTCGAGCCGCTCGCGCGCGACACCTTCTGCGAGAGCGTCTGGGTCGTCACCGGCACCGGCGACAAGAACGCCGGCGCGCGCGCGACGTTCAAGAGCCGTGGCGCCGAGGAGGACGCCGAGAGGGTCCGCTACTCCTGGCGCACCAAGGTCGAGTGAACGCGTGCGCCTGACCGGTCTCGTCGTCGGCGGGGCGCTCGCAATGAGCGGGTGCGGTGGCGACTCCGACGAGGGCGGTACGCCGAGCAGTGACGCTCCTGCGTCGTCCGCGGCCGCCGCTCCCGCGGACGCCGTCGAGGCGGTCGGGCTGTTCTACGACGCCGTCGGCCGGCGCGACTGCATCGTCCTGCGCGGGCTCTCGACACTCGAGGAGCAGCAGGAGGACGACGCCTGGGCCGAGTGCATCGACGTCATGCTCGAGGTGGCCGGCGACGACTTCTCCTACCGGGTCGTGGGGGACTCGGGCTCGGCGTCGCCGATCACCTTCACCGTGGCCTCGAGCTCCACCGTCGGTGGGCAGGTGGTCGAGCGGGAGGACCCTCTCGTGATGGTCGACTCCGGCGGGCAGTGGCTCGTGGACGACTCAGTCGTGACTGCGGGCGGCTGACCCGGCCGAGCGCTCGCCCGGCTTCACCACCGTGACGTCTAGCCTGGGCGCATGCCTCGCACCATCGCCACCGCCACCCAGGTCGAGCTCGACGAGCTGCTCGACTTCGTCCGCCCGCGTCACCGGTTCGTGCTGATCACCAAGCGCGGGGACGGCAGCCCGCAGGCGAGCCCGGTGAGCGGGGGAGTCGACCAGGAGGGGCGGCTGGTGATCTCGACGTACCCCGAGCGGGCCAAGACGGCCAACGCGCGGCGCGACCCCGAGGTGACGGTGCTGGTGCTGAGCGACGAGTTCAACGACGCCTGGGTGCAGGTCGACGGGACGTGCGAGGTCATCGACCCGCCCGACTCGGTCGAGCCGCTGGTCGACTACTACCGCTGCATCGCGGGGGAGCACCCCGACTGGGACGAGTACCGCCAGGCCATGCGCGACCAGGGCAAGTCGCTGCTGCGGGTCACGCCGACGCGGTGGGGTCCCGTCGCCACCGGCGGGTTCCCGGCGCGGCTGGCGGACTGACGGGGCTTCGAGGCTCGCTGCGCTCGCACCTCAGCCGCCGTCCGCACCTCAGCCGCCGTTCGCACGCACCTTCGTCAGTACGCCGTCCAGCACCTTGTCGAGGACGGCCAGCTCGGCGTCGGTGAGGTCGTCGAAGACGAGCTCGCGCACCAGCCGCGCGTGCGACGGGGCGGCCCGCTCCATCGACGCGACGCCCGCCTCCGACACGACCACCCACGACCCGCGGCCGTCGTCCTCGCACTCCTCGCGCTCGACCAGCCCGCGCTTCTCCATCCGGCGCAGGTGGTGGGAGAGCCGGCTGCGCTCCCAGGCGACGGCCGCCGCGAGGTCGCCGACGCGCAGCCGGCCGCCCTCGGTCTCGGTGAGCGCGACGAGCACGTCGTAGTCGCTGAACGACAGCCCCTCGGTGTCCTGCAGCTCCCGGTTGAGGGTGGCGGGCAGCGCGGTCAGCAGGGCGATCCAGCGACGCCAGGCCTGCTGCTGGTCGGCGCTCAGCCAGGGGGAGTCGGAGGTCATGCGACCAGTCTACCCGGAATAGTTGACGTGTCACCTAAGTTGGGAGCATCATGACCACCATGCAGCTCAACCCCCAGGTCGACGTACGACGCTCGGACGAGCGGTTCGCCAGCAGGTACGACTGGCTCGACAGCAAGCACTCGTTCTCCTTCGGTCACCACCACGACCGGACCAACACGCACCACGGACTCCTGCTCGTCAACAACGACGACGTCGTCGACGCCGGCACGGGCTTCGACACCCACCCGCACCGGGACATGGAGATCGTCACCTGGGTGATGCGCGGGTCGCTGGTCCACCAGGACTCGACCGGCCACAGCGGGCTGATCTATCCCGGCCTCGCCCAGCGGATGAGCGCCGGCCGCGGCATCCTGCACTCCGAGAAGAACGACTCCTGGCGTCTCGAGGGCAACGCCCACGAGGAGCCCGTCCACTTCGTGCAGATGTGGGTCGTGCCCGACGAGAGCGGCGTCGAGCCCGGCTACGAGCAGCTCGAGATCGACTCCGACCTGATGAGCGGCGCGCTCGTCCCGGTCGCCTCGGGCATGCCCGAGCACGACGGCAACGCCGCGATCCGCATCCGCAACAAGTACGCCGCCCTGCACGCGGCTCGGCTGGAGCCCGGCCAGGGCGTGGAGCTCCCCGAGGCGCCGTACCTCCACCTGTTCGTCCCGCGCGGCTCCGTCACCCTCGAGGGCGCCGGCCCGCTCGACACCGGCGACGCCGTCCGCTTCACCGCCACCGGCGGGCAGCGCGTGACGGCCATCGAGCCCGCTGAGATCCTGGTGTGGGAGATGCACGCCGGGATCGCGTCCTGACCACCGTGCTGACCAGAGGAGATCACCATGTCTGACGTCGACCTGACGGCCGTCGAGGCCGAGCGTGCCCGCATCCGCGAGACCCACCTCAAGCCGGCGGGGGAGCGGCCGGCGTCGTCGGCGCGCGGCCTCCACCACACCGCACTGATCAGCAGCGACGTCGAGACGACGGTGCGGTTCTACCAGGACCTGCTGGAGTTCCCGCTCACCGAGCTGATCGACAACCGCGACTACCCGGGGTCGTCGCACTTCTTCTTCGACCTCGGCAACGGCAACCTGCTCGCGTTCTTCGACTTTCCTGGCCTCAACGTGGGGCCGTACGCCGAGGTGCTCGGCGGCCTCCACCACTGCGCGATCTCGGTGGACCCAATCCACTGGGAGCGGCTGGTCGGCAAGCTCGAGGCCGCCGGCGTCGAGCACGTCGTGCACTCGGGTGTGTCGGTCTACTTCCGCGACCCCGATGGCGCGCGGATCGAGCTCATTGCCGACCCGCTGGGCGAGATGTACGGGGAGCACGTGCTCTGACGGTGGGTCGTCGGCCGACGGCAGGAATACCCGGTGGGCCGGGTATTCCGGCAGTTCGTGGGTGTTGCAACCCCCGTTAAGTGCAGGGATACCCGGTGAACCGGGTATCCCTGCCGCCGCGTGCTCACCAAGTACCTGAGACGAAACGTCACACATACCCTTTACATGCAACACCACGTCGCACTAACGTCACCGGTGATCACTCCCGACGACGAGAGGTGACCCATGACCGCCACGCACGAGGCCCCGTTCCAGACCTACGAGGAGCGGCTCAGGACGCTCAGCGAGGCCTCGGTCGAGCAGCACTTCGACGCGTTCCTCGACATCGACTGGGACCACCCCGACTTCGCGATCGACCCCACCGACGAGCGGTGGGTCCTGCCCGAGGTCGACGTCCTCGGCGGCCACGCCTGGTACCGCGGGCTGCCCCAGGACGAGCAGATCCGGATCGGGCTCTACCGCCAGGCCAACGTCACCAAGGTCGGGCTGCAGTTCGAGCAGATCCTCATCGCCGGGCTGATGAACTACGCGCTCGCGCTGCCCAACGGCTCGCCCGAGTTCCGCTACTCGACGCACGAGGCGACCGAGGAGTGCCACCACACCCAGATGTTCCAGGAGTTCGTCAACCGCTCCGGCCAGGAGGTCCGGGGCGGGTCGCGGCTCTTCCGCACCCTCGGCCCGGTGCTGCCACTGGCCGCCCGCGTCGTGCCGTTCGCGTTCTTCTACGGCGTCCTGGCCGGCGAGGAGCCCATTGACCACGTGCAGAAGTCGATCCTGCGCGCCGGCGACGACATGCACCCGCTGCTGCAGCGGATCATGCAGATCCACGTCGCAGAGGAGGCGCGCCACATCGGCTTCGCCCACCAATACCTGATCCACAAGGCCCCGCGGCTCAAGCGTCACGAGCGAGCAGTGCTCTCGGTCGCCGTGCCCGTCATCATGAAGTGGCTCTGCAACGAGATCCTGGTCCCCAGCAAGCAGGCCCAGAAGGACATGGGCATCCCCAAGTCGGTCATCAAGGACCTCTACTGGGAGAGCGAGGAGGCGCAGAAGTTCCTGCGCGACCTGTTCGGCGACGTCCGGATGCTCGCCGACGAGACCGGCATGATGAACCCCGTCTCGCGCCGTGTCTGGCGCCTGATGAAGATCGACGGTCGCAGCTCGCGCTTCCGCAGCCAGCCCGCGTCCGCGGCCTCCTGAGGGTCGACGTCCGATGGCGTACGTCGTCACCCAGTCGTGCTGCGCCGATGCCTCGTGCGTCGTCGCCTGCCCGGTCAACTGCATCCACCCCGCCCCCGGTGAGCCCGGCTTCGCCACGGCCGAGATGCTCTACATCGACGCGCGCTCCTGCGTCGGGTGCGGTGCCTGCGTGACCGCCTGCCCGGTGGGCGCCATCTCACCGGACACGCTCGGGCTCCCCGAGCAGCAGCCCTTCGTCGAGCTG
>NZ_JAURVJ010000191.1 GCF_030655615.1 Nocardioides sp.
CACCAAGGTCACCATCAAGCCCGTCATCGACCTCAACACCAACCTGACCACCGACAGCTACGTCCCCAGCACCGCGATTGCCGAACAGGTCGACCTCCGCGACCGACGCTGCGTGTTCCCGTTCTGCACCCGCACCCGCACCGACCGCGACCACCGCATCCCCTACGACACAGGTGGGGACACAGGCGGGCAGACCGAGTCCACCAACATCGCCCGCCTGTGCCGAGGCCACCACCGCGCCAAGACCTTCAGCACCTGGACCTACGACATACCCGCCCCCGGCGTTTACGTCTGGCACTCACCCGCCGGCAACACCCTGCTCGTCGACCGCACCGCCGAACCCTGACCACCCCGCCCCGACACCCCGCCCACACCGGGCGGGGCCACAGGCATGTCCGGTGGGCCCGGGACGCGTCAGGCGTCGGGCTCGCCCGACGTCGGCGCGCCGGGAGCGGGGGTGGCCTCGGGGGTCGGGTCCGGCGCAGGGGCCGGGGCAGCCTCGGGAGCCGGGGTCGGCGCAGGTGCTGGAGCGGCCTCGGGGGCCAGCGCAGGCTCGGCGGCGGGAGCCGAGTCAGGAGCAGGAGCGGACTCAGCAGGCGCGTCGGTCGTCGGGGCCGGCTGTCCGTCGCGCTGACCACGACCACCACGACGCCCACGCCCGGTGCGTGGCTCGCCGGAGCGACCCTCGCCCGGCCGACCGCCACCCTCACCACGGCCGCCCTCACCACGGCCACCACCCGGACGACCGCCACCCGGACGACCGCCACCCCCGCCGCGACCCGGGCGCGGTCCGCGCTCGGGGCGGGCCTCGGCGTGGCCGCCGAGGAACAGGTCGGCGGCACCGGTGACCAGCGGACCGGCCAGGGCCTCGGGCGAGAGCCAGAGCTGGGCGAGGCCGTCGTCCTCGAGCACGGGGACGGCGACGCGGACGTCGGTCATGGTGACCTGGTGGTCGAACATCTCGAGCACGAACTCGTCGACGTTGCGCAGCGAGGCCACGACCTCGACGACCGGGCGCTTGCGGGCCGAGACCAGGCGCTGGACGAGCGAGTCGGTGGCGGACGACGTACGGCCCTTGGGGCGGCTGCCGCCGTCGAGCTGGTGCATCGCGGCACCGACGGCGTCGAGGGCGGTCTCGAAGACCTCGGTCCAGCCGTCGGCGCGCAGGACGACCTCGACCGGTCCACCGCGACCGGCACCGCCGCCGCGGGCGAGCTCGTCGGCCGTGCGGCGTCGGGGCTTGGTGAGCGCGACCGGGACCTGCAGCCAGCCCCCACCCTTGGTGGGCGGCGGGGTGACCAGCGAGATCGGCGTGACCTTGCCGCCGGCGAGGACGAGCGCGTCGGCGCGGGCGAGCTGGCGGCGGTCGAGCTTGCCGAGGTCGACGGCGCCGTGGTGGCCGGCCGCGATGGCGTCGATGACCGCGGTGACGGTGGTGGAGGTGCGGACGGCCTTCCAGAACTCCTCGCCCGCGCCGGACGGCACCCGGTCGAGCCCGAGCGCGACCATGACGAGGGGCTCGCGACCGGTGACGCCGAGGCGGCGCAGGGCCTCGCGCAGCGGGTCGGCCGCGGCGGGCACGCCGGCGTTGACGGCCTCGACGACGCCGAGGCGGAAGGCCTGGTGGGCCAGCCCGACGTGCGGGCGGAAGCGCGGGGCGACGTGACCGAGCGTGGCCTGGTCGGCGTAGGCCTCGCCCGAGCGCTCGACCTGCGACTGCAGCACGGCGGCGACGGCGAGCCGGACGACCTGCTGGGTCAGCCACTCGCGCGGCGTCACGCTCCACACGTCGGCGCTCTGCGCCGCGGCCGCGGCGAGCTGACGGTCGGACGGCTTCTCCGGCACCGCCAACCGGCGCGCCGGCAGGATCAGCTCTCGGGACAACGACTCAGCCATACCGGGAACCGTAACCGTGGGCACCGACCACGAGCCCCCGAGGGTCGGGCCCCGGTGAGACGCCGGTCAGCAGCGGATCAGCCCTCGAGCTCGGACTCCAGGTCGAGCAGGGCGTTCTCGACGACCTCGGCGGGGCTCGGGTGGATCCAGTACTGGCTGCGCGCGAGCCCGCGGACCGGGAGGTCGTGGACCATCGCCTGGATCAGCGGCTGGACGAGCACCGACGCCACGGGGCCGACGACGTGCGCGCCGACGAGGAGACCCGTCGATCGCCGGGCGAGCAGCTTGACGAAGCCGGTGGCCTCCGGGTCGTCGTCGAGGTCGCCGGCCATCGCCCAGCCGTAGGCGATGTCGGCGACGTCGTGGGTCGCGACGACCACGTCGTCGCCGTGCTCGTCGCGCGCCTGGGCCTCGGTCAGCCCGACGGACGCGACCTGCGGGTGGGCGAAGACGGCCTGCGGGACGAAGCGGTGGTTGCTGGTGGCCAGGTCGGACGACCCGGCGAAGGTCGCGAGCAGGTTGGCCTGGACGATCCGGGCGTCCTGGTTGGCCACGTGCTTGAGCGGCTCGTGACTGCTGGCGTCGCCGAGCGACCACACGCCGGGAGCGGTCGTGCGCTGGTGCTCGTCGACCACGACCAGGCCGCGGTCGTCGGTCTCGACGCCGGCCACGTCGAGGTCGAGGGTGTCGGAGTTGGGGACCCGCCCGACGGCGACGAGGAGCACGTCGACCTCGACCTCGGAGCCGTTGTCGAGGTGGAGGGTCAGCGGTCCCGACCCGCTCACGCGCTCGACCTTGGTGCCCAGCCGCACGTCGTAGCGGCGTCGTACGCCGGCCGTCACGTGCGCGGCGACGTCGGCGTCCTGGTTGGCGAGCAGCGTGTCCTCGCCCTCGACCTGCACGACCTCGGAGCCGTAGGCCGAGAAGACGTGGGCGAGCTCGACCCCGACGTAGCCGCCGCCGAGGACGCCGAGGCGGGCCGGCAGGGCCGGGATCCGCATGATCGTGTCGCTGGTCTCGTAGGACACCTCGTCGAGGCCGTCGATCGGCGGCACCGCGGGCCGCGACCCGGTGGCGAGCACGACCTGGTCGGCCTCGATCTCGGCCGTGCCGCCGTCCTCGAGCGTGACGACGAGGCGCCGCTCACCGACGAACCGGGCCTCGCCGACATAGACGTCGACGTTGTCGGCGTCCTGGCGGTAGTCGCGGCCCTTCTCGGCGTTGCCGTCGATGCGGGTGAAGATCCGGTCGCGGATGGCGGGCCAGTCCGCCTCGCCGACCTCGGCGGGGATGCCGAGCACCGGCTCGCGACGGGCCGAGACCGCGACGTCGGCCGGGTGGATGAACATCTTCGACGGGATGCAGCCGCGGTTGAGGCAGGTGCCGCCGAACGGCCCCTTCTCGACGATCGCGACCTGGAGGTGGTCGAACTGCTTGTCGACGATCGTGTTGCCGGAGCCGGCGCCGACGACGATCAGGTCGTAGTGGTGGACGTCGCTCACTCGGGCAGGCTCCGGTCAGGTAGGTCGCCCAGCTGGGCGAAGTGGTCGAGATAGGGGGTGATGTCGCCCTCGACGACGTAGGACTCCAGCTGCTCCGTCGTACGACGGCTCACCAGCGCCCGGAAGAGATCAAAGCCGGGCGCCTCGAGGACGACCCCGGGCTCGCCGTCGCCCGACGACCACGACCACTCCTCGGAGCGGAGGGCCACCGGCGGGAGGTCGCCGAGCGCGCCGGCCAACCGCTCCGCGAGCGTCTCACGCACCGACGCGAGGCCGGCCGTGTCACGGGCGCCGGGGCGTTCGAGCGCGCCGCGCAGGTCCTGCTCGTGGATGATCGCGTCGTTGAGCGGGCGCACGTCCTGCTCGCGAATGTAGGCCTCCATGCCGTCGGCGAGCGCGACCCACTCGTCGAGCACCTCGAGGCTGGTGCGGCCGCGGCGCGTGTCGACCTGTGCCTGCGTCCAGTCGGGGTGGTGGTCGTCGGGCTCGTCGCCGTCGAGCACGTCGGCCGCGAGGCCGACCATGTGCGACAGCAGGTCGTGCGCCGACCAGTCGGGGCAGGCCGGCACCGTCAGGTTCATCGCCTGCGGGCCGTCGTGCTCGACGGCATCGACGACCAGGCCGCGCACGCGGTCGAGCACGCCGCGCCACTCGACGGCGGCGTCGGGCCCCTCCAGCTGCTGGGTCATCCGAGCTCTCCGTCGAGGTTGGTCGCCGCACTGATCAGCGACAGGTGGGTGAAGGCCTGCGGGAAGTTGCCGAGCTGCTCACCGGTCAGCCCGACCTGCTCGGCGAACAGCCCGAGGTGGTTGGCGTAGGTGAACATCTTCTCCAGCGCCAGGCGCGCCTCGTCGAGGCGGCCCACCCGGGTCAGCGCCTCGACGTACCAGAAGGAGCAGAGCGAGAACGTCGCCTCCTTGCCGTCGACGCCGTCGGGGGACGCGCCGACGTCGTAGCGGAAGACGAGGCTGTCGGAGACGAGCCGCTCCTCGATCACCTTGAGCGTCGACACGAAGCGCGGGTCGTTGGGGGCGAGGAACTTGACCATCGGCATCAGCAGGACGCCGGCGTCGAGGCTGTCGGAGCCCTCGCTGAGCATGTAGGCGCCGACCTCCTCGTCCCAGCTGTGCTCCTGGATGCGGGTGTAGATCGCGTCGCGCACCTTGGACCACGCGGCGACGTCGCCGGGCAGCCCGCGCTGGCGAGCGGTGCGCATCATCCGCTCGACGGCGACCCAGCACATGAGCCGCGACGTCGTGTGGGCGCGGTGGTCGTCGCGTATCTCCCACATGCCGGCGTCGTCGCGCTCCCAGTTGGCCATGACCCAGTCGAGGATCTTGCACAGGTCGGTCCAGGCGTCGTGGCTGATGCCGGGGCCGTACTTGTTGAAGAGGTAGACCGAGTCGATGAGCTCGCCGTAGATGTCGAGCTGGAGCTGGCCGGTCGCGGCGTTGCCGACGCGCACCGGTGTCGAGTCGCGGTAGCCGCGCAGGTGGTCGAGCTCGGTCTCGTCGGGCACGTTGCCGTCGATGTCGTAGGCGACGCGCAGCGGCCCGACGTCGGCCTCGTCGTGCGTGCTCTCGCCCATCCGCTGCGACAGCCACTCCATGAAGCGCGCGGCCTCGGCCGTGAAGCCCAGCTTGAGCAGGGCGTAGAGGGTGAACGCGGCGTCACGGATCCAGACGTAGCGGTAGTCCCAGTTGCGCGAGCCGCCGATCTCCTCGGGCAGGCTGGTGGTCGGCGCGGCGATGACCGCCCCGGTCGGCTCGTGCGTCAGCAGCTTGAGGGTGAGCGCCGACCGGTTGACCATCTCGCGCCAGCGACCGGTGTAGGTCGACTGCCTCAGCCAGGTCTGCCAGTACGCCGACGTCCGGGCCAGCAGCTCGTCGGGGTCGTGGGCACCGGACTCGGGCCGCGACTCGTCGTCGTCGGGGTCGAGGACCTCGAGCACGAACGTCACGGCGTCGCCGGTACCGACCTCGAACTCGGCCTGCACGTCGGAGCCGTCGAGCGCGAGGTCGACCGTCGCGGTCAGCGCGAGACGCACCCCGTCGCCCGCGATGAGCAGGCCGTCTTCGGTCTCCTCCAGCTCGGGCGTCGCCCGGCCGTAGTCGGGCCGGGCCGCCAGGCAGGTCTGGAGCCTGATCGACCCGCGTACGCCGACCACGCGGCGGACGAGCCGTTGGCGGTGGTCCGCGTCGTCGGCCTTGAGCACCGGCATGAAGTCCTGGACCTCGGCGACGCCCTCCTCGGTCAGGAGCCGCGTGACGAGGACGTTGGACTCGGGCAGGTAGAACTGCTGGGTGGTGGTGACGCCGTCGACGGCCGCCATCGTCCACGACCCCGCGTCGGGGTCGAGGATGCTGCCGAACACGCTGGCCGAGTCGAACCGTCCGGCGCAGAACCAGTCGATCGTGCCGTCCGTGCCCACCAGGGCACAGGTGCGGAGGTCGCCGATCAGGCCGTGCGCGGCGATCGGCGGCCAGTCGCTCATCCCTGCTTCTCCCACGGCGGTGTCGGGCCCCAGGTGTCCTTGGCGTAGGTCTGGGTCTCCGGCGGGTCGTCGAGCAGCGGCTGGCAGACCTGCCACAGGCGGTCGACCTCGTCGGCGCGGGCGAACAGCAGCTGGTCGCCGTGGAAGACGTCGAGCAGGATCCGCTCGTAGGCCGCCAGCGGGTGGTCGTCGGGGAAGTCCTCGGCGTAGTCGAGGGTCAGCGTCGCGGGGGCCACCTCGAGCTCGGGTCCGGGGCGCTTGCCGCGCACCTTGACGGCCACCTTGGCCTCGTCGCTGAGGTCGAGCACCAGCTCGTGGGGGTGGCCCTCGTCGCCGGTGTCACCGAAGAGCGCCGGGTCGGGCTCGCGGAACCGGACCGTCACGGTGCGCCGGTCGTCGGCCATGGCCTTGCCGGTGCGCAGGTGGAAGGGGACGCCCCGCCAGCGGTCGGTGTCGACGTAGGCCGTGAGCGCGACGAGGGTCTCCACGTCGGAGTCGTCGGCCACGTCCTCGTCGTCGCGGTAGCCGTCGAACTGGCCGTAGACGGTGTCGCCCTTGGTGAAGGGCTGCAGCGCCTCGAACACGGCCGCCTTGGCGTCGCGCACCGACTCGGCCGTCAGGTCGGCGGGCGGCTCGAGCGCGACGAAGCCGAGGATCTGGCTGAGGTGGGTGGTGACCATGTCGCGCAGGGCGCCGACGGTCTCGTAGAAGCTGCCCCGGCCCTCGAGCCCCAGGGTCTCGGGGACGTCGATCTGCACCGAGGACACGTTGTCGCGGTTCCACACGCTGCCAAAGACCCGGTTGGCGAAGCGGAGGGCGAGCACGTTCTGCACGGCCTCCTTGCCGAGGAAGTGGTCGACCCGGAAGACGTCGCCCTCGTCGGCGACGTCCTTGATCGCGGCGTCGAGCTCGCGCGACGAGTCGAGGTCGGTGCCGAACGGCTTCTCGACGACGAGCCGGGCGCGGTCGGTGATACCCTCGCGGCCGAGCATCGCGACGATGTCGGTCATCGACGACGGCGGCACCGAGAGGTAGACGAGACGGCGCACGTCGGACACGTCGACACCGGCCTCGTCGGCGACGTCCTGCTCGGCCTTCCCGATGGCCGCGGCGAGGTCGGCACCGTCGTCGGCGTCGGAGGTCTGGAAGGTCGCACGCTTGGCGAGATCACTGCTCTCGTCGTCGACGGATTCAGTGATGACGGCGGCGTAGTCCTCGACGTCGTGGCGTCCGGTGCCGACGACGGCGTAGGCCTCGGGCAGCCGGCCGGCCGCGCCGAGCTTGGCCAGCGCGGGGTAGATCATCCGCTTGGCGAGGTCGCCGTTGGCGCCGAACAGCACCACGACGTGCGGCGCGGGCCGCTCCAGCTCCTGCTCCGAGGTCTCAACCATGGTGCCCACTCTCCTGGCTCGACTGGCCCAACGTGCTCACGTCGATGACCGCGCGGTAGCGCACGTCACCGTCGACCACCTTGTCGTAGTACTCGTCGACCTGGTCGGCCGAGATGACCTCGACCGTCGCGGTGATGCCGTGCTCGGCGCAGAAGTCGAGCATCTCCTGGGTCTGCGGCAGCCCGCCGACCATGGAGCCAGCGACCGAGCGACGCATCGTCAGCAGTGAGAACGCCCCGACGTCGAGCGACTCGCTCGGCGCACCGAGGTTGACCATGGTGCCGCCACGACCGAGCGTGCCGAGGAACGCGTCGAGGTCGACGGCGTCGCCGACGGTGTTGAGGATCAGGTCGAACGTGCCCGCGAGGTCGTCGAAGACCGACTCGTCCTCGGTGGCGTGATAGCTGGTCGCGCCGAACTCCTTGCCGTCGGCCTCCTTGGCGTCGGTGCGGCTGAGCACGCTGACCTCGGCGCCCAGCGCGGCGGCGATCTTGACCGCTACGTGGCCGAGCCCGCCCATGCCGATGATGCCTACTTTGCTGCCCTCGGTGACGCCGTAGCGCTTGAGCGGGGCGTACGTCGTGATGCCGGCGCACAGCAGGGGCGCGACGCCGGGCAGGTCGGCGTCATCGACGCTGTCGGGGATCCTGACGACGAAGTGGTCACGGACGACGACCTGGGTCGAGTAGCCACCGTGGGTGACCTCGCCGTCGTAGCCCTCGGAGCTGTAGGTCTGGACGACGCCCTTGCTGCAGAACTGCTCCTCGCCGTCCCGGCAGGCGTCGCAATCGAGGCAGGAGTCCACGAAGCAGCCGACACCGACCCGGTCGCCGACGGCGTGGTCGGTGACGTCGGAGCCGACCTCGGCCACGGTGCCGAGGATCTCGTGGCCGGGGGTCATCGGGAAGATCCCCTGGCCCCACTCGTCGCGGGCCTGGTGGATGTCGGAGTGGCAGACGCCGGCGTAGGAGATGTCGATACGGACGTCGTCGGCACGCAGGTCGCGTCGCTCGAGCTCGATCGTCTCGAAGGCGGCGCTGGCCTGGGGGGTGGACAGGGCGGTGACGGTAGAAGGCACGCGTCGACCGTAGGCAGGCGCGCGACCGCGTCCAGACACCTGTGGGGGTGACCGGAGGCGGCCTCCGGTCAGCCACGATGAAGCCATGGATCTGGGAATTCAAGGCAAGACGGCCGTCGTCACGGGTGGCGCCGGGGGCATGGGTCGCCACATCACGCGGATGCTCCTCGAGGAGGGCGTGCAGGTGGTGATGGTCGACATCAGCAAGGACGCGCTCGACGACGCCGTCGCGTGGCTGCCGGACGGTCTCCCCAAGCCCCTCACCGTGCCGTGCGACCTCTCGACCGACGCTGCGGCCCGGGAGCTGGCCGCCACGGTCAAGGACCTGGCCGGCGAGGTCGACATCCTGGTCAGCGGCGCCGGCATCACCGGTGCCACCGGCGCGTTCCACGAGATCAGCGACGACGACTGGATCGAGGCCATCAACACCAACCTGCTGTCGGCCGTCCGCGTGACCCGGGCGTTCCTGCCGAGCCTGCGCCAGGGCGGCTGGGGCCGCATCGTCTACATCAACAGCGAGGACGCCGTGCAGCCCTACGACGACGAGCTGCCCTACTGCGCCTCCAAGGCCGGCCTGCTGTCCTTCGCCCGTGGCCTGGCCCGCGCCTACGCCGACGACGGCCTGCTCATCAACTCCGTCTCCCCCGCGTTCGTCGAGACCCCGATGACCGACAAGATGATGGAGAAGCGCGCCGACGAGAACGACACGTCGTTCGACGAGGCCATCGAGTCGTTCCTCACCGAGGAGCGGCCCTACATGGAGCTCGGTCGCCGCGGGAAGCCCGAGGAGGTCGCCGCCGTGGTGGTCTTCCTCTGCTCGGCCCTGGCCTCGTTCGTCAACGGCGCCAACTACCGCGTCGACTCCGGCTCCGTCGCCACCCTCTGACCGAAGCCGGGGGGGTCCCCGGTGGCTGAGGTGCGGGGAGCGCCGACGACGACCCTCGAAGCCCTACTTGCCCGTCCACCTCGGCGGGCGCTTCTCGGCGAACGCCGTGGCGCCCTCGGTGGCGTCGGCGGAGCCGAAGACCGGCATCATCATCTCGCCCTGCTTGGTCCAGCGCTCGGCGTGCGACCAGTCGGGTGACTCGAGGGCGACCTGCTTGGTGGTCGCGACGGCGAGCGGGCCGTTGGCCGCGATCGTCGCGGCCAGTGCCAGCGCCGCGTCGAGGGCTGTGCCCTCGGGCACGACACGGTTGACCAGGCCCAGGTCGGCGGCGCGGGCCGCGGTGATCGGCTCGCCGGTGAGGAGCATCTCGAGCGCGATGGCCTGCGGGATGCGCTGCGGCAGCAGCATCGCCGCGCCGGCGCCGGCGACGAGCCCTCGCTTGACCTCCGGGACGCCGAGCTTGGCGGTCTCGGCGGCGACCACGAGGTCGCAGGCGAGCAGCAGCTCGAAGCCGCCGGCGACGGCGTACCCCTCGACCGCGGCGACCAGCGGCTTGCGCGGCGGCCGCTCGGTGATCCCGCCCAGCCCGCGGCCCTCGACCAGCGGCAGGTCGCCGGTGAGGAAGCCCTTGAGGTCCATGCCGGAGCAGAAGGTGCCGCCGGCGCCCGTCAGCACGCCCACCCACAGCTCGTCGCTCGCGTCGAGCTCGTCGACGGCGGCCGCGATGCCGCGGGCGACCGCGCCGTCGAGGGCGTTGCGCGCCCCGGGCCGGTTGATGGTGATGATCTGGACCCCGTCGCGGGCCTCGACCAGGACAGCGGGCTGCTCGGTGCTCTCGTCGCTCATGGGGGCATTCCACCAGAGCCACGCGATCTGGCCCGTTGTGACCATGGATCAGGGCAGGAACGTCGGCGACGTTGGGGTCCATGCCCCGTCTCGCGAAGCTCACGGTCCTGCCCGTCGTCGCCGCGGTCGTCCTCGCCGCACTGGCCGCCCCGCCCGGGGGCGCCGCGGTGTCGCGCGACGTCGAGCCCCGGGTCCCCGCGGCGGCCGCTGACCGCGGCGGCCCCGGCTCGTGGACCAAGGTGTCCACCGGTACGGGCAGCATCACGTTCAGCTCGAGCCTCCATCGCACGCCCGACGGCGTCCTGCACGTCGTCTATCCCCGCGACGAGGGCACGACCGGGCAGATCGGCCACACCGCGATCCGCGCCAACGGCACCACCGCGCTCGCCAACCTCGTGCTGCCGACGTCCTGGTCGATCGTCGAGCCGACGCCGGTCGTCACGGCGGGTCCCTCGGGCGCCGGACTGCGCGTCGTCTTCGGCGGCCAGCAGACGACGTCGCCCGGGTTCTGGTCCGACGGCAAGATGTACACGCTGACCGCGCCGGCGTCCGGCACCCCGTGGGCCCTGCCGATGGAGACGGTCGGGCAGAGCGGAGCGGCCTACGCCAGCTATGGCACGGCGGCCACGACGCTGGCCGACGGCACCCCGGTCGCCGCCTATCCCCTCAACTCCTCGGTCACCTGGCACGTCGGGACCGGCACCGGCCCCGACCAGTCGTTCACCCACGCCGCCTGCTGCGTCTACGACCTGGCGATGGTGCGGTCGGGGAGCGAGGTCTACGTCGGCTACTACGCCAACGGCGGCACCCCCGCGACCCAGGGCACCTTCGTCCGCCGCATCCACCCGACCCTCGGCCCGCTCCTCAAGGCCCCCGGCTCGAGCGTCGGGGACGCCTCGGTCCCCACGGAGCGGGTGGCGCTGGCGGCCCGTGCCGGCGGCGGCGTCTACGCCGCCTACTGCGCGGGCTATCCCACCTGCACCGGCATCCGGCTCTGGAAGGTCGGCGCCAGCCGAGCGATCGCCGTGCCCGGCAGCCGGTACGCCGCCCGCATCGCCCTGGCCGCCGCGCCGGGCGGTCGGCTGTGGCTCAGCTGGGGCGACAACCTCCCGTCGGTCAAGGCCGTGCGCACCAACCCCGCCGCCACCCGACTCGGCATCCGGCGCGACGCCGGGGTCCCGCGCGGCCACCCGGCGATCTACGCGCTCGCGATGGAGGGGTCGACGGGTCGGGGCGACGTCGTCATCAACGTCGGTGACGGGTTCTGGCACACCCAGGTGCTGGCCGGGCTGACCCTGCAGGCGGCTCCGGCCCGCTGGCGCCACGGCACGGCCAAGCAGGTGAAGTTCACCGTGACCGACGCGGGCGACAAGGTCCGCGGCGCCCTGGTCAAGGTCGGCAGCCGGCGGTGCACCACCAGCGTCCAGGGCACCTGCCGGATCACCTTCCCCCGCACCGTCGGCGCCGGGCGTCCCACCGCTCGCGCGACCAAGGCCGGCTACGCACCGGGGACGAAGCGGCTCCGAGTGACCTGAGGCGCAGCCATGGGCCATGATCCGGCCATGGCTCCCCCGCTGGCTCCCTCGCTGCGCGCACGTCTCGGCAGTCGCGTCGGTCGCGCCCGCTGGACCCTCAGCACCCTCACCCGCGCCGGGCTGGTCGCCCCGATCAGCCCGGCGGCCTACGCCCGGATGGGCCTGGCCGTACGCCGCGGGGGCACCCACGCCCTGTCCGGCGTCGCGCTCTCGGCGGCCCGGGTGCCCGACGCACCGGCCGTCGTCGACGAGCGCGGGTCGATCACCTGGGCCGAGCTGCACGCGCAGGCCGACGCCGTCGCTGCGGCGTTCGCGACGATGGGACCCGGCGGCGGGCGGCCCACGACGATCGCGCTGCTGGTCCGCAACCACCGTGGGTTCGTCGTCGCCCTGGCCGCCGCGACCCGGGTCGGTGCCGACACCCTGCTGCTCAACACCGGGTTCGCCGGTCCCCAGCTGGCCGAGGTCGTGGCCCGCGAGGGCATCGACGTCCTCGTCCACGACGAGGAGTTCGAGGGCATCGTCGCGGGGGTGCGCGAGGCGCAGCCGGACGCCCGCTACGTGCTCGCGTGGACGGACGCACCGGACGGCCCGGTCACCGACCGGCCCACGCTCGACGGCCTGGCCCACGGCCACGCCGGGCAGTCCGTCGCCCGGCCCGAGCGCTTCGGCCGGCTCGTGCTGCTGACGTCCGGCACCACCGGCACGCCCAAGGGCGCGGCCCGCCCGCCCGGCGGCGGCGCCGGCGACCTCTCGGCGGTGCTCGACCGGGTCCCGTGGCGCTACGGCGAGACGGTGGTCGTGGCGGCCCCGATGTTCCACGCGTGGGGGTTCGGGCAGCTCGTGATCGCCGCGGTGATGGGCTGCACGATCGTCACCCGCCGCCGCTTCGACCCCGAGGCCACGCTGGCGGCCGTCGACGCCCACCGCGCGACCGGGCTGTCCGTCGTACCGGTGATGCTCGAGCGGATCGTCGACCTGCCCGACGAGGTGCTCGACCGCTACTCCTGCTCCACGCTGCGGTTCGTCACCGCCAGCGGCTCGCGGATGCGGCCCGACGCCGTCCTGGCGTTCATGGACCGCTTCGGCGACACCGTCTACAACAGCTACAACGCGACCGAGGCCGGCCAGATCGCGACGGCCGTCCCCGCCGACCTGCGCGTGGCCCCCGACACCGCCGGCCGTCCCGTGGCCGGCACCGAGGTCCGCATCCTCGACGCCGAGGGCCGTGAGGTCCCCGCCGGAGAGATCGGCCAGCTGTGGGTGCGCAACACGACCCAGTTCGAGGGCTACACCTCCGGCGACTCCAAGTCGTTCCTCGAGGGCTTCATGGCCTCGGGCGACCTCGGTCGCCTCGACGAGGCCGGGCGCCTCTACGTGGTCGGGCGCGACGACGACATGATCGTGTCGGGCGGCGAGAACGTCTATCCGCTCGAGGTCGAGCAGTGCATCGACGCGATGGGGACCGTCCGCGAGGTCGTCGTGGTCGGCGTCGACGACGAGGCGTTCGGCCAGCGGCTGGCGGCCTACGTCGTCGCGGTCCCGGGCGCCTCACTGACCGTCGACGACGTCAAGGCCCACGTCAAGGCCGAGCTCGCCGGCTACAAGGTCCCGCGTCACGTCGTCTTCCTCGACGAGCTCCCGCGCAACGCCACCGGCAAGGTCGTCAAGCGGGACCTGCCGTCGTCCGGGGCCGCGGGCTAGCGTGGGTCCATGCCTGCACGGAGAGTCCTGGACAGCGACGAGCACGCCGACCTGCTGCGCCTGGTGCGCCAGATCGCGACCGAGGAGCTGCTGCCCCAGGTCGCGTCGGCCGAGGCCGACGAGGAGTTCCCCCGCGAGGTCTTCCGGATGCTCGGCAAGACCGGTCTGCTCGGCCTCCCCTACCCCGAGCAGTACGGCGGCAGCGCGCTGCCCTACGAGATCTACCTCCAGGTGCTCGAGGAGCTCGGGTCGGTCTGGGCGTCGGTCGGGGTCGGGGTCTCGGTCCACGCGCTGTCCTGCTTCGGTCTCGTCACCCGGGGCACCGAGGAGCAGCGCCAGGAGTGGCTGCCCGAGATGCTCGCCGGCGACCTGCTCGGCGCCTACTGCCTGAGCGAGGCCCACGCCGGCTCCGACCCCGCCGCGATGCGCACGACGGCCAAGAGGGACGGCGACCACTACGTCCTCGACGGCGCCAAGGCGTGGACCACCCACGGCGGCCAGGCCGACTTCTACAAGGTCATGGCCCGTACCTCCGACGACGGCGCGCGCGGCATCTCCTGCTTCCTGGTGCCCGGCGACGTCGACGGGCTGACCTCCGACCCGCCCGAGCGCAAGATGGGCCTGACCGGCTCGCACACCACGACGATGCGCTTCGACGGCGTCCGCATCCCCGCCGACCGGCTGCTCGGCCACGAGGGCGACGGCCTCAAGATCGCCCTCGCGGGCCTCGACTCCGGGCGCCTCGGCATCGCCGCCGTCGCCACCGGCCTGGCCCAGGGGGCGCTCGATCACGCCCTGGCCTACGCCAAGGAACGCACCACCTTCGGCAAGCGGATCCTCGAGCACCAGGGCCTCGGCTTCATCCTTGCCGACATGGAGGCCGCCGTGCAGACCGCGCGGGCGACCATGCTGCACGCCGCCCGCCTCCGCGACGCCGGCCTGCCCTTCGGCCGCGAGGCCTCGATCGCCAAGCTCGTCGCGACCGACAACGCCATGAAGGTCACCACCGACGCGGTCCAGGTCCTCGGCGGCGCTGGCTACACCCGCGACTTCCCGGTCGAGCGCCACATGCGCGAGGCCAAGGTCATGCAGATCTTCGAGGGCACCAACCAGATCCAGCGTCTGGTCATCAGCCGCTCCCTCGACACGGGCGCCGGCGGCGCCGGCGAGATCACGCACGTGTGACGAGACGGTCGACCGGTTCCACCTAGCCAACTGGACACCTGTCCAAGTAGCCTGGACAGGTGTCCAGCATCGACTACGACCCGATGGACGTCGCGCTCGACGTGGCGCCCTACGACGTGTGGCGGCGGATGCGCGACGAGGCGCCCGTCTACCGCAACGACCGGCTCGGGTTCTACGCCCTCTCGCGCTACGACGACGTGGCGACGGCGCTGCGCGACACGACGACCTACAGCTCGGCGCACGGCAACGTCCTGGAGTTCCTGTCCGAGCGGGAGATGCAGTCCGGGATGATGATCCTGACCGACCCGCCGGCGCACACCCGGCTGCGGTCGCAGGTCGCGCGGGTGTTCACGGTGCGGCGGACGTCGGCGCTCGAGGCCGACGTCGCGGCCATCTGCGACGAGCTCCTCGAGCGCTGGACGCCGGGCGAGGACTTCGACCTGGTGCAGGACTTCGGCGCCCTCGTGCCGTCGATGGTGATGACGCGGCTGCTCGGCGTGCCCGAGGAGGACCGCGAGCCGGTCCGCAAGATCATCGACACGATGTTCCACGTGCTGCCCGACGTCGGGATGTTCAACGACGTCGCCGGCGCCGCGATGGGCGAGCTCGACCGCTACCTCGCGGGGCTGCTCGCACGCCGGGCCGCCGACCCCGGCGACGACCTGCTGTCCGGGCTCGTCCGGTCCGACCTGACCCGCCGCGAGTGCGTCGAGTTCGCGATGCTGCTGGCCACCGCCGGCACCGAGACCGTCGGCCGGCTGCTCGGCTGGGCCGCCGTCCTGCTCGACCAGCACCCCGACCAGCGCGCCGCGCTCGCCGCCGACCCGTCGCTCGTGCCCGCCGCCGTCGAGGAGCTGCTGCGCTACGAGGGCCCCTCACCCGTGCAGGGCCGCTGGACCAAGCAGCCCGTCACCCTGCACGGCACGACGATCCCGGCCGGGTCCAAGGTGCTGCTGCTGACGTCGTCGGCGGGTCGTGATGAGCGCAAGTACGCCGAGGCCGACCGGTTCGACGTACGCCGCTCGATCGACCACCACGTCTCGTTCGGCTACGGCGTCCACTTCTGCCTGGGCGCCGCGCTGGCCCGGCTCGAGAGCCGGGTCGCGCTCACCAAGATGCTCGCGCACCACCCCGACTGGGTGGTCGACCACGAGCGCTCGGTGCGGGCGCACACGTCCACCGTCCGCGGGTGGGAGCACGTCCTTGTCCACTGACGCGCCTCTTGTCAGCACGACCGGAGCCCTGACGGAGCTGGGCTTCTACGGGCTCGCGGGCCACTCCTCGTCGCCGCGCGACCTGCTCGACGAGGTCCGCCTCGGCGAGGAGCTCGGGCTGGGCAGCGTGTTCCTCTCCGAGCGCTTCAACGTCAAGGACGCGGCGGTGATGGCGGGCGCCGCGGTCGCCGCGAGCACCGCTCTCGGAGTGGGCACCGCCGCCACCAACCACTCGACCCGGCACCCCCTGGTCACCGCGACGATGGCGACGACGCTGCACCGGATGTCGGGCGGGCGTTACGCGTTCGGGCTCGGTCGCGGGTTCGACCTGCTCTTCGACGTGATGGGCGTCCCGCGCACGACGTCGGCCCAGATCGAGGACGCGATCGGCATCTACCGGCGACTGTGGCACGGCGAGGCGTTCGGCCACGACGGGCCGGCCGGCACCTACCCCTACCTCAGCCAGGACAGCTCGTTCGACGAGGACATCCCGGTGATGCTGATGGCCATCGGCGACCGGTCGCTCGAGCTCGCCGGCCGCGTGGCCGACGCCGTCGTCCTCCACACCTTCCTCACCGACGAGACCCTCGCGCGCTCGGTCGGCGTCGTGCGCCGGGCCGCCGAGGAGGCCGGCCGCGACCCGGCCTCTGTGCGGGTGTGGGCGGTGCTCGGGACGGTCGAGGACTCGATCCCCGAGGAGCAGCGGCTGCGCAAGGTCGTCGGCCGGCTGGCGACCTACCTCACCGGTTACGGCCAGGTGCTGGTCAGGGCCAACGGCTGGGACCTCGCCGACTACGAGCGCTTCCGCGCCGATCCGCTGGTGCAGGGCTACCCGGGCGCGTTCGACGCGATCGGCACGACCGACGAGCTGCGACACCTCGCCGAGGTGCTGCCCGACGAGTGGCTCGCCGCGGTCGCGGCCGGCTCGGCCGAGCAGTGCGCCCGGCGGGTCGTCGACCAGCTCGATGCGGGCGCCGACAGCGTGATCCTGCACGGCGCGACGCCGACCGAGCTGGCGCCGGTCGTCGCGGCCTACCGGTCGATCCGGCCGTCCGGCCCGGGTGTGCTTCCGGCCAACCCGGGGTGGGCGGCGCGATGACGGTCGTGGGGGTCGAGTCCCTGACGCCGGAGTGGCTGTCGTCGGCGCTCGGCGGCCACGTCGACGCGGTGTCGGTCAGCCAGGTGGGCACCGGGCAGATGGGCGAGTGCTACCGGCTCGCGCTCACCGGCGACGGGGTGCCCGTGAGCGTGCTCGCCAAGCTCGGTGCGGCCGACCCCGCGGCGCGGGCCATCGTCGGCGGCGCCTACCGCGGCGAGGTGCGGTTCTACGCCGAGGTCGCGCCCACGGTGGCGATCCGGGTGCCGGACTGCCTCCACGCGGCCTACGACGACGACACCGCCCAGGTCGTGCTGCTGCTCGAGGACCTCGCCGCCTTCGAGCAGGGCGACCAGCTCGCCGGCTGCTCCCCCGCCGCCGCCCACGACGCCGCCGCCAACCTGGCCGGGCTGCACGGCCCCCGCTGGTGCGACCCCACCCTGCTCGAGCTCGACACCATGAAGCTCAACCAGCAGGAGGACGCCGACCTGCTGGCCGAGTTCTACGGCTCCGCCGTCGACCTCTACCTGTCCGACGCGGGCGTGGGCCTGTCCGCCGAGGACCGGGCGACGCTGGCCGCCACCGTGCCGGTCGCGGGCGACTGGCTCCTCGCCCGCGCCGACCGGTTCGCGCTGGTGCACGGCGACTACCGGCTCGACAACCTGATGTTCCGCCGCGACGGCGAGCCCGGCTGCGTGGCCGTCGACTGGCAGACGACCTCGCTGGCCCCGCCCGTCCGCGACCTGGGCTTCCTGCTCGGCACCGGCCTCACCCCCGCGCTGCGCCGGGAGCACGAACGAGCCGTCGTGGCGACGTACCACTCGTCGCTGCTGGGGTTCGGGGTCGCCGACTACGAGCTCGACGAGTGCTGGCTCGACTACCGCGTGTCGATGCTGCAGGGGCCGCTGATCGCGGTCTTCGGCTACGTCTACACCGGACGCACCGAGCGCGGCGACCGGATGTTCGCGACGATGGTCGAGCGGTCGTGCGCCGCGATCCGCGACCTGGAGACGCTGGCCCTGGTTCGTCCCTGAGGTTGCGCTGGCGACCGTCTCGCGACCATCGCGCGCGCGGCGGCCTGTGGAACTGACCACGAGTCGTCCACAGGCATCGCTCTGAGAAGGGTTGTCCACAGCTCTGGCGCTGAGGCGGGGTCCCCGTCGGCACCTGGTGGTCGGATCGGTCCATGACCCAGCACACCGCCACCCCACGATCGGACCACCCGATCGAGGCGTTCCTGTGCACGGTCCTCGACGAGCTCAAGGGTCTCGCCGACGTGGCGGTGTGGTCGATGGACGAGGCCACCACCGACCGGGTGGTCGTCCTGGCGGCGCAGGTTCCAGCGGGTGTGGCTGAGGTGGAGGCCCGCGTCATCGGACACGCCGGGACCCTGGACCGCCCCGGCACCGCCGAGAGCCGCAACCTCAAGACCTGGCTGCAGCTGACCACCAACGTCACCGGCCGTACGGCCGCCGCGAAGGTCAAGCTCGCTCAGGCTCTGGGCGCGTGGGAGCCGACCCGGTCGGCGACCGCTCGCGGTGACCTGCACGCCGAGCAGGTCCACGCGATCGCCGACAAGCTCGCCCTGCTGGATGAGGACGTCACCGCCCACGACAAGCAGAGGGCCGAGGCGTTCCTCCTCGCCGAGGCCGCCGACCACGACGCCGACGCCCTGGCCCACCTGGGCCACGAGATCTACCAGCGCCTCGACCCCGACGGTGCCGATGCCCGCGAGGCCGCAGCGTTGCAGCGCCAAGAGGCCCGAGCCCGGCGCAAGACCCGGTTCTCGATGGGCAACGACGGCCGGGGCCTGACCCACGGTCGGTTCTCCATCCCGACCTTGTACGGCGACATGCTCCGCAAGGCCCTGATGGCCCTGGCCGCACCGAAGCACGTGCGGGCTGAGCACGGCCCTGGGTCCTACGACTGGCAGACCCCGACCCCGGAGAGGATGGGCCAGGCGTTCTGCGACTACATCGCCCGCTTCCCCGCCAAGCTGTTGCCGAAGCTTGGTGGGCTCGACGCGACCGTCATCGCGATCGGCGACGCCGCCATCCTGGAGGGCCAGGTCAAGGCCGCCCGCCTCGACACCGGCACCCGGATCAGCCACACCGAGTACCTCCGGCTGGCGTGCGAGGCCGGGATCATCCCGATGTGGATGAACGCCGACGGCAAGTGCCTCTCCGTCGGCCGTCTGTACCGGCTCCACACCACCAAGCAACGCCTCGTCCTGATCGTCGAGCGCCAGCACTGCGAGGCCACCGGCTGTCAGGTCCCGGGCTGGCTGTGCCACGTCCACCACCGCATCCCCTGGTCCCGAGGAGGCACCACCGACACCCAGACCGCCATGCTCCTGTGCCCGTTCCACCACCACCAGGTTCACGCCAGTGGCGACGTCCACCCGATGCGACCTTGACACATGCTGTTATCGGCATACGATTCGCCACATGGCCAGAGCAGCGACGACGTCGGACGTGTTCAACGCGATCGCCGAGCCGCAGCGCCGCGAGATCCTGGTGCTGCTGCGCAGGGGTGAGCGCCCGGTGACCGAGGTGGCCCAGGAGCTGGGGCTGACCCAGCCGGGAGCATCCAAGCACCTGCGGGTGCTCCGGGAGGTCGGGCTCGTGCGGGGCCGCAGGGCGGGTCGGCAGCGCCTCTACGACCTCGACGCCCGGGGGCTGCGACCGGTCCACGAGTGGGCCGGCGGGTTCGAGCAGTTCTGGAACGAGAGCTTCGACCGGCTCGACGCCTATGTGCAGGACCTTGAGCTGGCAAGGAAAGAGGAGGAGTGAGCATGGCCGCCACGACAGACCGCGAGATCGTGATCACCCGGGTCATCAGTGCGCCGCCCGCGCTGGTCTTCGAGGCGTTCACGGACGTCAGACACCTGTCGCGGTGGTGGGGACCGAAGGGTTTCTCCACCACCACCCGGGCGTTCGAGTTCCGCGTCGGTGGCGAGTGGGAGTTCGTGATGCACGGACCGGACGGGACGGACTACCAGGAGTGGATCTCCTGGACCGAGATCGTCACGTCGGAGCGGATCGCTCTCGTCCACGGCGAGTCCCGAGACGATCCCCATGCCTTCGAGTCGATCGTGTCATTCGCCGCCGACGACATCACGCCCGGCGCGACCCGGGTCGAGATGCGCACGACGTTCCCCACCAAGGAGCTGCGCGACGAGGCCGTCGAGAAGTACCACGCGATCGAGGGAGGTCAGCAGACCCTCGGCAACCTCGCTGCCTACGTCACGGACCCCGCCACGTCCGAGGAGGAGGAGCGATGACCGGCACGGTGTTCTTCAGCGTGTCGATGTCGCTGGACGGCTTCATCGCACCCGAGTCCCTGGGCGAGCTGATGGGTCAGCAGTGGCTGGAGCTGCAGCAGTGGATCATCCCCCAGCGGTTCTTCCGTGAGCGCCTCGAGATCGGGACGGGCGGTGAGGAGGGCCGCGACAACGACCTCGTGCGCGAGACGTTCGAGCGCACCGGCGCGAGCGTGATGGGGAAGCGGATGTTCGACGCCGGCGAGCACGCGTGGCCGGACGAGGCGCCGTTCCGCACCCCGGTCTTCGTCGTGACCCACGAGGAACGGGACCCCTGGTCACGGCCGGGCGGCACCACCTTCCACTTCGTCAACGACGGCGTCGTGTCCGCGCTCGACCGGGCCCGCGAGGCCGCCGGCGACCTGGACGTCCGCATCGCGGGCGGCGGCGCGACGATCCTGCAGCACCTCAACGCCGGCCTGGTCGACGAGTTCACCATCGCCCTGTCACCGGTGCTGTTCGGCACCGGGGTCCGCCTGTTCGAAGGCGTGGACGCGAGTCGCGTCGCCCTGGAGCAGGTCCGCGCCGAGTCGTCGCAGAGGGTGACCCACCTGACCTACGCCGTCCACGCGCGCTGACGGTCTCCCCGCGCCGGCGCGACCGCTGGTGCAGCATCAGGTCATGGCCCCGACCGCGCTGCCCTACCCCGACCCGCCACTGCGCGACGGGCGGTTCGGCCTGCGGCGCTGGGCCGGGTCCGACCTGGACTGCGTGCGGGAAGCCGGCACCGACCCGGAGATCCCGCACGGCACGACGGTCCCGACCCCCTTCACGACCGCCGCGGGCCGAGCGTTCATCCATCGTCAGTGGCAGCGCGTCGAGGACGGCGAGGGCGTCTCGCAGGCGGTCGTCGAGACCGGCACCGACCGCGCGATCGGTCTCGTCTGGGTCGCGATCCGTCCCCAGCCCCACGTCGGCGGTCTGGGCTACTGGATCGTCCCGTCGGCGCGCGGGTCAGGCGCCGCGACGGCCGCCGTCCGGCTGGTCACACCGTGGGCGCTGGCCGCTCTCGACCTGCGGCGGTTGGAGGCGTGGGTCGAGCCGGCCAACCTTGCCTCCCAGCGCGTCCTGCTCCGAGCCGGGTTCGAGCAGGAAGGGCTTCTTCGCAACTTCCTGACCACCGCCGCCGGGACTTCCGACGCCCTGGTCTTCTCCGCCCTCCCGACGGACCGGACGACCAGCTCGCGGTGACACGGCCGGTGGAGCCGGTCACGACCTCGGTGGGTGCTCGGCGATGCAGAACAGGTTGCCCTCGGGGTCGGCGAGCGTCGTCCACTGCACGTGCTCGAACTCCTCCAGGACGTCCCACCGGTAGGCCGCACCCAGGGCCAGGACCCGCTCGACGACCTCGGTCCGCGACCCCCACGGGACGGTGAGGTCGAGGTGGATCACCTGTCGTTCGGGGCGGGGTCGCGTCACGGGGTGGAAGAACATCGCGAACCCCTCCGGCCCCACCGCTGGCAGGAAGACGAAGTCCCCGTTCGCCTCCGGCACGCCACCCACCACCTCGGCCCAGAACGCAGCGAGCGCAGGCGGGTCCGCGGCCTCGACGTTGACGGCGCCGAGCGTGACGGGAGCGGTAGTCATGGCCCGACCCTAGGCTCCGGGTCGGCGCGGCACAGGTCGGCGACCTGGGCCCGCACGTCCGCGGCGGCCAGCGGCGCGACGGCCTGTTGCAGGGCCGTGCCGATCAGGAACGACATCAGTGCCTGACCGCGCCGTCCCGGACCGGAGACACCGGCGACCCGGAACAGGCCGGTGAAGATGTCGGTGACGTCCGCATACATCTGCTCGACCGGGGCAGTGCGACCGCGACGTACGGCGTCGATCCAGTACTCGGTCCACAGCACCAGGCTGGTGGGGATCTCGACGAAGATCGCGAGGTAACCATCGGCCGCGGCCACGAGCTGCTGGTGCGGGTCGTCCCCCACCTCCGCGGCGGCGCGGACCCGGTCGACGAAGGCGGCGATGTGCGACGCCATGGCCGCCTCGACGATCTCGTCCATGTCCGCGAAGTAGTAGTGGATCGCGCTCTTGGTGAGCGGACTGGCGTCGGCGACAGCTCGAGCCGTGCACCCCGCGAGCCCGTCCCGGACGATCACACCCTTGGCCGCCTCGACGATCTGACGCTGCTTCTCGAGATGGTTGGGCGAGACCCGCTCGCCCCGCCCGGCAGTGCTTCCCATGCGGGTCACGGTACCCGGGGGTTGCCGTATCAGGACGCACGTCCTAATCTTCAGGACAAGTGTCCTATTCACTGATCACGATCGGAGAGCAGCCATGACCGAGACCCAGACCGACAACCCGTTCGTCTTCTTCGACCTCCGCACCACGGACCTGGGGCCGACCCGCGCCTTCTACGAGGCCATGTTCGGCTGGCGGGTCGAAGAGGTGCGTGCCGGCGAACAGACCCTGTCCTTCCTCGCCGGTGAGGACGGCCCCTGGGCCGGCTTCACCGAGCTGCCCGAGGACGACGACCGCAGCCCTCAGTGGATCCCCTACGTGCCGGTCGCCGACGTCGACGAGGCCAAGACGCGAGCAGTGAACCGCGGCGCCAGCGTGGTCCGCGACCGGACGGAGCTGCCGCAAGGGTCGCTCGTCGTCGTGACCGACCCCGGTGGCGCCGCCCTCGTGCTGTGGCAGGACCGCGTGGCCTGACGCACCGGGAGCTACTTCTTCGCCCGCTCCGCCTTGGCGATCGTCTCCTCGACGAGCGAGTTGAGCCGCGCGCCGTGCGGCCACCCGGCGTAGTGGCAGATCAGGATCACGATCTCGCGCAGCGCGTCGGCGTCGAGGTCGCCCGAGGACAGCGCGGCGGGGACCTGGATGCCGAGGACGTCGTGCTGGCCGGTGCCGGCGAGCATGCCGATGAGCAGCAGCCGGCGGTCGCGGTCGGTGAGGCCGGGGCGGTTCCAGATGTCGCCGAAGAGGTGGTCGGCGGTGTAGCCGAAGAAGTCGCCGGTCCCGTCGGTCATCTCGAAGCCGTAGACCTGCTCCATCTTCTCGAGGCCGCGGCGGCGCTCCTCGGGGAGGCCGTCGAACGTGCCCTTGGTGGTGCCGGAGTCGCCGTCGGTCACAGTCCCAGTCCTTCTCGGAGTCGCAGCAGGGCCAGGTCGGCCAGGGGTACGTCGACGCCGAGCTCGTCGGCCAGCGCGGTCGCGAAGCGCAGGTCCTTCTCGCCCAGGTCGGCGACGTGGGTGAAGACGCCGTGCCAGAAGTCGTCGGGGGCGATGGGGGCGGCGGTGTCGCGCCACATGATCGCGCCCGGGCCGCCGGTGATCGCGTCGGTGTGGCGGACGACCTCGCCGAGCACCTTGACGTCGAGGCCGGACGCCTCGGCGAGGCGCTGGGCCTCGGTCGCGGCGGTGAACGCGACGAAGTGGAGCAGGTTGCGCGCCAGCTTCATCCGGGTGCCGGAGCCGATGGGGCCGGCGTGCACCACCTTCGAGCCCATGGCCTCGAGCGCGGGCCGTGCGGCGGCGTACGCCTCCTCGGAGCCACCGACCATGATCGCCAGCGTGCCCTCGGCGGCGCCCATCGGACCGCCCGACACGGGGGCGTCGACGACCTTGATGCCGTGGCGCGCCGCGGTGTCCTCGAGCTCTGCCGGCGTCGTGGGTGCGACGGTCGAGTGGATCACCACGGTCTGACGGTCGCCGGCGACGCCGAGCACCTGGCCGAGGACGTCGCGGACCTGGTCGTCGTCGCGCACCATCACGCAGACGACGTCGGCGGCAGCGGCCAGCTCGGCGACCGACGCCGCGGCCTTGGCGCTGGCCGCGACGAGCTCGTCGACCGGGCCGGGGGCGACGTCGAAGACCACGAGGTCGAGGTCGGACGCCGCGAGCCGCAGCGCCATCGGCTTGCCGATGTTGCCGAGGCCGACGAACCCGACGGTCGTCATGCGCGGAAGGTCTGTCCGCCGTCGACCGCGATGATCTGCCCGGTGATCCAGGACGCCTCGTCCGACAGCAGGAACAGGCAGGCGCCGACCATGTCGTCGACGGTGCCCATCAGCTTGATGGCGAGGCTGTTGCGGACGATGTCCATGGCCGCGTCGCCGGCCTGGATGCGCGTGGCCTCGGTGTCGGTCGGGCCCGGTGCGATCGCGTTGACCCGGATCTTCTGGCCGCCGAGCTCGTGGGCGAGCTGCTGGGTGAGTCCGTTGACGCCGACCTTGGCGAGCCCGTAGAAGCCGGAGTAGAGGTAGGCCGCCGTCGAGCTCTGGTTGACGATCGCGCCACCACCTCGCGAGGCGATCGACCGGTAGCAGGCCCGCGTCATCACCAGCGCGCCGTCCATGTTGACGCTCATGAACTTCCGGTAGTAGTCCCAGTCGACGCTGATGAGCAGGTCGAAGGCCATCTCGCCGTAGATGGCGGCGTTGTTGACCAGCAGGTCGATGCCGCCGTACGCCGCCGTGGCCGCCTCGACCATCGCCTCCGCCGACTCCGCCGACGACACGTCGGTGCGCACGAAGAGCCCGCCGATGTCGGCCGCGACCTTCTCCCCCGACTCGACGTTGAGGTCGGCGACCACCACCGACGCCCCCTCGGCGGCCAGCGCCCGTGCGTAGGCCTCGCCGATGCCCTGGGCCGCGCCGGTGACGACGGCGACCTTGTCCGTGAATCGTGTGCTCATGCTGGCTCCGCAATCGTTTTCGTCTCCAGGTACTCCTCGAACCCGGCGACACCCATCTCCCGGCCGATCCCGGACTGCTTGTATCCGCCGAACGGGGCGTCCGGGCTGAACCACACGCCGCCGTTGACCGCGAGCGTGCCGGTCCGGATGCGCGCGGCGACGGCCTTGGCCCGCTCGAGCGAGCCCGAGTCGACCGAGCCGGAGAGGCCGTAGGCCGAGTCGTTGGCGATGCGTACGGCGTCGTCGTCGCCGTCGTGGGGGATGACGACGAGCACGGGCCCGAAGATCTCCTCCTGCGCCAGGCGCGAGGAGTTGTCGAGCCCGGACACGACGGTCGGCTCGATCCAGAAGCCGTCCTGGTCGATGACACTGCCGCCGGTGGCGAACGTGCCGCCCTCCTCGATCGCGAGCTCGAGGTAGGCCTCGACCCGGTCGCGCTGGACGGCCGAGATCACCGGGCCGCAGATGGCGCCGGGGTCGGCGGGGTCCTTGGCGCCGATCGACTCCATCGTCGCGGCGGCGACCTGCACGGCCTCGTCGTAGCGGTCGCGCGGCACCACCAGCCGTGTCGTGATCGCGCAGCCCTGGCCGGCGTGGATGCAGGCGGTGAACGCCGTCGCCGCGGCGACCGACGACACGTCGGCGTCGTCGAGCGCGATGGCGGCGGACTTGCCGCCCAGCTCGAGGAACACCTTCTTCAAGGTCGGGGCGGCGGCGACCATGATCGCCCGGCCGGTCGCGGTCGAGCCGGTGAACGACACCATGTCGACGCGCGGGTCGGTCGACAGGACCGCGGCGACCTCGTTGGACAGCGGCGTGACGACGTTGAAGACGCCGGCCGGGATGTCGGTGCGCTCGGCGACCAGGCGGCCGAGCTCGCACGCCACCCACGGGGTGTCCGGCGCGGGCTTGAGGACCACGGTGCACCCGGCCGCGAGGGCCGGGCCGACCTTGGCCAGGTTGATCTGGGTCGGGACGTTCCACGGCGTGATGGCCGCGACGACGCCGACGGGCTCCCGGCGCACGGTCCGCCGGCTCTTGATGCCCATCGGCGCCGCGACCCCGAGGTCGGTCTCGAACGCGTAGGACTCCACCAGGTCGGTCACCCACGCCAGACCCGCGACCGGTACGTCGAACCCCGCGGCACCCATCATGAAGCCCGGCATCCCGACCTCGGCCGTCGTCAGCGCCTCGAAGGCGTCCTTCTCCTCCAGCAGGGCGGCGTGCAGCTGCCGCAGGCAGCGCACCCGGAGGTCGACGTCGGTCGACCAGTCGGACTCGTCGAACGCGCGACGCGCCGCGGCGATCGCGGCGTCGACGTCGTCGGCGGTCGAGTCGGGCGCGTGGCCGATCTCCAAGCCCGTGGCGGGGTTGAGGATCGGGTAGGTCGCTCCCCCGCTGGCGGGACCGAGCTTCCCGTCGACGTACTGCTGCGGGGCCGGGCTGGTCGAGGTCGTGGTGGTCGTCATGCCGTCGGCGCCTTCTGCTGGGTGACGTGCTCGCCGGCCTCGACCGGGGGCGGCCAGACGGGCGACGGGATGTCGGCCAGGTGGTAGTGGCCGGGCACGTCGTAGCCGGTCACCTCCATCCGCTTGAGCAGCCGCTCGGAGGCCTTGCCGGCCTTGAGGATCTCGATGAACGTGTGCGCGGTCGACGGCATGTCGAACCAGTCGCGCTGCCACGCGAACTTGAGCTTGCCGTCGTCGGCCCCGCCGACCTGGCGCTCGATGCCGAACCACGAGCCGCCGATGCCGAGGATCTCGTACTCACGGCCGGTCGCCTCGTTGATGATGCCGGACCGCTGCTTCCAGAAGCCGAGGACCATGCCCTTGACGTCGTCGATCATCGTGCACTGGTAGTCGTAGTGCCAGCCGTCGAAGCCGTCCATCTCGATGCCGATGGCCCAGTCGCGGACCTGGTCGCGGCCGACCGCCATGAAGTGCTCGTCGTGGCTGTACATCCAGCCGTAGGACGCGTCCTCGGCGTACCACTCGGCCATGATCCGCCAGTCGCCGATGCGCTCGGCCTCGCGGTTGACCTCGAGCCAGGTCTCCCAGAACTCCTCGATCTCGGCCCTCGTCAACGAGCTGGTCGGGTCGGACATGTCACTCCTCCTCCATGGCCAGCGCCATCGCTGGGCAGTACTGGACCGCGGCCACCACCTGGGGCCGCAGCGACTCGTCGGGGTGCTCGACGAGCACCACCACCTGGTCGGTGTCGTCGTCGAAGTCGAAGACGTCGGGAGCCTCGCCGGTGCACATCTGGTGCCCCTGGCAGAGACCGAGGTCGGCGACGACGCGCAGGGTCACCTCACCCTCCGCCGGTAGGTCACGCGGCAGGGCTGGGCGAGCTGGATCACCATCTTGGAGACGTCGTCGCGGTAGTCCTCGGACGGCTGCGTCATCTCGAACTCGTAGTCGCGCAGGATCACCGAGAAGATCGCCTTGAGCTGCATCATCGCGAACGCGTTGCCGACGCAGCGGTGCTTGCCCGCGCCGAAGGGGATCCAGGTCCAGCGGTTCTGCAGGTCGGCCTGGTGGCCGTCGAGGTAGCGGCCCGGGTCGAACGCGTCGGGGTCGGGGAAGTCCTCGGGGATGCGGTTGGAGACCTTCGGCGACGCGGCAACCATGGTGCCCGGCGCGATGGTGTGGCCGGCGAGCTCGATCTCCTCCTGCACCAGTCGAAGCAGGATGATCAGCGGCGGATGCAGCCGCAGGGTCTCCTTGAGCGCCGCCTCCAGCTTGGGGATCGAGCGCAGCGCCTGGAAGGAGATCTCGACCGGCCCGTCGCGGCCCTCGGCGTAGAGGTCGTCGAGCTCGGCGACCACCTCGGCCATCGCCTCGGGGTGCCGCATCAGCTCGATCAGCGCCCACGCGGCGGTGCCGGACGAGGTGTGGTGGCCGGCGAACATCATCGAGATGAAGATGCCGGTGATGTAGTCGGCGGTCATGTCGATCGAGATGAGGACGTCGAGCAGGTCGCGGTCCTCGCGGGCCACCTTGCCCCGCTCCTTGCGCCGGTCGACGATGCCCTGCACCAGCGCGACCAGCTCCTCACGGGCGGCGTCGCGGATGCGGAACGACTCGATGTCCATGTAGGGATCGACGTAGGCGAGCGCGTCGGTGCCGCGCTCGAGGTCGTGGTAGTGGTGGGCGAAGCGGGCGTCGAGCTCCTCGCGGAACGGCTTGCCGATCAGGCAGCTCGAGGTCGTGTAGATCGTCAGCTCGGCGAACCAGTCGAGCAGGTCGATCTCGCCCTCGTCGCCCCACGCGGCGACCATCCGGTTGATCTCGGCCTCGATCGTCGCGGCGTGGCCGCGCATCATGTCGCCCTTGAGCGCCTGGTTCTTGAGCATCTGCTGACGCTCCTCGGGCGAGGCGTCGAAGACGACGCCCTGGCCGAAGATCGGCGTCATGAAGGGGTACGCCGCCGCCTGGTCGAGCGTGGAGTCCGGCGCTCGGAAGAACTGCTCGTTGGCCTCGGCCCCGCTGACCAGCACGACGTCGCGGTCGGCCAGCCGGAAGCGGCCGATGTCGCCGCACTCGTCGCGCACCCGCTGGAACAGGCCGATCGGGTCGACGCGCATCTCGGCGAGGTGGCCGTAGCCGTCGTCCTCCACGGCGTAGGAGACCTCGGGGATGGCTCCCAGGGCGTTGTCGACGGTCGTCATGAGGTCCTCCGGCGGACTCGGATCGGCAGCTCGGCGAAGCCGCGCACGTTGGTGGAGTGGACGCGGACCGCGCGCCGGGTGTCGACCTCGACGTGGTCGACGCGTCGGACCAGCTCCTCGAGCACGATCCGGGCCTCGAGTCGCGCGAGGTTGGCACCGAGGCAGAAGTGCCGCCCGCCGCCGAAGCTGAGGATCTGGCCCAGCTCCTTCTTGTCGCGGTGGACGTCGTAGGCCGTGGGGTGGCTGAACACGCGCTCGTCGCGGTTGGCGGAGCCGAGGAGCACGAGCAGCTTGGCGCCCGCCGGGGCGGTGCAGCCGTGGAGCTCGACGTCGGCCCGCAGGTGACGCGCCAGGATCTGGCTCGACGTGTCGTGGCGCAGCGTCTCCTCGATCCACGGCACGACGAAGCTGTCGGGCTCGGCGAAGACCGTCGCCAGCTGGTCGGGGTGGGCCGCGAGGTGGTGGACGGCGTTGCCGAGGAGCTTGGTGGTGGTCTCGTTGCCGGCCACGACCATGAGGAAGAGGAACGCGATGATCTCGCTGTCGTCGAGCTTGTCGCCGTCGACCTCGGCGGCCAGGAGCGCGGAGGTGAGGTCGTCGGTCGGCTGCCGGCGACGCTCCGCGAGCAGGTCGGTGTAGTAGCCGAAGAGCGACATCGCGGCTTCCATGCCGGCCGGCGGGACGTCGTACAACCCGTCCTCGCGGTGGACGAGCAGGTCGGACAGGCGGCGCACCTCGTCACGGTCGGCCTCGGGCACGCCCATCATCTCGGAGATGACGTCCATCGGGAGCTTGCCGGCGAGCTGGGCGATCCAGTCGAGGTCGACGCTCCCGTCGTGACCGAGCGCCTCGTCGAGGTAGCGGTCGGTCAGGCCCTGCACCTGCGGGATGAGCTCGCGCACGCGCCGCGGCGTGAAGGCTCGCGAGACCAGCGAGCGGACCCGGGTCTGCTCGGGGGCGTCGAGGGCGAGGAAGGACATGACGCGGTGGGCCTCGGGGTGCCAGGCCGAGGCGTCGAGGCTGACGCCCATCCGGTTGGAGTAGGTCGCATCGTCACGCAGCGCGGCCGCCACGTCGGCGTGCCGCGAGAGGACCCAGAAGTCGTGCTCGGCGTTGTGGTGGAGGGGCTCCTCGTCGCGCAGCCGCCGGTAGATCGGGTAGGGGTCGTCCTGGGTCGCGTAGTCGTAGGGGTCGAAGACGACACGCACGTCGTTCTCCCGCCCCATCGGATCGGACACCTGACTGGACACGTGTCCATTTTGTCGAGATGCGGCCAGATGTCAAGGGTGACGTTCTGGGCCGGAACTCCCGGTTCTGGGGCAAACCTTCGGCACAGAAGGTGGAGATCCACCGCTGAGGCGGTGAATCTCCACCACGTTCGCGACCCCCCCGGCCGACGGCTAGTACGAGACCGGCCCGGGCACACCGCCGCCGGCGGCGATGGCGTCGCCGGTGATGGCGCCGCTGCGCGGGGAGGCGAGGAACGCGACGACGTCGGCGACCTCGGAGGCGTCGACGAGCCGGTCGATCGAGGTGCGGGTGAGGCCCTTCTCGAGCGCCTCGACCGTCGTGCCCTCGGCCGCCGCCTGCTCGGTCAGCCGGGTCGTCAGCCGCTCGGTGCGGGTGAGGCCCGGGTGGACGACGGTGACGTTGATGCCGAACGGCCCGAGCTCGTCGGCGAGGTTCTTGGTGATCGCGGAGACGGCGACGTTGCGCACCGTCTGGGCCACCGAGCCCGCGCTGCGGGCGCCGAGCCCGCTGACGTTGACGATGCGGCCCCAGCCGGCGGCCTTCATGTGCGGCGCGACCGCCCGAGCGGCGCGGAGGTAGGCGAGCGGCTTGGCCTCGAACTGCTCCCGCATCGCGTCGTCGCTGGTCTCGGACGCGACGGTGTTCATCTCGGCCGTCCACGCGGCGGCGGCCGTGTTGACCAGGACGTCGACACCCCCGAGCTCGGCGACGACCCCGTCGACCAGGGCCAGCACGGAGGCGTCGTCCCGGTTGTCGACGACCCTGCCGACCACCTGGGCACCGGTCTCGGCGCTCAGCGCGGCGGCGACGTCCTCGCCGCCGCTGCGGGACGCGACGACGACCACCGCTCCCTCGAGCGCCAGCGCCCGTGCGACCGCGAGCCCGATCCCCTTGGTCCCACCGATGACGAGTGCGCGCTTGCCGGTCAGCTGGAGGTCCATGCGGCGAGCGTACGACGCCCTCTCAGCGGCCGATGACCGTCAACGGCAGCGCGTGCCGGGGCTCGAACTGCCAGGTGACGCCGGTCGAGAACTGCGTGACAGCGACCTCGTCGGCGACCTTGCGGGCCTCCCCCACGACCACGCGGAGCGTCCACGCGTCCGCGTCGCCGGTGACCTCGACCGAGAAGCGCGGGTCGACGGCGTGGACCGCTGCGTCGAGCGCGGCCGACCAGTGCGGGCCCAGCAGCCCGAGCCAGCCGCCGTCGTCGTGGGCGGGCGAGCGGCGTACGACGAGCGTGTCGCCCTCCGGTGTCCCCTCGACGGCGACGTCGACGTAGGCCGTCGGCCCGAGCATCGGCAGCAGGCGCAGCACCTCGAGCGCGGCGGCCGCGTCGGAGCCGAGGCCGAGGCAGGCGCGGATGCGGGTGGCGGCGACGCCGGCGACCCCGGTCAGCTGTTTGCGCAGGATGGTCGTGAGCTGCTCGTCGTCGGTGGCGCGGGCGCGCACGGCCTGGACGAACGAGAGGTTGAGCAGCTGCATCTGCACGCAGAGCTCGTCGGCGACGTGCACCAGCGCGGAGTGCGAGAAGGCCTCGGCCGGGAAGTCCGACATCACCGGGCCGGCGTAGTCGGGTCGGCCGTCGTCGGCGGGGTCGATCGGCGCGAGCTCGAGGCCCGCGGCGACCGAGGCGCGGATCGCGGCGAGGCCCGGGAGGTCCTGGGCCTCGGGGTGGCTGTCGTCGATGACGATCGTCCAGTGGCAGGCCCGGCCGTCGCGCGGGGCGTCGAAGGGCGGGCGGTGGATCGGCCGGATCTGCGCACGCCGGTTGGTCGCGACCGCGGTCGCGTCGAAGGTGGGGTCCTCGATGTCGTGGCACATCGCGCGGACGTAGTCCTCGCCCATCGGCGCGACGTCGGCGAGCGCGCCGCAGTGGTCGAGCCAGAACTCCCCGCTCCAGCGGTCGATGATCTTGAAGCGGAAGTCGAGGAACTGGTGCGGTGCCCCGATGTCGAGCTGCAGCCCCTTGAAGATCGTCGGCACGTCGTCGCCGACGAACCCCAGCGCCCGCTGCATCCGCTGGGTGTAGACCGGGCTCGCGCACGCCCACTCCTCGATCGCGACCTGCGCCATCTCCTCGCGGCCGAACGCCGAGATGCACCACGCCATCCCGGACCGGTCGATGAGCTGCCCGATCAGCAGCAGCTCGCGGACGAGCGTCGCGAGCTCGTCGCGGGAGAGGTCGGCGTACTGCGAGCGCGAGACGGACACCTGATCAGACACGTGTCCAATCTAGGCGGCGGAGAGCCCGCGGTCCAGCCTCAGGCGGACCGGCGCCTCGGGACCACGCGCGTCACCAGCAGGCCGAAGGCCGTGGCCAGGACGTACATCAGGATCGAGTAGACGGCACTCGGGATGGCGACCTCGGTGCTGTCGAGCACGCTCAGCGCGATGGTCAGCGCGACCGTCGTGTTGTGGATGCCGACCTCCATCGAGCTGGCGACGGCCTGCGCCTCGTCGAGGCGCAGCAGCTTGGCGCCGAGGTAGCCGAGGCTGAGGCTGGCCAGGCAGAACAAGGCGGTGACCGGGCCGACCTCCTCGAGGTAGTCCGCGAGGTTGTCGCGCTCGCCGAGCAGCGCGCCGAGCGAGACGGCGGCCAGGACGACGATCGAGAAGACCCGGACCGGGCGGTCGGCGCGGCCCGCGACGTCGGGCGACCGGTGGCGGACCACCATGCCGAGGGCGACCGGCACCAGCACGATCGCGATCACCTGGACGACCTTGCCGACCTGCAGGCCGAGCTCGCCGTCGGCGTCGAAGTGGTCGATCGCCAGGTTGGTGACGAGCGGGATGGTGACCGCGGCGATCACCGAGTTGATCGCGGTCAGCGTGATGTTGAGGGCGACGTCACCGTGGAAGAGGTGGCTGAACAGGTTGGCCGTCGTGCCGCCGGGCGACGCCGCGAGCAGCATGACGCCGACGGCCAGCAGCGGGTCGAGGTCGAAGGCCGTCACCAGCCCGAACGCGACGACCGGCAGCACCAGCACCTGCAGCACGAGCGCCACCGCGACCGCCTTGGGCGTCCTGGCCACCCGCCGGAAGTCGTCGACGGTGAGCGACAGCCCGAGGCCGAACATGATGATGGCCAGCGCGACGGGCAGACCGACGGTGATCAGCGCGGAGTCGTCCATCGCGGCAGTCAAGCACCGGCGGGCGCCTCCGCGCCCCAGGACACGAGGAGCGGCAGGGCCCGCGCCGTGGCCGAGTCGGGCTCGACGGTGTAGACGACGAGGCGCTGCTCGGGGTCGTGCGGGGTGGTGACCGCCTCGATGGCGAAGGAGAGGGTGCCGAAGTCCGGGTGGGCGATCTGCTTCGGGACCGAGGTCCGGTCGGTCACCCCGTGGTCGTCCCACCAGCGGGCGACGTCGTCGTCACGCTCTCGCAGCTCGGCGACGAGCGCGGCCAGGCGCCGGTCCTGCGGGTGGCGGCCGACCTCGTAGCGCATCGATCCCACGGCCGCCGCGGCGTAGTCGGACCAGTTCACGATCCGCTCGCGCGAGCCGGGGTCGAGGAAGAGCCACCGGACCAACGACGAGCCGGGCTCCATGTCGGTGCCGAGGACCGCCCGCAGCAGGGCGTTGCGCGCGAGCACCTCGCCGCGACGGCCGAGCAGCAGCGCGGGCACGTGGTCGAGGGTGGTCATCATGCGCAGCAGCCCGGGGTCGGCCCGCTGCGGCGTCTCCCAGCCTCTGCTCCGCCGGGCCTGGTGCCGCACGGGCGCGGCCAGGTCGCGCAGGTGGTCGCGCTCGACGTCGTCGAGCTGCAGCGCCCGGGCCAGCGCATCGAGGACCTCGTCGGTGAGCGTCTGCTGGCGGCCCTGCTCGATCCGGCTGTAGTGGTCGGAGCTCAGCCCGGCCAGCACCGCCAGCTCCTCCTTGCGCAGCCCCGGGACCCGACGCGGGCCCGGGAACGCGTCGATCCCGGCCTGCGCCGGCGTCAGCCGGTCGCGGCGGGAGCGGAGGAACGCCCCGAGGGCGGAGCGGTCGGCCGGCATCCGACCAGGGTAGGCACGCACCCTGGTCCAGGCCCGCCGCGCCGGGTGGAGTGGGGGCATGACCACCACCCCGCTCAGCCCGACCAGTACCGATCCCACCCTCTCCCTCGCCGGCCGCCGCGCCGTCGTCACCGGATCCACCAGCGGGATCGGCGCCGCGACCGTCCGCCTCCTCGCCGCCCGTGGCGCCCACGTCGTCGTCGCCGGGCGGGACGCCGGGCGGGGCGAGGCGGTCGTCGCCGACGTACGCCGTGCGGGCGGCTCGGCCGTGTTCGTGCCGGGCGACCTCACCGGTCCGCCCGACGAGCTGCGCGCCGTCGCCGCCGCCTGGGCGGAGGCCCTCGGTGGCCCGGTCGACCTGCTCGTGCACAACGCCGCGCTCTGCCCGCCGGTCGACACCTTCTCGCTCACCGACGCCGACCTCGAGGCGACGCTGGCCGTCAACGTCCGCGCGCCGCACGTGCTCACCGCCGCGCTCGCGCCGCCGATGATCGAGGCCGGCGGCGGCGCCATCGTCGTCATCGGTTCGTGGATGGCGACCGTCGGCCACGCGATCGTCGGGCTCTACTCCGCCACCAAGGCCGCCGAGGAGCAGCTCGCCCGCAGCTGGGCGGCCGAGCTCGGCCCGCGCGGCGTGCGCGTCAACACCGTCTCCCCCGGCGCCACCCGCACCCCCGTCAACGCCGCCGCCGACGACGTCATCGCGACGATGACGGCGGGTACGCCGGCCGGTCGACCCGGCACCCCGGACGAGGTCGCCGCGACCGTGGCCTGGGTCGTCTCGGACCAGGCGGCCTACGTCCACGGCGCCACGATCGCCGTCGACGGCGGCATCACCGCCACCCGCGGGTAGGCCGGTCACCGTGGCACGGCGCCGCGACGGTTGCGCTGGTCGGGGTGAGGTCCGGCCCGGTGGTCCTGTCTAGGCTCGCGACATGACCGAGCAGACGATGACCGGCAAGACCGTGCTGGTGACCGGGGCCAGCGACGGGATCGGCGCCGAGTCGGCCAAGGTGCTGGCCGACAAGGGTGCGACGGTCTACGTGACCGGGCGCTCGGCCGACAAGCTGCGGCCGGTCGCCGAGGCCGTCGGGACCGAGCCGCTGATCGCCGACTTCTCCCGCCTCGACGACGTGCGCCGCCTGGCCGCCGACGTCGCCGGGCGCACCGCCACGATCGACGTCCTGCTCAACAACGCCGGTGGCACGTTCCACCCGTCCAAGAAGACCCACGACGGCCACGAGCCCAACTTCCAGGTCAACCACCTGGCGCCGTTCCTGCTCACCCAGCTGCTGCGCCCGCAGCTCGCCGCCGCCGGGACGTCGCTGGTGGTCAACACCTCGAGCGTCGGCAACCTGATGGGCAAGATCGTGCTCGACGACCTCGACTACGAGCACCGGCGGGCCATCGAGCTCCCGGCCTACGGCACCGGCAAGCTGATGAACATCGTCTTCACCCGCGGCATCGCCCAGCGCTGGGCCGACGACGGCATCGTGTCCGTCGCCGTCCACCCCGGCCCGGTCGGCAGCTCGTTCGGACGCGACTCGTGGTTCGTCGGCCTGGTCTACCGCAGCCCGCTCAAGCGGTTCGCGACGATCAGCGTCGCCGACGGCGCCGCGCCGCTGGTCGCGCTCGCCGAGCGCGGTCCCGACCCCGAGGTCGACGGCCGCTACTTCAGCCGCTTCAGCATCGACGGCCGGGAGAACAAGCAGGCCAAGGACCAGTCCATCATCGACGGGCTGTGGGAGCGGTCGGAGTCGCTGGTCGGGCTTGCCTGAGGGCCACTCGATCCACCGGCTCGCCCGGCGGCACCGGCAGCTGCTCGTCGGTCGCGCCGTGCGCACCAGCAGCCCCCAGGGTCGGTTCGAGGTGGGTGCGGCGACGATCGACGGCCAGGTGCTGGCGTCGACCGAGGCCTGGGGCAAGCACCTGTTCCACCGTTACGACGACCACTGGCTCCACGTGCACCTCGGCCTGTTCGGTCGGTTCCGCGACGGCCGGGGCGAGCCGCCCGAGGCCCGTGGGGCACTGCGCCTGCGGCTCGTCGCCGACGACGCGTGGGCCGACCTGCGCGGTCCGACGGCGTGCGAGCTGCTCGACGACGGCGGCCGCGACGTCCTGCTCGCCCGGCTCGGCCCCGACCCG
>NZ_JAURVJ010000196.1 GCF_030655615.1 Nocardioides sp.
CCGGCCGCTGGCACACGACCCGATGCATCAGGAGACGACGGCGAGGACGTCGCGCGCGGAGAGGATGAGGTACTCCTCGCCGGCGTACTTGACCTCGGTGCCGCCGTACTTGCTGTAGATGACCTTGTCGCCGACCGACACGTCGACCGGGATGCGGCCGTCGCCGTCCTCGTTGGAGCGACCGGGGCCGACGGCCACGACCTCGCCCTCCTGGGGCTTCTCCTTGGCGGTGTCCGGGATGACCAGGCCGGAAGCCGTGGTCTGCTCGGCCTCGAGGGGCTTGACGACGATCCGGTCCTCGAGAGGCTTGATGTTGACCGACACGATGTCGACCTCCACTTTCCGTGTTGCTGTGGGCTCGGGGCGGCTTGCGGAGGTACGCCGTCGCGGGGGTCGTACGTCGCAAGCGCTGGCACCCTCGGGTCGAGAGTGCCAGTTCCGAAACTAGCACTCCCCCCGTTCGAGTGCCAGGAGGGTCCGGCCACGACCGTCGCGGGGGCGGTGCCTGCGAGGATCGCCGCGTGGACCTCGACGCCTTCCGGTGGCTGCTGACCGACGACGGCCAGACGCTGCTGGCGACGGCGACCGGGCTCGCGGGCGGCGACGAGCTCGCCGTCCAGGCCGCGCTGCGGCGGCAGGCGGCGCCCGAGCACGTCGCGGCGGCCCTCACCCAGGTCGGCCTGCGACGGCGCGCCGAGCCCAAGCTCGGGCCCAGCGCGGCGCGGATGTACTTCACGCCCGACGGCCTCGAGCAGGCCACCCGGCTGACGGTCGCGCGCCACCGCGCGGGGCGCCTCACGGCGTTCGGGACCAGGACCTACATCGACCTCGGCTGCGGCATCGGCGGCGACCTGGTCGCGGCGGCCGAGGCCGGCATCACCTGCGTGGGCATCGACCTCGACCCCGTCCGGGTCGCGGTCGCCGAGGCCAACCTGGCCGCCCTCGGGCTCCCGGGTGCGGTCAGCGTCGCCGACGCGACGCGGGTCGACACCTCGCCCTTCGACGTGGCCTTCGCCGACCCGGCCCGGCGCACCGGCGCGGGGCGCACGTTCCGCGTCGAGGACTGGACGCCGCCGTGGACCTTCGTCGAGACGCTGCTGGCGCGCGACGCGTGCGTCAAGGTCGCGCCCGGCATCCCCCACGCGCTCGTGCCCGACGGCGTCGAGGCCGAGTGGGTCAGCGACCACGGTGACGTCAAGGAGGCGGCGCTGTGGTCGGGCCGCCTGGCCACCGTCGCCCGCCGGGCGACCGTCATCGGCGACGGCGGGCTGGCGACGATCACCGACGAGGACGACCCCGGGGCCGCGTCGGTCGGGGTGCGGGCGGTCGGCGAGTTCCTCTACGAGCCCGACGGCGCCGTGGTCCGGGCCGGCCTGGTCACCGCGGTCGCCGCCGGCGTCGACGGCGGCCTGGTCGACGAGCACATCGCCTACGTCACCTCCGACTCCTCGTTCCGCACGCCGTTCGCCCGCGGCTACCGCGTCCTCGAGGAGCTGCCCTACCGCGAGAAGCAGCTGCGCGCGGCCCTGCGCGAGCGGGGCGTCGGGCGTCTGACCATCAAGAAGCGCGGGGTCGACGTCGTCCCCGAGCAGCTGCGCAAGCGGCTCGCCCTCGAGGGCGACAACGAGGCCACGATCGTGATGACCCGCGTCGACGGCAACGGCACCGCGTTGCTCGTCCAGCCGCTCTGACCCGTCCCGTCACCGGATGTCAGACCAAAGTTGGTGGTCATGCCCAGCCGGGTGTCAGTAGCGTGCCGACGGTGTTCAGTGCTCTCGGTCGTCTCGCGTCCCGTCGTCCCTGGTACGTCATCGCCGCCTGGGTGGTGTTCGCCGGTCTCGTGATCGCCCTCGCCCCCCAGCTGGAGACGACGAGCGACCAGTCGGAGTTCCTGCCGGACAAGTACGAGTCGATCCAGGCGGCGGTGGCGCAGTCGGACGCGTTCCCCGACACCAACACCACGGTCGGGGCGATCGTCGTCTTCGACCGCACCGACGGCGAGAAGCTCACCGACGACGACATCGCGCAGGCCAACGAGATCATGGCGGGCGCCGGGAGCGACCTCGGCGACGCGCTCGACGCGGTGCAGCCGCTCGACCCGAGCAACCCCGACGTGCTCGTCGCACCCTCCGAGAACGGCCAGATCGCCTTCTCCGTCATCGGCCTCGCCGAGGACGCCACCGGCTACGACCCCTCCGAGTTCGACTCCGTCACCGACCTGCGCGAGGCGCTCGACGAGGCGACCGAGGGGACCGACCTCGAGAACGGCGTGACCGGCCCGCTGGCCCAGAGCTATGACAGCCAGGAGGCGTCCGGCGACGCGTTGGCCATCGTCGGCGCGGCGACCATCCTGCTCATCGTCGTCCTGCTCGCGTTGATCTTCCGCAGCGTGATCATCACGCTGATGCCGATTGTCATCGTCGGCCTGGTGTCGGTCGTGGCCAACGGCCTGATCGCGACCGCCAACAAGCTCTTCGACCTGCAGGCCAGCGCCGACGTCGAGGTCATCCTGCTCGTCGTCCTCTACGGCATCGGCACCGACTACATCCTGTTCTTCCTGTTCCGCTACCGCGAGCGCCTCCGCGAGGGCGAGGAGACCCGGCCCGCCGTGGCCCACGCGCTGGAGCGTGCCGGCGAGGCGATCGCCTCGGCCGGCGGCGCCGTGATCGTGTCGTTCATGGCGCTGGTGCTCTCGTCGCTCGGCATCTTCCGCGCGATCGGACCGGCCCTGGCCATCGCGGTCGCGGTCACGCTGCTGGCCTCGCTGACCCTGGTGCCGGCCGTCGTGGCACTGCTCGGCCGGGCGCTGTTCTGGCCGTCGAAGAAGTACATGGTCGAGCCGACGTCGGCCCGGTTCGCCGCCGCGGGCCGGTCCCTGGGCCGCCACCCGGCCCGCTACGCCCTGGCCTCCGGCGGCGTGCTCGCGATCCTCGCGGCGTTCGCCTTCACGTTCTCGCCGACCTTCGACCTGGGCGGCTCGGGCCTGCCCGACGACGTCGAGTCGACCGTGGCGACCAACAAGTTCTCCGACAACGTCTCGGCCGGTGCGAGCGACCCCGGCTACGTCGTTCTCACCTCCGACGACGGCGGCGGGGTCGATCAGGCCGGCGCCCAGGCGGTCGCCGACGCGGTCGGCGAGGCCGACGGGGTCGCCTCGGCCACCCTCGACCAGCCCTCCGAGGACGGGTCGGCCTACGCGATCACGTTCCAGCTCGACGCCAACCCGGCCTCCGACGAGGCGATCGAGGCGGTACGAGGACCGGTGCGCGACGCGGCCCACGACGCGGCACCCGACGGCACGACGGCCTACGTCGGCGGCACCACGTCGATCTTCGTCGACTTCCAGGCCGCGATGAACCGCGACTACGCGGTCGTCTTCCCGGTCGCCGCGATCATCATCATCCTGATCCTGGCGCTGTTGCTGCGCAGCCTGGTGGCCCCGCTCTACCTGATGGCCTCGGTCGGCCTCGGGTTCGGCGCGACCCTCGGCGCGACGAGCATCGTGTTCGAGGGCATCAAGGGCGACGACGGCCTGATCTTCCTGCTGCCGATCTACATCTACCTGTTCGTCGTCGCCCTCGGCACCGACTACAACATCCTGATGATCGCGCGGCTGCGCGAGGAGGTCCGCGAGGGCAAGGACCCCCGCGAGGCCGCCTCGCAGGCCGTGCGCCACGCCGGCCCGACGATCGCCGCCGCCGGCGTCATCCTCGCCGGCACCTTCGCGTCGCTCATGCTGGGCGGCAACTCGCTGCTGGTCTCGATGGGCTTCGCCATCTCGTTCGGCATCTTCGTCGCGGCCTTCGTGATGAGCATGTTCTTCACGCCGGCCGTGACCGCGCTGATCGGGCACCGGGCCTGGTGGCCCGGCCACGGCGACGAGAAGCGTCCCGAGAAGGGGCCGGACCTCGAGAAGGAGCCGGCCTCGGTCTAGCCCTCCAGGCCCAGCGCCTCGCGCTCGGCACCGATGGTCGTGTCGTCGCCGTGGCCGGTGTGGACGACCGTCTCGTCGGGGAGGTCGAACAGCTTGCTGCGGATCGACGCCTTGATGACGTCGGCGTCGCTGAACGACCGGCCGGTCGCACCCGGGCCCCCGTTGAAGAGGGTGTCGCCGGTGAAGACGCAGCCCAGGTCGGCGGCGTACAGGCACACGGCGCCGGGCGCGTGGCCCGGTGTGTGGATGACCTGGAGGGTCGTCCCGCCCACCTCGACGGTGATGCCGTCGGCGAGGTCGAGGTCCCAGAGGTAGTCCTCGCCGTGGGTGAGGTCCCACAGCGGCTTGTCGTCGGGGTGGAGCATGATCGGCGCGACGACGCGCTCGCGCAGCGCCGGGGCGACCCGCGAGTGGTCGTCGTGGGCGTGGGTGAGCACGATCGCCTTGACCGTGCGCTCCCCCACCAGCGCCATGATGTCGTCGACGGAGTGGGGCGCGTCGATGACGACGCACTCGCTGTCGTCACCCACGACCCACAGGTTGTTGTCGACCTGGTGGGTCTCGCCGTCGAGCGAGAAGGTGCCGCTCGAGACGGCGTGGTCGACCCGCGTCGTGCCGGCCATCAGACGATCACGACGCTGCGCAGGACGTCGCCGCCGTGCATGCGGTCGAACGCCGCCTCGACGTCGTTGATGCCGATCTCCTCGGTGACGAACGCGTCGAGGTCGAGCCGACCCTGGCGGTAGAGGTCGACGAGCATCGGGAAGTCGCGCGACGGCAGGCAGTCGCCGTACCAGCTGGACTTGAGGGAGCCGCCGCGACCGAACAGGTCGGTCATCGGGAGGTCGGGGATCGTCATGCCCGGGGTGGGGACACCGACCAGGACCACGGTGCCCGCCAGGTCGCGGGCGTAGAACGCCTGCTTCCACGTCTCGGGTCGCCCGACGGCCTCGACGACGACGTCGGCACCCTCGGCACCGGGGTAGGTCTCGGCGCAGATGCGCTTGATCTCCTCGACCGGGTCGCTCGCCGACGAGTCGACGGTGTGGGTGGCGCCCATCTTCTTGGCCGTCTCGAGCTTCTTGCTGTCGATGTCGACCGCGATGATCGGGCTCGCCCCGGCCAGCGCCGCCCCGGCGATCGCCGCCACGCCGACGCCGCCGCACCCGATGACCGCGATGCTCCGACCGCGGGTGACCTGGCCGGTGTTGATGGCCGCACCGATGCCGGCCATCACGCCACAGCCGAGCAGGCCCACCGCCGCCGGCCGCGCCTCGGGGTCGACCTTGGTGCACTGCCCGGCCGCCACCAGGGTCTTCTCGGCGAACGCGCCGATCCCGAGCGCGGGCGTCAGCTCGGTGCCATCCTCGAGAGTCATCTTCTGGGTGGCGTTGTGGGTGGCGAAGCAGTACTGCGGCTCGCCCCGGTTGCACGCGCGACAGTCGCCGCACACCGCGCGCCAGTTGAGGATCACGAAGTCACCAGGTGCGACGGACGTGACCTCGGCACCGACGGACTCGACGATCCCCGAGGCCTCGTGGCCCAGCAGGAACGGGTAGCTGTCGCTGATCCCGCCCTCGCGGTAGTGCAGGTCGGTGTGGCACACCCCGCACGCCTGCACCTTCACCACGGCCTCGCCCGGCCCGGGGTCCGGCACGTTGATGGTGACCAGCTCGACGGGGGCTCCCTTGGCCTTGGCGACGACGGCCTGGACCTGCTGCATGCGTGCTCCTTGAGTGACGGCGGTGTGACGACGTACGGGGTCGGGTCCCATGCAACCGCACCGGTCAACCGACCGGACGACCCGGTCCACCACTGGACACGACCACGAGGCCGGGTCGGGTGGGTCGGCTGCGGGGATCTCGACCAGGCCCCACGGTCGTCGAGCCGGTCGGCGCGCTGGCGCCGTCCGTCTCGAGACCCCCGCAGCCGGTACGCCGACCGGGACCCACGGCGGTCGAGCCGGTCGGCGCGCTGGCGCCGTCCGCGTCGAGACCCCCGCAGCCGGTACGCCGACCGGGCCCGCACCACGGTGGTCGAGCCGCGGGGACGAAGTCACCGCCGCGTCGAGACCTCCGCAGCCGGTACGTCGACCGGCCCACGGTGCTCGCCGAGCCGCTCGGCCCACTGACCGGGTCGGATCTGGTGGGTCGGCTGCGGGGATCTCGACACGCCGGGCCGTAGCCGGCCCGACGGCTCGATCACCGTGTGGGTCGCGGTCTGGGCGTGCCGATGGCCCCGCTGCCTGGTGGGTGCGGGGTCGTCGGGGCGTTCAGGGTCGTCGACGTCGTCGGTCGACGAGGTAGGTGATCCCGGTGGGGCTGGTCCACTCGTAGAGCCCCGGTTCGACGACCCGGTAGGACCAGTGGCCGTGGGTCTTCGCGCGATGGTGCCGCCGGCACAGCATCGCGAGGTTCTCAACACTCGTCGGGCCGCCTGCGTCGAACGGGACGATGTGGTCGAGGTCGACGTGGCGGCGGTGGCAGCCCGGGAACACACACGTCCCATCGCGCAGGCGCACTTGTTCGCGGATGGCCTCGGTCGGGCGGTAGGCCTCGGTCACTGGGTTGGTGTTGAGGTCGATGACCGGCCTCACCGTCACCTTCGTACCCGCGGTCTCGCACCACTGACGGACCTGCTCGAGCAAGACCGGGGACCACGTGTTGTCCACGAACCCCGGACGGGCGGCAGCCGCGGCGTCGAGGTGGACGTGGAGCGTCACCCCACGTCCCGTCCCACCCGTCGTCTCGGAGAACTCGAGGTCGAGCGCGAGCTGGTGGCGGCCCATCTCACCCAACGCCTGGGAGCGGCGCTCGTCCAACGTCTCGGTGGAGCCGAGGTCGGCCAACGCCTGGGCGCCGGACCTCAACGCGGCTTCGAGGTCGACGGCGTCGGCGAGATCGAGGGTCGCGGAGACCTCGACGGTCCCGGTGGTGGACACCCCGCCGAGGTAGACGTCCGCATGCCTGGCCTCAGCGGCTGCCTCGCGGCGACGTTCGGCCTCGAGGGGGTCGTGCTGGTCACGCGCAGCGTCGACGGCGCGGTCGATCTGGGCGA
>NZ_JAURVJ010000197.1 GCF_030655615.1 Nocardioides sp.
TCGCCCACTGAGCGAGCAGCAGGTCCGCGAGGAACGAGCGGACCTGCGTCGCGAGCGAAGGTCGAGCGAGCGACACGACCGAGGAACGAGGTCGTACGAGCGCGTCGAGACCACCGCAGGCTCAGGTCGACCCGATCACGGGCGCCGGGGTCGTGCGGAGGACCCTGCGTAGGACCCTGCGGAGGTCTCGACGCGGGCTCGACCACCGTGGTGGAAGGAGGTCGACGGACCGCGGGTGTGAGAATCGGTGTGTGGGTGTGCTGACGGGGGTGCTGCCGAAGACCAGGCTGGAGCGTGACCTGGCGCTGCAGTGCGTGCTGTCGGCGTTCGCCACGGGGTCGTTCCTCACGGGCACGGCGGTGTTCTTCACGCAGATCGTGGGGTTGAGCGGCGCGCAGGTCGGGCTCGGGATGTCGGTGGCGGCCGGGGTGAGCCTGGCGCTGTCGATCCCGCTCGGGCGGCTGACCGACGTCGTCGGGGCCAAGCTGTTGTGGGTGGTGGCGTCGCTGCTCGAGGCGGCGCTCTACCTGGTGTGGCCACTGATCGGCACGTTCGGGACGTTCGTGGCGATGCTGGCGGTGCTGGCGTCGATCGAGACGGCGGCACGGTCGGCGCGCGAGGTCTACCGGATCGCGGTGTTCCCGCGGGAGACGCGGGTCCGGGCGATGGCCTACATGCGGGCCGCGCGCAACGTCGGCTACACGCTCGGCGCGGGTGCGGGCGGCATCGCTCTCGGGATCGGCAGCCGGGAGGCGATCATCGCCGTACCCCTGCTCACCGGCGGCCTGCTCGTCATCAACGCGATGATGATCTCGTTCCTGCCGCGGATCGAGCGGGCCCCCCAGGCCGAGGGCGACCTCGAGCTTGTCGGTCCGGCGGCGCTGCGCAACCCGGGGTTCGTGGTGCTGTCGCTGTGCAACGGCGTGCTGCAGTCCAACCAGGTGCTGCTCAACGTCGTCGTGCCGCTGTGGCTGGTCGAGCGGACCGACGCGCCGCACCAGCTGCTGGCCTGGCTGTTCGGCACCAACACCGTGCTCGCGGTGTGCCTGCAGGTACGCGCGTCGCGCGGCTCCGAGACGGTCGCCGGCGCGCTGCGTGCGGTGCGGTGGTCGGGCTGGGCGTTCGTGCTGTCGTGCCTGGTCATCAGCATCACCCACGAGACGGTGGGGTGGATCTCCATCGCGCTCATCTGGGCCGGCCACGTGACGATCACCGGCGCCGAGCTCTGGCAGTCGGCGGCCAGCTGGGGCTTCGCGTCCGAGCTGTCCGACCACCGGCGGCTGGGCGACTACCAGGGCGTGTGGGGGATGGGCGGGCAGGTCGAGTCGATCGTCTGCCCGGCGCTCTTCACGTTCCTGGCGCTCGAGTGGGGTGCTCCGGGCTGGGGCGTGATCGCGGTGATCGCGGTGGCTGCGGCCGTCGTGTCGCACCCCGCGGCCCGGGCGGCCGAGCAGCACCTGGTCAAGGTCGGTGCGCCCGTCGGCGCCTGACTCGCGGGCCTCCCTAGACTGGCGCCCGTGACAGCGCAGCGACTCGACGGCACCGCCACCCTCAAGACCATCAAGGCCGAGCTCACCGAGCGGGTCGCCAAGCTCCGCGAGCAGGGCGTCGTCCCCGGGCTCGGGACGGTGCTGGTCGGCGACGACCCCGGCTCGCACTGGTACGTCGGCGCCAAGCACAAGGACTGCGCCGAGATCGGCATCGAGTCGATCCGCGTCGACCTGCCGGCCACCGCGACCCAGGCCGAGGTCGAGTCCGAGATCGACCGGCTCAACGCCGACCCGTCCTGCACCGGCTTCCTGGTCCAGCAGCCGACCGGGCTCGACGAGTTCCGGCTGCTGTCGCGCGTCGACCCCGACAAGGACGTCGACGGACTGCACCCCGTCAACCTCGGCAAGCTCGTCCTCGGCGAGGCCGGCGCGCTGCCGTGCACGCCGATCGGCTGCATCGAGCTGCTCCGCCGCCACGGCGTCGAGCTCAACGGCGCCAACGTCGTGGTCGTCGGCCGCGGGCTGACCGTCGGCCGGCCGCTCGGCCTGCTGCTGACGCGGCGCTCGGAGAACGCCACGACCACGCTGTGCCACACCGGGACCCGCGACCTGGCCGCCCACGTGCGCGAGGCCGACGTCGTGATCGCGGCCGCCGGCGTGCCCGGCCTCATCACCGGCGCCATGGTCAAGCCCGGTGCCGCCCTCCTCGACGTCGGCGTGTCCCGCGTCGACGGCAAGATCGCCGGCGACCTCGCCCCCGACGTGTGGGACGTCGCCGGCTGGGTGTCGCCCAACCCTGGCGGCGTGGGCCCGATGACGCGGGCCATGCTGCTCTCCAACATCGTGACCCGCGCCGAGCAGGACCTGTCCTGATCCCGGTGACCGACCCCGTCGAGGCCGAGGAGCCGGCCGAGCCCGTCGACCCGGCCGACGAGCTCGGACCGGACGAGGCGGGGACGGAGCCCGACCACGAGCCCGGGCCGCCGGAGCCGCGCCGCTACCCCTCGACGATCGGCGGTGCCTGCTACCTGGTCATCCTGCTCGTGGCCCTCGGCGCGGTCGCGATCGTGATGGCCGGTGACTGGCGCGTGGGCGTGCGGGTGCTGGGCGGCTGCCTGGCGACGGCCGGTGCGCTGCGCCTGGTGCTGCCGCAGCGTGACGCCGGCATGCTCGCCGTACGCCACCGACTGGTCGACGTGGCGATCTTCCTGGCCGTCGCCGGGCTGCTCTGGTGGCTGGCCGGGTCCATCCCCGACCAGCCGTCCTAGCCGGCCAGCGGGCAGCGGGCGCGTCAGAGCGACGTCATGAACCCTGTGGTCTTGGGCGCGAACCCGGGGAACACGGTGGCGGTCGAGGCGTTCATCCGGGTCGTGATGACCTCGTTGAGCACGCTGCGGTAGTCGGTGGTCACGAGCAGGTCGGCGTCGGTCGTCTTCGTGAGTCCCGGCCAGGTGCCGTAGTAGCCGCCCTTGACCCCGGCGCCCATCGCGAACATGACGTTGCCGTAGCCGTGGTCGAGGCCCTGGTTGGCGTTCTCGACGACACGGCGGCCGAACTCGCTGATGGTGACGAGGGTGACCTTGGAGGCCAGCGGGCCCAGGTCGGCGAAGAACGCGGCCACGGCGGTGGCGAACTCGGTCGCCATGTTCTTGATGTTGCCGTTGTCGGGCTGGCCGATCCAGGTGTGGTGGTCCCACGAGCCGTGGTCGACGGTGATGATCTCGGCGCCGACGTCGGCGCGGATGGTGCGGGCCGACGCGTGCAGGGCGTCGCCGAGGCCGCCGCTGGGGTACGCCGCCCCGTTCTGCGGGGTCGTGGACGAGGACCGCACGGGGGCGAAGTCGGAGACGACCTGGAGGGCCGAGCGCAGGCCGTTGCCGAGGTCGCCGGTCGCACCGGCCCAGGCGGCGTTGAGCGCGTTCTTGCGGCCGGCCTCGGTGATGGCGTCGGCGCCGGCCAGCTGGACGGTGTCGACGCCGCCGGTCACCAGGACCGGCTCGGGGCCGCAGATGGCCGCGCTCGGTACGCCGCCGCCCATCTGGACCGCCTCGATCGGCGACCCGGTGCCGTCACGGCCGACCAGCCGGTTGAGCCAGCCGACGCGCGCCGCGGAGCCGGGGTCGGCGTCCTCGACCTCCTCCATGGCGGAGAAGTGGGAGCGGTTGGCCACGGGCAGCCCGGTGGCCTGGATCGTGGCGACCTTGCCGGCGTTCCACAGCGGCAGCAGGGGAGCCAGCGCCGGGTGCAGCCCGAACATGCCGTTCTTGACCAGGAGCCGGTCGGAGGGAACGGCGATGGACGGACGGGCCGCGTAGTAGGTCGGGTCGGCGTGAGGAACGACGAGGCTCAGGCCGTCGGCGGCGCCGCGCATCGAGAGGACCACGAGCACCTGCTCGGCCGGCTCCGCGGCGTACGCCGTCTGGGTGAGGACGCTGCCGTGGGCGACGGTGATGGCGGTGGCGCCGCCCAGGGCGAGCGAGCCGCGCAGGAAGCCGCGGCGCGACGTCGTCCGGTAGTCGTCGCAACAGGGTGCGGGGGTGGTCTTCACGAGGGCTCCCTCAGCGCTGCATGTGGTCGGGGGTGTCGAGCAGGGTCGTCAGGAGGATCGGCATCTTCCAGCGCAGGACCGCGTGCGTCGTGGTCATCGGCTCCGCGACACCCGTCTGGGTGGCGGCCGCGGCGGCCTGGACCAGGCGGGCCGGGGCGCGCTTGCCGAGCAGCTGGGTGCACAGGTGGTCGACGAAGGCGTCGAACCGCATCCCGGAGGTGGGCAGCCACGACTCGAAGGTCCGGTAGGTCATCTGCTCCTGCGGCCACCAGCGGCCGGACATCGAGTAGTGCGACGCGAACGAGGCGAGCACCCGGGAGGCCGAGGACCAGGAGCGGTTGTCCTGCGGAGGGCCGTCGGGTCGTCCCCACGCGAAGGGGGAGTGCCCGATGTCGGCGGTCTGCCACAAGATGACGTTGGCGGTCGAGCCGTACCAGGTCGGGCGGGCGATCTTGGTGTCCAGCACCCGGTGGGTGGCGATGACGTCGTCGGTGGGCGTGCGGACCTTCTGCCCGGCCGAGGCCTTGAACTCCGGGTGCGCCACCAGCGCCAGCAGGACCGGCTTGATGGCGGTCGAGCTGTCCAGGTAGACCTGCGCGAGGTGGGCGACCAGGGCGGCCGACGGCGTGTCGGAGACGAACTGGATCGCCAGCTTGCGGGCCAGCCGCTCGGCGGTCTTGGGGTGGCGGGCCAGGTAGGTCAGGTACTCCTGCGCGACGGCCCGGCCGTCCGGGCTGGTGTTGGCGTGGCTGAAGCCGGCGACCTTGACCGCCCCGGTCCAGTGGCTGGCCGGGTCGTAGGTGGCGTTCCAGGTCCGCCAGCTGTCCACGCGGTAGCCGGTGAGGATCCGGGCCGACGCCTTGACGTCGTCCTCGCCGTAGTTGCCGCGGCCGATGGTGTGGAGCTCGAGGAGCTCGCGGCCGAGGTTCTCGTTGGGGGCCTGCTTGGTCGAGCCGGCGTTGTCGAGCGAGATCCCCATCGCCGGGTGGGTGATCGCGGCGACCAGCATCTCGTCGTAGCGGCCCAGCGCGTGGGAGCGGATGAGCTTGCCGTACTGCGCCCGGTAGGTGAACACGCCGTCGTCGTAGACCGGCACGTGCAGGTGGTTCTCCCAGAACTCGGTCATCACCTCGAGGACCTGGCGTCGGGAGTAGATGCGGCGCACGAGGCACCAGCGTGCGTAGTTCTCCATCGCCTGCCAGCCGCCCTCGGTCTGGGCGCGGTCGCGCTGCCAGATCGCGGCGTAGTCGAGGTCGATCGACGTCCACCACGTGCTCAGGTCGTCGGCGGCGGCGTCCGGGATCGACGCCGGGTCGAGCTGCTGGGCGAACCAGGCCTGCGGGCTGCCCGCGTCGCGCATCTGCTGGTGCAGCGCCGGGGTCATCGCGTAGGAGAAGCGGGTGCCGAGGTGGAGCGACTCGGCGGTCGGCAGCGGCGAGGCGACGAAGACCGGGTCGACGACGGGCCCGGTGGGGTCGGTCGGGGCTGGGTCGGTGGGGGCGGGTTCGGTCGGGGCCGGGTCGGTGGGGGCCGGGTCGGTGGGGGCCGGGTCGGTGGGCGCCGGGTCGCTCGGAGCCGGGTCCGTAGGGGCGGGGTCGGTCGGGGCGGGGTCGGTCGGCGTCGGGTCCAGCGGGCCGGGGTCCATCGGTCCCGGTCCCGTGGGCGACGGGTTGGTGGGCGTCGGCTGCGTGGGGGTGGTCGGCTGGGTCGGCTGTGACCGCGGCGCCTTGTGGAAGCGGTGCTTGCAGCGGTGCAGGTGCCGGCAGGTGTGCGCCTTGTGCTTCTTGCAGCGGTGCCAGTGCTTGCAGACGCGGGCGTGGTTGCGGCCGTACGCCGCCTCGGCGGCCGGCGCCTCGATCGCGGGTGCCACGGCGACGACGGCGAGACCGGCCAGCAGGCCCCGGGAGAGTCCACGCCTGCTCAGGGGTTCCTCGACGGTCGCGGGGGCGGGCGACGCGGTGCGCAGCGCAGTCATGGTCGTGCTCCAAGCCAGGTGGGGGGTACCTGTGGTGTCGGCACGGCTTGCGCGGATCTTGAGGTCCCGGCCGGGAAATCTTCGGGGGTCCGGCCGGGGCGTCCGTCGGTGCGTCGCCACGGGCGGCGAGGTGGGGGGTCTCGCCGTCCACGATCCTGTCGCTCGCGGCGGGCCCTGCCATCGGGAGACCGCCCGGTCCGACGTAGTCACTTCGGGCCAGTCGGCCCTAGGGGTGCCCGAGGGCGAAAACGACCTCGACCCGTCGCGAGCGACGGGCCGAGGTGGTGCTGGCTTGGTGCTGAGCTGCTGGGGGGAGGCTCGGTCAGATGAGCCCGAGCTCGGTGACCGCGGCGCGCTCCTCGTCGAGCTCGGCGGTCGAGGCGTCGATGCGGGTGCGCGAGAAGTCGTCGATCTCGAGACCCTGGACGATCTCCCAGTCGCCGTCCTTGGTGACGACGGGGAACGAGGACACCAGGCCCTCGGGCACGCCGTAGGACCCGTCGGAGACGACGGCCATCGACACCCAGTCGTCGTCCGCGGAGCCGAAGAGCCAGTCGCGGGCGGCGTCGACGGTGGCCGACGCGGCCGAGGCGGCCGAGGACGAGCCGCGGGCCTCGATGATCGCGGCGCCGCGCTTGGCGACGGTGGGGATGAAGGTGTTCTCGAGCCAGTCCTGGTCGCCCACGGTCTCGGCGGCGTTCTTGCCGGCGACCTCGGCGTGGAAGAGGTCGGGGTACTGGGTGGCGGAGTGGTTGCCCCAGATCGTCATCTTGGTGATGTCGGTGACCGACGCGCCGGTCTTGGCCGCGAGCTGCGAGATGGCGCGGTTGTGGTCGAGGCGGGTCAGCGCCGAGAAGCGCTCGGCCGGGATGTCGGGGGCGTTCTTGTGGGCGATCAGCGCGTTGGTGTTGGCGGGGTTGCCGGTGACGCCGATGCGGACGTCGTCGGCGGCCACGGCGTTGAGGGCCTTGCCCTGCGCGGTGAAGATCGCGCCGTTGGCCGACAGCAGGTCGGCCCGCTCCATGCCGGGACCGCGCGGGCGCGCGCCGACGAGGAGGGCGAGGTTGACGCCGTCGAAGATCTTCTCGGCGTCGTCACCGATCTCGACCCCGGCGAGGCCCGGGAAGGCGCAGTCGTCGAGCTCCATCACGACGCCCTCGAGTGCCTTGAGCGCCGGGGTGATCTCGAGCAGGCGCAGCTCGATCGGGCGGCCGCCCGTGAGCGAGCCGCTCGCGAGACGGAAGAGCAGGCTGTAGCCGATCTGGCCGGCGGCGCCGGTGACGGCGACCTTCAACGGAGCAGAGCTCACGAGGACTCCTGGGTTGGAGAGAGAGGTGGGTGCTGACGCCGCCCGACGCTAGCAGCGCCGCGCGGTTGCGCGACGATGGGGGAGTGCGAGGACGAGCGGTACGGGCGGCAGCGGCAGCAGTGGTCGTCGCGATGGCCGTCGTGGGCGTGACCGGCTGCTCGAGCTTCTCCGACCCGGCCCCGTCGACGGGGGTCGACGAGCTGGTGGTCCCCACGCCGTCACCCGACCCGGACGACTTCGTCGGCGTGATCGACAACCCGTGGTTCGTCCTCGACGAGGCGGCGTACGCCGACGGCGACGGCACGCTGGTCGAGCGGACCGTGGCCGAGGGCCCGGAGGTGGCCGGCGTGGCCACGACCGCCGTGACGCTCGGTGGCGCGACCGACCTCTACGCCCAGGACGGCTCCGGCAACGTGTGGTGGTTCGGCCGCGAGGGCGAGTGGCGGGCCGGCCTCGACGGGGCCGAGGCCGGCCTCGCGATGCCCGCCGAGCCGCGGCTCGGCGACGGCTTCCGCCGGGCCGAGGTGCCGGACGAGGACCTGCGGGCCACCGTCGTCGAGCTCGAGGGCTCCAGCGTCCTGCTCGAGAGCGTCGCCGGCTCCGAGGTCACCACCGAGCGATACACGCGCGGCTTCGGTCTCGAGCTGGTCGAGACCGAAGCCGGCGAGGTCGTGCTGGTGCGTCAGGCCGAGGGCGAGTAGTCCCTAGACCCCGTCGTTGGGGCGGACCTGGGTCTGCTCGCCGCTGCCGCCGGGGGCGGGCCAGCCACCCTGCTGCGGCGCCTGCGGGGCCTGCTGCTGGGCGGGGATCCACTGCTGGGCCTGCGGGTCCCACTGCCAGCCGTCCTGGATGATCGGCTGCTCGACCTGCGGCTGGGGAGCGGCGGCCGCCTGGGCCGCCGGGGCGGCGTAGGCGCCCGGCTGCTGGTAGGCGCCGGGGTCGGGCTGGCCGCCGTAGGCCGAGCCGCCGGGCTGGTTCCACTGCTGCTGGAACTGGTCAGGGGCGCCGTAGCCGGGCACCGCGGCGCCGGCCTTGGCGTTGAAGTTGAGGCCGGAGCCGGCGACCGGCTCGCTGGCGTGGCCGAAGATCGCGGGATAGGCGAGGCCGGCCAGGGCGCCGCCGACGATCGGGGCCAGGATGAAGAGCCAGATCTGGACGATCGCGTCGGTGCCGGAGAAGAAGACGGTCGAGATCGACCGGGCGGGGTTGACCGAGGTGCCGGTGGCGCCGATCGAGGCGAAGTGGATCGCGGCCAGCGTGAGGCCGATCGCCAGCGGGGCGAGGGCGGGGTGCTCGTTGCGCTCGTCGGTGACCGAGAGGATCACGGTGATGAAGATGAAGGTCAGGACCAGCTCGATGATCAGCGCGCCGAACAGGTCGACGCCGCCGCGGTCGCCGAAGCCGTTGGCCCCGAGCGCGTCGTCGCCGAACTCGTAGCCGGTGTCGCCCGCGATCGCGATCAGCAGCAGCACGATGCCGCCGACGAGGCCGCCGACGACCTGGGCGCCGATGTAGGTGCCGGCCTCCTTCCAGGAGATCCGGCCGCCGAGGGCGGCGCCGACCGAGACGGCCGGGTTGAAGTGGCCGCCGGAGATGCGGCCGAAGGAGTAGACCATCGCGATGATCGCGATGCCGAAGGCGAGCCCGATGGCGGCGATGTCACCGCCGCCGAACACGGCGGCGCCGACGCCGAGGACCACGAGCACGAACGTGCCGATGGCCTCCGCCAGGAGCTTCTGGGTCGAGGTGGGAGGAGCGGGGGTGGTGGTGTCCATGGGCGCGGACCTGCCCTTCGTGCTGGGGGGCGAAACGTGAGTGGCCCGACTCTAGGGGGTGAGCGGGGTGGCCTGGGGGACGCGCGGCTGACAGGCTGAACGACGGCACAGGACGTCAGGTATCTTGACGTCAAGAAACCCTTCGTCGCAGGAGCTGATCACCACCCATGGCCAAGATCATCTACACGCACACCGACGAGGCGCCGCTGCTGGCGACGTACTCGTTCCTGCCGATCATCGCGGCCTACGCCGCCAAGGCGGGCGTCGACGTGGAGACGCGCGACATCTCGCTGGCCGGCCGCGTGATCAGCCAGTTCCCCGAGCGCCTCACCGAGGAGCAGCGGGTGCCCGACCACCTCGCCGAGCTCGGCGAGCTGGCCACGCAGCCCGAGGCCAACATCATCAAGCTGCCCAACGTCTCGGCCTCGATCCCGCAGCTCAAGGCCGTCATCAAGGAGCTGCAGTCGCAGGGCTACGACCTGCCCGACTACCCCGAGAACCCGCAGTCCGACGAGGACAAGGAGACCCGAGCCAAGTACGACAAGACCAAGGGCTCCGCGGTCAACCCGGTGCTCCGCGAGGGCAACTCCGACCGCCGCGCGCCGCTGTCGGTCAAGAACTACGCCAAGGCCCACCCCCACCGCATGGGCGCGTGGAGCCCCGACTCCAAGACCAACGTCGCCACGATGGGTGAGCACGACTTCTTCTCCAACGAGAAGTCCGTCGTCATCCCCGCCGACGACACCCTGCGCATCGAGCACGTCGGCGTCGACGGCACGGTGACCGTGCTCAAGCCCGAGACCAAGGTGCTGGCCGGCGAGGTCGTCGACGGCACGTTCATGGACGTCGCCGCGTTGCGCCGCTTCCTCACCGAGCAGATCGCCCGGGCCAAGGCCGACGGCGTGCTGTTCTCCGCCCACCTCAAGGCCACGATGATGAAGGTCTCCGACCCGATCATCTTCGGCCACGTCGTGCAGGCCTTCTTCCCGACGCTCTTCGAGCAGTACGGCGAGCAGCTCGGCGCCGCGGGCATCAGCCCCAACGACGGCCTCGGTGCCCTGCTCGACGCGGTCGCCGCGCTGCCCGAGGGCGACGCCATCAAGGCCGCCGTCACCCAGGGTCTCGCTGACGGGCCCGAGCTCGCGATGGTCGACTCCGACAAGGGCATCACCAACCTGCACGTGCCGAGCGACGTCATCATCGACGCCTCGATGCCGGCGATGATCCGCCAGTCCGGCCACATGTGGGGCCCCGACGGCGAGGAGGCCGACACCCTCGCGGTGATCCCCGACTCGTCCTACGCCGGCGTCTACCAGACCGTCCTCGACGACTGCCGCACCCACGGCGCCTTCGACCCGGCAACGATGGGCTCGGTGCCCAACGTCGGGCTGATGGCCAAGGCGGCCGAGGAGTACGGCTCCCACGACAAGACCTTCGAGGTCCCGGCCGCCGGCCAGGTCCGCGTCGTCGCCTCCAACGGCGACGTGCTCATCGAGCACGACGTCCAGCCCGGTGACATCTGGCGCGCGTGCCAGACCAAGGACGCCTCGATCCGTGACTGGGTCAAGCTCGCCGTCACCCGCGCCCGCGCCAGCAGCACCCCGGCCATCTTCTGGCTCGACGCCGACCGCGCGCACGACGCCAACCTGATCGCCAAGATCAACGACTACCTGCCCGAGCACGACACCGACGGGCTGACGATCGAGATCCTCCCGCCGGCCGAGGCGACGGCGTACTCCCTCGAGCGGATCCGCAAGGGCGAGGACACCATCTCGGTCACCGGCAACGTGCTGCGCGACTACAACACCGACCTGTTCCCGATCCTCGAGCTCGGCACCTCGGCCAAGATGCTGTCGATCGTGCCGCTCATGAACGGGGGCGGCCTCTTCGAGACCGGCGCCGGCGGCTCGGCGCCCAAGCACGTGCAGCAGCTCGTCAAGGAGAACTACCTGCGCTGGGACAGCCTCGGCGAGTTCTTCGCGCTGGCCGCCTCGCTCGAGCACCTCGCCGGCTACGCCGACAACAAGGGCGCCCAGGTGCTCGCCGACACCCTCGACAAGGCGACCGGCACGTTCCTCGAGAACGACAAGTCGCCGACCCGCAGGATCGGTGGCATCGACAACCGCGGCTCGCACTTCTACCTCGGCCTCTACTGGGCCCAGGAGATCGCGGCCCAGACCGAGGACGCCGACCTCGCCGCGGTGTTCAAGCCGTTCGCCGAGTCGCTGGCGGCCTCGGAGGACACGATCGTGGGCGAGCTCAACGGCGTCCAGGGCAGCCCGGCCGACATCGGCGGCTACTACCGTCCCGACGAGACCAAGGCCGACCACGTGATGCGGCCCTCCGCCACGCTCAACGCGGCGCTGGCTGCGCTCTGAGGCGCTAGCCGGTCCCCGCTCCACTCTCCGCCCCACCGTGAGTCCTGGCTCGTGGTGGGGCGGACGTGTGTGGCGGGGTTTGGGTGGGGTGTGGGGGCGGGTGTGGAGGAGATTCACCGCTGCAGCGGAGGATCTCCTCCTTCTGCGACGAAACTTCGTCGTAGGAGCGGGAGTTCCGTCCGGTAACCCCTGGGTGACCCCCGGAGGAGAACCTCCGCCTCAGCGGTGAATCTCCTCCTTCCGCGACGAACCTCCACCCCAGCCACAGGGCCGTTGGGCCCACTCACCCCGACGGGCCGGAAACCCGGGTGAGAGTGTCGGTGGGGACGCGTAGGTTCGTCGCGATGACCGACACGACGACCGCCGAGCGGACCACGAGGCCCGACCCTGCCGAGTCGGCGGGGTCGGCTGCCGATCCGGCCCGGACGGTCGACTGGCGCCGGTTGCGGCAGCAGGCGGTCGGCTGGGCGATGGGGGCGTCGTTCCTGGGCGCCCTCGGCAAGACGCTCGGCACCGTGGTGGCCGGGTCGCTGGCCGAGGGGCCGACCCGGGTGCTGGTCTGGGTGTTGGCGCTCTGCGTCGTCGGTGGGGCCGTGCTCGACACGGTGGGCCGCACGGTCTGGGCCGCGGTCGTCGACCGCGCCGAGGGGCGGCTGCGCGGCGACCTGCTCGACGCCGCGCTCCACCAGCCCGTCGTGGCGCTCCACGAGCAGGCGGTCGGCGAGGTGCTCGACCGCGTCGACGACGACACCCACGAGGTCGGCGCGCTGCTGCGGCGGCAGGTGTGGGACGCGCTGCGCACCGTGTTCGCCGCACTGCCGATGTGGGTGGTCGCGGGGCTGACCTGGTGGCCGGCGTGGGTGCTGTTCCCGCTCTTCGGCGTCGCCGCCTTCCTCGTGATGAAGCCGCTGCTGCCCCAGGTCAAGGAACTCACGGTCCTCGAGGAGATGGCCTGGACCGACCACGCCGCCGCCATGGAGGAGGCCGTCAGCGGCCGCGACGACCTGCGCACCAGCCTCGGCCAGGCCCACGTCGTACGCCGGGTGGCCGGCTTGTCGGGGGCCGTCCACCGCCGCTTCGACACCATGCTCAAGCTGCAGACCCGCATCACGCTGCGCACCGGCATCCTGCTCCACGGGCTGCTCACCGGCATCGCCGTGGCCGGCGTCGCGCTCGCCGTCGACGGCGACCTGTCCGTCGGGCGCCTCGTGACCCTGTTCCTCGTCACCAGCACCTTCGTCGGCCAGGTCGACCAGATGGCGCGCCACCTGCCCGACCTGCAGGCCGGCCTCGGCGCGCTCGTGCGGATCCGGCAGCTGCTCGAGGCCGAGCCCGAGCCGGTCGGCGGGCTCGCGGTCCCCGCCGGGTCGCTCGACGTCGAGCTGCGCGACCTGCGGTTCGCCTACGACGAGGGCACCTTCGCGCTGCGCGAGGTCGACCTCCACGTCCCGGCCGGCCAGACCATCGCGCTCGTCGGCCGCACCGGCTCCGGCAAGTCGACGCTCGCCTCCCTCGTCTCGCGCGCGGTCGACCCCCAGCCCGGCTCGCTCTTCGTCGGCGGGGTCGACGTGCTCGACCTCGACCTCCAACGGCTCCGGGCCGCCGTCGGGGTCGTCACCCAGCGCACCGAGATCCTGGCCGGCACCCTCGCCGACAACATCGCGCTCTTCACCGACGTCCCCCGCGAGCGCGTCGTGGCGGCCGTCGAGGAGCTCGGCCTCGAGGCGTGGGTCGACGGCCTGCCCGAGGGCGTCGACACCCTCCTCGGCCCCGGCGGCACCACCCTGTCGGCCGGTGAGGAGCAGCTCGTCGCGTTCGCCCGACTGCTCGTGCGCGACGTCCAGGTGGTGGTGCTCGACGAGGCCACCGCCCGGATGGACCCGCTCACCGAGTCGCTCGTGGTCCGCGCCTCCGACCGGCTGCTGCGCGGCCGCACCGGCCTGCTCGTGGCCCACCGGCTCTCGACCACAGCCCGGGCCGACCTGGTCGCCGTCCTCGAGGCCGGCCGGGTCGTGCAGACCGGTCCCCGCGAGCTGCTCAGCACCCGGCCCGGCCCGTTCCGCCGGCTGCTCGAGGCGAGCCACGGCGACGACCTCGACGGCCTGCTCGACCTCGACGACGGCACCGCGCAGGACACCACCGACATCCCCGATATCCCCGACGCCACCGACGCCACCGACGCCACCGACGACGACCTGGAAGACACCCCCGACGAGGGCGCCGTGGGCGGCGCCCGCCGCACCGGCACGCCGCCGCCGCTGCCCGAGGTCGGTACCGGTCCGAGCCTGGCCCGCGGCATCACCCACGCGCTGCTCGTGCGGCCGTGGTGGGGCGCGTTCGCCGCGATGCTGTTCCTGGTCCAGGCGCTGCTCGGCGCCTTCGGCGCCGTCACCGGCTACGTCTGGGGCACGATCGTCCAGGACCTCCAGCAGGGCCGGGGCGACGAGCCCTCGACCTGGTGGTTCTGCGGGGCGCTCGCCCTCTGCATCATGGCCGCGCCGTTCGTCCTCAACTCCGCGGTCCGCCGCTACCCCAAGTGGTGGATCGAGGTGATGCTCCGCGTCCGGATGTCGATGCTGATCGGCCAGACCCAGCAGCACCGCCTCACCCGCACCCCGCCCGGCGAGGTCGTCGCGCGGTCGATGGACGCCGACCGCTACGCGCGCTACGCCGACCGCTGGGTCGACTTCATCAACGGCCTCGCGATCGTCGTCGTCACCTGCATCGCCGGAGGCAGCCTCCTCGCCGGTGGCGTGCTGCTGGCCGTCATGGTCGGGTCGGCCGCGGCCTCGTCGCTGGGCCGTCCCATCGCCGGGCGCTCGGCCGCCGAGTCGTCCGCCGCGCGCGCCCGCTTCGGCCGCTCGCTGGTCTCGGCGCTCGAGTCGGCGCGCACCGTCAAGCTCGCGGCAGCGACGCCGTCGGTCCACGCCCACCTGCGCCGCGTCGACCAGGGCCGGGTCGAGGCCGCCGTCTTCGAGCACCGCGTCCAGGCCGTCCTCGACGGCGTCCCGGTCGTCATGGTCCAGTGCGGCTTCGTGGCCGCCTGGGCGACCTACTTCCTCGGCGGATGGGACCTCGCCACCGCGATCCTCGTCTCCGCCGCTGTCAACGGCTTCGACTGGTTCGGCCGGGTCGCGGGCGCCGTCGTGACCGAGGCTCCCGGCGTCCGCGCCTGGCAGAAGGCCTCCAGCCGACTCGCCGGCGGCGTCGACCTCGTCTCCCAGCGTCCCGGCGTCGACCTGGTCGGCGGCACCGCGCCCGCCCCCGCCGAGACGCCCCGCACCCCGCTCGTCGAGCTCACCCTGCGCGACCTGGCCGCCGTCCACGACGACGGCACCCGCGGCGTGGTCGGGGTCGACCTCACGCTGCGCTCCGGCGAGCTGGTCCTGCTGCTGGGCCAGGTGGGCTCGGGCAAGTCGAGCCTGCTGTCGGCGCTGGCCGGCCTCATGGAGCACACCGGTTCCATCCGCTGGAACGGCGCCGAGGTCACCGACGCCGAGGCCTTCCTCCGCCCGGGACAGGTCGCCTACGTCGCCCAGGTCCCGCGCGTCTTCTCCGGCACCTTCGCCGACAACGTGCTGCTCGGCCACGACCGCGCGTTCGACCGCGCCGTCGCCGACGCCCGGCTCGGCGCCGACCTCGCCGACGCCGGCGGCAAGGACGCGCTCGTCGGCCACCGCGGCGTACGCCTCTCGGGTGGCCAGGTCCAGCGTCTCGCCCTCGCCCGGGCCCTCGCGGCCGACGCCGAGCTGCTGCTCGCCGACGACGTCTCGAGCGCCCTCGACGCCACCACCGAGGTCGAGCTCTGGGCGGCCCTGCGCGAGCGTGGCGCCACCGTCCTCGGCGCCACCTCCAAGCGCGCCGCGCTCGAGCAGGCCGACCGGGTGGTCGTGCTGGTCGACGGTCAGGTGGCCGCCGTCGGGCCGTGGCGCGAGCTCGTCGACGACTGGAGCCACCTCGCGGGCTGACGCCCGCCGCTCTGGCACCCTGGCCGCATGCGCCTCGCCCCCATCGCCGTCGCGACCCTGACCGCCGCGCTGCTCTCCCTCACCGCCTGCTCGCAGGCCGAGGACGCCGCTAAGGACGCCGCCAGCGACGCGGCCTGCCAGGTCGCCCGCGCTGCGGTCGACGAGGCCGGACGCCAGGCGGGCCAGGCGGTGGACGAGATCGGCGCCGACCCACAGTCTGCCCAGCGCGACCTGCAGGGCATCCGCGACGCCCTCGCCGGCGCCGAGAGGAGCGTCGACGGGGACGTCAAGGCCAAGATCGGCGAGGCCAAGGCAGCCGTCGAGGACCTCCTCGGGCAGGCTCAGGACGCCGCCGAGGGGGCCGAGGTCGACACCCAGGCCGTCGACGATGCCCGCGGCGACCTCGACGCGGCGGTCGAGGACGTCAAGAACCTCTGCTGACCAGCGCCTTCTGCTTGTGGTCCCAGCCGAGCACGCGGACGTCGTCGACGAGCGCGGTCACCACGGCGTCGACGACCTCACCGGCCGGCCGCGGGCCGGGGAGGGGCGGCGGCGACCCGGCGAGCGCGCGGGTCTCGAGGCCGGTGTCGAGGTGCGGCGGACGTACGTCGAGCACGCCGAAGGCCCGGCGGTTCTCCCGCCGCAGCACGTCGAGCCAGGCCGAGAGCGCGGCCTTGGTGGCGGAGTACTCGCCCATCTGGTTGGTGGGCAGGTCCGCGAGGATCGCCGACAGCACGGCCACCCGCCCGCGCTCGCTGGCGGCCAGCGCGGGAGCGGCCGCCCGGACCAGCGACATCGGGCCGAGCACGTTGACGGCGAACAGCTCGTCCACGACCGCCGCGTCCGCGTCGACCGCAGGACCGAAGGCGGCGACGCCGACCGCGACCACCAGCAGGTCGAGCCCACCGAGCTGGTCGACCGCCTCGCCGACCGCGCGGCGGCACGAGTCGCCGTCGACGGCGTCGAACAGCACCGGCGTCGTCCCGAACCGCTCGCCCGCGGCGTCGAGCGCCTCGCGGCGCCGTCCGCCCACCACGACCCGGGCGCCGCGGTCGTGCAGGGCGGCCGCCAGACCGGAGCCCAGGGCCCCGCTCGCGCCGGCGACCAGTGTGCGTGCCCCGTCGAGGTCCATGGGCCGATGGTCCCGCGGCGCACCCGGGTGGGGGCTCACCCCGGACGTGTCCCCCGCGGGGGTGGTGATCGGCGTCGCCGGACGTGGTCACAGTGGGCACATGACCGATGAGAAGAGGATCGAGGTCCACCGCACGATCGACGCGCCGACCACCACCGTGTTCGACGTGCTCTCCAACCCGCAGCGGCACGCCGAGCTGGACGGGTCGGGGTTCGTGATCAGCGACGACCGTTCCGACCGCATCACGGGCACCGGGCAGACGTTCCGGATGAACATGAGCGGCGACCACATGGGCGGCGACTACCAGACCGACAACACGGTCACGGGCTACGACGAGAACAAGCTGCTCGCCTGGCAGACCGCACCCGCCGGCGCCGAGCCTCCGGGCTGGGAGTGGGTCTGGGAGCTCGAGGCCGACGGCCCCGACGCCACCAACGTCACCCTCGTCTACGACTGGAGCAACGTCACCGACAAGGACCTGCTCGCCAAGCTCAGCTTCCCGCTGGTGCCGCAGGAGGCGCTCGAGGACTCGCTCGCCAACCTGGCCGAGGCCGTCTCCGGCTGAGCCCTGGGCTCAGGATCACACCTACTCGGAATAGGTCGTCACCGGCTTCCGGTTGGAGGATGGACGCACCCCAGACCGGAAGCCGAGATGACCACCGCCACGTCCAGCACCGTCCCGACCGAAGCCCCACCGGCTCGAGCCGCTCATCTACGGCTCGCCGTCCTGGCGCTCGCCATGGGTGGCTTCGCCATCGGGACGACCGAGTTCGTGACGATGGGTCTCATCCGCGAGATCGCGGGCGGGGTCGACGTGTCGATCCCCAGCGCTGGCCACGTCATCTCGGCCTACGCCGTCGGCGTGGTCGTCGGCGCCCCGCTGCTCGCGTTCGTCGGCGCCAAGTGGCCGCGCCGTGGGCTGCTGGTGGGCCTGATGGCGACGTACGCCGTTTTCAACGCGCTCAGCGCCATGGCGACGAGCTTCTCGTGGCTGCTCTTCGCCCGGTTCCTCGACGGGCTGCCGCATGGCGCCTACTTCGGCGTCGCGTCGTTGGTCGCCGCCAACATGGCCGCACCCGGCCGCAAGGGCCGCGCCGTGGCCGCCGTGATGCTCGGTCTCTCGGTCGCCAACGTGGTCGGCGTGCCCGCCGCGACCTGGCTCGGCCAGAACCTCGGCTGGCGCTCGGCCTACTGGACGGTCGCGGTCCTCGCGCTCGTCACGGTTGCGATGATCCTGGCCTTCGTGCCGTCCGTGCCCGGTGACGCCGAGGCGACCGGCCGCCGTGAGCTGGCGGCCTTCTCCAAGCCCCAGGTCTGGCTGACGCTGCTGGCCGGCGCGGTCGGCTTCGGTGGCATGTTCGCCGTCTTCTCCTACGTCGCTCCGACCGTCACCGAGGTCGGCGGCCTCGGTGACGGTGCGGTGCCGGTCTTCCTCTTCGTCTTCGGGCTCGGCATGGTCGCGGGCACGTGGGTGGCCGGCGAGCTCGCCGACTGGTCGGTGTTCCGCGCCCTGGTGCTCGGCTCGGCCGGCATGGGCGTCGCCCTCGTCGCGTGGTGGCTGCTCGCCCCGACCGGCTGGGGCCTGCTGCCGATCGCCTTCGCGATCACCGCCCTCGGCTCGGTCCTCGTCGTCAACCTCCAGCTCCGGCTGATGGACGTCGCCGGCGAGGCCCAGACGCTGGGGGCGGCGATGAACCACGCCAGCCTCAACGTCGCCAACGCGCTTGGGGCCTGGCTCGGCGGGCTCGTCATCGCCGCCGGCTACGGCTACCGCGCCCCCGCCCTGGTGGGCATCGCCCTGTCGGTCGGCGGGCTGCTCGTGATCCTGGTGGCGGCGCGCCTTCAGCGCCGCGACCACTCCTCGGCCAGCACGTCGTAGAGCGCGAGGTCGGCGAGTCCGTCGCGCACGACGGTGCCAAGCCGCTCCTCGCCCGTCTGCGTGAAGCCGGACGCCTCGATCACGTGCCGTGACGCGGTGTTGTCGACGGCCGCGAAGGAGCGGACCCGGCGCAGGCCGAGCTCGGCGAACGCCCACCCCGTGACGAGGGGTACGGCGGCCCTCATGACGCCCCGGCCGCGGGCGTCGGGGTGGGTCCAGTAGCCGACCTCGGCGTCGTCGTCGTTGACGCCGAAGACCTCCACCGACGCCAGCACCAGGTCGGTCACCGGGTCGGCCACGGCCCAGGTCAGCGACCTTCCGGTCGCCAGCTTCTCGGTGTTGTTCTCCAGCCACGTCCGCGCGGTCGCCTCGGTGTAGGGCGACGGCATCCGGCCCAGCCAGTGCTGGGTGCGCTCGTCGGAGCACGCCTCGACGATGCGCGGCACGTCGCCGTGGGTGACCGGGCGCAGTCGTACGCCGTCGCCGTCGAGGACCTGCGCCGTCAACCAACGCCCGGACGGCTCGCGCGGCTCGTCGGCCAGCAGCGTCCCGACCCATGCGTCGACGAGCACGCCGCGGGAGACCTGGGAGTGCCGCAGCACCCCGTCGAGGCTGAACCCGAGGCGCCACGCCAGCTTGCGCGACGCCCAGTTGCCGACATCGGCGCGCCAGACCACCGTCTGCACGCCCTGGGTCACGAAGCCCCACTCGAGCAGCAGCCGCAGCCCGGCCTCCATGACGCCGGTGCCACGGGCAGCAGGGTGGGCGCCGTAGGCGATCTCGGCGCGGCCGTGGCCCTCGTCGCGCAGGGCGACGTTGCCGGCGTACCCCTCGTCGCTGACGACGGCGAAGATCCACTGCGAGCCGTCGGCCCACGCGCCCGGCGCGATCTCGTCGACGAACGCGACCGCGTCGGCGAGGCCGAACGGGACCGGCACGTTGGTCCACCGGATCGACACCGGGTCGAGACACTGCTCGAGGACGCCGGCGACGTCGCGGTCGTCGAGGGCCCGGAGGGTGACCGTGCCGTCGGACAGGATCGGGACGGTCGGTTCGCCAGCCATGCCCCGAACCCTGTCACGCGCCGCCCCACGACCGCGCCCGGTTATCGCTCGCGCGTCAGAGGACCGCGCTGTCGTGCCAGAGCGGCCAGATGTCGGAGGTGAGCTCGTCGGTGCGGTGCCAGAGCGCGAGGTAGAGCTGGGCGGCCGTGCCCTCGATGCGCAGGTCGCCCTCGGCGGTCTCGACGTGGCCCTCGACCCGGGTCGAGACCGGGGGCTCGTCGGTGACGCGCACCGTGAAGGAGTGGTCGGCGTCGGTCGGCACGACCGCGATCGTCACCGGGGTCGCGGACCGGAGGCGTGAACGGGACCGGGGGACGAACCCGAGCAGCAGCTCGTCGATGCCGTCGAGGGCCAGGGCGCGCCCCCGGTCGTCGGTCAGCCAGGTCTCCTCGGTGCGGGGGAGCCGGCCGAGGGCGGCGGAGAGGACGTCGACGGCGTGGATCGTCGTCTCGTGGCACTGCCGGCGTGCCCAGAACTGCCGCGGCGGGGGAGCGTCGTGCAGGAACACTGCCGCCTCGGCGTCGTCGGCGGCCCCGACCAGCGTCCGCACCAGCGCGATCGCGCCGTCGCGCAGCCAGTCGACCGGGTCGCTGCTGCTGCGACCGGCCTTCTCGATCGGCGGCCAGTCCAGGTCCTCGCCGCGGAACGACCCGGCCGCCCAGCGGTGCACGGCCCCCTGGTGGCCGACGAGCCGGCGTACGGTCCACGCCGGGCAGGACGGCACGGGCACGTCGAGGCCGGAGCGTCCGGCGGCTCGGGCCAGCTCGAGCATGGCGCGCTGGAAGCCGGCGAGGTGCTCGTCGAAGGTCAGGGTCGTGGCCACGTCGGCATCCTCCCATCGAGGCCGCCGGTGGCATCGGCAAGAATGGCGGTCATGTCTGCGACCACCCAGCCCGAGGTCAGTGTGCCCACGCTGGCGGCGGGAGGGGCACGGCCCCGCGTCCTGTCCGGGATCCAGCCCACGGCCGACTCGTTCCACTTCGGCAACTACCTCGGCGCGCTGCGCCAGTGGGTCGACCTCCAGCGCGACCACCAGCCGTTCTTCTTCATCGCCGACCTGCACGCGATCACGCTCGAGCAGGACCCCAAGGTGCTGCGCGAGCGTACGCTGCGGGCGGCCGCCCAGCTGCTGGCCATGGGGATCGACCCGGCCCGCTCGGCGATCTTCGTGCAGAGCCAGATCCCCGAGCACGCCCAGCTGTCGTGGGTGCTGCAGTGCCTGACCGGCTTCGGCGAGGCGCGCCGGATGACGCAGTTCAAGGACAAGTCGGCCAAGGGCGGGGAGGGTGCGGCGTCGGTCGGCCTGTTCACCTACCCGATCCTGCAGGCGGCCGACATCCTGCTCTACCGGCCCCACTACGTGCCGGTCGGCGAGGACCAGCGCCAGCACCTCGAGCTCACCCGTGACCTCGCGCAGCGCTTCAACCACCGCTACAAGAAGACCTTCCGGCTGCCCGAGCCCTACATCCTCAAGGCGACGGCCAAGATCGGTGACCTGCAGGAGCCGACCGCCAAGATGTCGAAGTCGGCGTCGTCGCCCGGCGGCATCATCGAGATGCTCGACCTGCCGACCGTCAGCGCCAAGAAGGTCCGCTCGGCCGTGACCGACAGCGAGACCGAGATCCGCTTCGACCCCGAGACCAAGCCCGGCGTCAGCAACCTGCTCACGATCTTCTCGGCCCTGAGCGGCACCAGCGTCACCGACCTCGAGGCGGAGTACGCCGGCCAGGGCTACGGCGCGCTCAAGGGCGACCTCGCCGACGCGGTGGTCACCTTCGTGACGCCGTTCCGCGACCGCACCCTTGAGCTCCTCGACGACCAGGCCCACCTCACCGAGGTGCTGCGCCAGGGCGCCGAGCAGGCCGGCGAGGTGGCGAGGGCCACCCTGCGTGACGTCTACCAGCGGGTGGGCTTCGTCGCGCCCTCCACTCGGTAGGGTCGGGAGATGCCGACGATCGGAGTGGCCGTCGCGATCCCGGAGCCCTGGGCGACCGAGCTGCAGGACTACCGCGCCTCCGTCGGCGACTCCACGGCTGCGATGATCCCGACCCACATCACCCTGGTTCCGCCGACCGAGGTCGAGGACGACCTCAGCGTCGTCGAGAAGCACCTGGTCGAGACGGCCACCCAGGTCGGGCGGTTCGACGTGCACCTGCGCGGCACGGGCACCTTCCGCCCGGTCTCGCCGGTGGTGTTCGTCAGCCTCGTCGAGGGCATCTCGCAGTGCGAGCAGCTCGCCGAGGCCGTGCGCAGTGGCCCGCTCGAGGTCGACCTGGACTTTCCCTACCACCCGCACGTCACGGTGGCGCACCACCTCTCCGACGACCGCCTCGACCTCGCGTTCGCCGAGCTCTCCGGCTTCGAGTGCCAGTTCACCGTCGCCGACTTCCACCTCTACGTCCACGACGACGAGCTGGGCTGGCAGCCGTCGCGTGACTTCTCGCTCGCAGGGAGCTGAGCTCGATGGCCTCGGTGAAGGAACGACTGGTCGAGGCGCGTGCGGAACGACCCGCGCTCGACCACGTGCTGCTCATGAACGAGCACTACGGCAAGGTCAAGGGCGGCCAGCAGGCCGGCGCGGTCACCTACTTCGCGTTCCTCTCGTTCTTCCCGATCCTGGCGCTCGCGTTCTTCGCGGTCGGGATCATCGCCAACGTCTATCCCGACGCCCAGGAGAACGTGGTCAAGGCGATCGACTCGGTGCTTCCCAACATCGTGGGCGACGACGAGGGCCAGATCTCGATCGACAAGGTCCAGTCGTTCTCCGGCCTCGCCGGCATCGTCGGTCTCCTCGGTGTGCTCTACGCCGGGCTCGGCTGGGTCTCCGCGCTCCGTGAGGCGCTGGTCGCCGTGTTCGAGACCCCGCAGCGCGAGCTGCCGTCGTTCGTCAAGGGCAAGCTGCGCGACCTCGAGGCGCTCGTCATCGTCGGCCTCGTCCTCGTGGTCGCCGTGGCGGTCGCGGGCTTCGTCTCCGGCTTCTCCGAGGACCTGCTCGACCTGGTCGGCCTCGGCACCGAGCTGTCCTGGCTGGTCAAGATCCTGGCGGTCGTGCTCGGCCTGGCCGCCAACGCCGTGTTGTTCTTCGCCCTGTTCAAGCTGCTCGCCGAGCCCGAGGTCCCGTCGCGGTCGCTGTGGTCGGGCGCCCTGCTCGGCGCCGTCGGGTTCGAGATCCTCAAGCAGCTGTCGAGCCTGCTGCTCAGCTCGACCAAGGGCCAGCCGGCGTTCCAGGCGTTCGGGATCGCCCTGATCCTGCTCATCTGGATCAACTACTTCTCGCGGCTGGTGCTCTATGCCGCCTCGTGGGCGTTCATGTCGCCCGAGGCGGTCGCGGAGCGCCAGGCCCTGCCGGCCGACCCGATGCAGGGCCCGGCCACCCCCGACCTCACCCACCTGCCCGAGTCGGCGTGGGCCGACGACGGCAAGCCCGCCGTCGCGGTCGCGGCCCGTACCTGGCCCAAGCCCTTCGCCGCCGGCAGCGCGTTCACGCTCGCCGTGGTGGCCTTCCTCCGACGAAGGAACGACTCGTGAAGCTCGAGCGCAAGCACGCTCTCCTCCTGCTGGCCGTCGCCGTGTGGAACGTCGTCACGTTCGGCAACTTCGCCAAGAACCTGGTGCAGGCTGCCCAGGACGGCGAGGACCGCGCCGCCGGCTACTGGATCGCCCACACCGTGCTGATCGTCGTCAACTTCCTGATCGCCGGGGTGCTCGGCTCGCTGGGCTGGAAGGCGCTGCGCGCCTCGCGCGCCGCCGACCAGGAGCCGCAGCCCGTCACCAGGTGACGTCGGCCGCTGGCACCACCTCGGTGGTGACCCCGGGGTACTCGGTGTCGGCGACGAAGAAGTTGGTGAACGCGATCATCTCGCGCGCGCCGATCGGCACGGTGCTGCCGTCGGGCATCTCGAGCGGCCACGGGCCCTCGTCGGTCGTGTGGCCGTCGGCGACGAGGACGGTGTCGTAGCCCTCGATCTGCGAGCGGGCGGCGGTGCTGCGGATGCACGCGTCGGTGGCCGCGCCGCAGACGACCAGTCGGGTGGCCCCGAGGGCGTCGAGGCGCTCACGCAGGTCGGTGTCGGCGAAGGAGTCGAGGAACTGCTTGCCGATGACGGTGTCGCCGTCGCCCGGCCGCACCTCCTCGACGATCTGCCACGGCTCCGACCCCGGGACGAACGGCCCGGCCTCGTGCTGGATCCACAGCACGGGCACGTCGTCGGCCCGCGCCCGGTCGATGAGGCCGCGGATGCGCCCGACCACGCCGTCGCGGTCGAAGCCGCCGTCGGTGTTGCCGTGCTGGACGTCGACGACGAGCAGGACGGTCTTGCTGGGGAGGGTGTGGGTGCTCATGCGTCGTACGCTAGCCGGGTGACCGGACAGTTACCGACCGGATTCGGCACCACTCTTCCCGACCGCCACCTCCCGAGCCCGGCCGGACGGGTGCTCGCGCTCCTCGAGCGGGTCCAGGAGCGGCCCGGTCTCACGGCCGATCAGCTGGCGACCGAGCTCGGCGTGGGGGAGCGGAGCGTACGTCGCTACGTCACGACCCTGCAGGAGCTCGGGATCCCGGTGGTCGCCCGCCGGGGCAGGGTCGGCGGCTATCACCTCGAGGCGGGCTACCGGATGCCGCCGCTGATGCTCGGCACCGACGAGGCGGTCGCGCTGACCCTCACGATGGCGGTGCTGGCCGGGCGGGCCGACGGGGAGGGACCGGCCGCCGCCGCCCTCGCCAAGCTGCGCCGTGCCCTCCCGCGCGCGGTCGCCGAGCGAGTCGACGACGTCCTCGCGGCCGTCGTACCGCCGGAGCGGAGCGACCGTCTCGCCCCTGGGGCCACCCCCGACCCCGCCCTCCTGGCGACGCTCGCCGCGGGGGTGGTCGGCCAGCAGGTCTGCCGGGTGCGACACCGCTCGGGCGAGGGCTCCACGACCCGCGAGGTCAACGCGTACGGCGTCGCCGTCGTGCGCGGCCACCTCTACCTGCACGGCTGGTGCCACCTGCGGAGGGCCCGCCGGACCTTCCGGGTCGACCGGATCGAGTCCGTCGACCTGCTGGCCGAGACGTTCCGCGCGCCGGCGGACCTCGACGTCGCCCGGGCCGTCGAGACGTCGCTGGCCACGAGCTGGGACGGGTGGGCGGTCTCGGTGCTGCTCGACGCGCCCGTGGCCGCGGTCGAGGCGACCATCCCGCGGTGGGTCGGCGTGCCCGAGGCGGTCGACGCCGGGCGGACCCGGCTGCGACTGACCACGCGCAACCTCGACGCCACCGTGCTGCGGCTCTCGGACCACTCCTTCGGCATGGCCGTCGAGGAGCCGGCTGAGCTGCGGGAGGCGTTTGCTCGTCGGGGTGCGTGGATGAGTCGGGTGGGGTCTGGGTCTGGCTTGGGGTCTGGGTCTGGGTCTGGGTCTGGGTCGGGGTCGGGGTCGGGGTGAGGGTCGGGGTCGGGATAGTCCTGCTCGACCTTGGGTCTTTCTTGGTCGGGCTGTCCGCGCGCTTAGCATCCCGGGTCTCCCTGTCAAGGATCGCCTGCGGCGCCCGCTTCGCGGCGCCTTCGGCGTCCCTGACAGCGAGCCTCTCCCGGGATGCTTGAGGGCGCAGACAAGGGCGGGCTCGCCGCGCCCTCGTCCATGCGCGGACAGCCCTCAGCTATCCCTCCGGTCCCACTGGGCCGCTGAAGTTCGGACTCGGCCGACAATGCGTTATCGGCCAAGTCAGAGGTTCAGCGGCCCAGTGGTGCCAACGGGACGGCTGGAACAGGAGGGTCGGGTATCCGGCCCAGGCCCGTGCCGGGCGGTGCGTCAGCCACCGAAGCCATCCGTCAGATCGACCAGAACGGTGGCTCACACACCGCCCACCCGAGCCGACCCGAGTGAGCGGTGCGCACGCCACCGAACTGAGACGTCCGATCGACCAGAACGGTGGCTCACGCACCGCCGGGTCGGGTCTACGCGCGCGGCCACCCGACCCGGACACCGAATGACATCAGGTGACCGAGAGCCGAGTGGCCGTCGTACGAGAGAGGAGCTACTTGCCGTGCCGCAGCGCGGCGTGCAGGTCCCAGTTGAGGCGCGAGATCACGTCGAGCGGGATCTCCTTGGGGCAGGCGGCGGTGCACTCGCCGATGTTGGTGCAGCCGCCGAAGCCCTCGGCGTCGTGCTGGCCGATCATGTTGACGACGCGGGTGTCGCGCTCGGCCTGGCCCTGGGGGAGCTCGCCGAGATGGGTGATCTTGGCGCCGAGGAACAGCGACGCGGACCCGTTGGGGCAGGCGGCGACGCAGGCGCCGCAGCCGATGCAGGTGGCGACGTCGAAGGCGCGGTCGGCCTTGTCCTTCGGCACCGGGGTAGCGTGGGCGTCGGGGGCGGCTCCGGTGTTGACCGAGATGTAGCCACCCTGCTGGATGATCCGGTCGAAGGCGCTGCGGTCGACGACGAGGTCCTTCACGACCGGGAACGCGTCGGCGCGCCACGGCTCGATCGTGATGTTGTCGCCGTCCTTGAACGTGCGCATGTGGAGCTGGCACGTCGTGGTGACCTCGGGGCCGTGCGCCTCACCGTCGATCATCAGACCGCACTGGCCGCAGATGCCCTCGCGGCAGTCGGAGTCGAAGGCGATCGGCTCCTCGTCGGCGGCGTTGAGCTGCTCGTTGAGGACGTCGAGCATCTCGAGGAAGCTCATGTCCTCGGAGACGTCGTCGAGCTCGTAGGTGTGGATCCCGCCCGGCGTGCTCGCGTTGAGCTGGCGCCAGATGTTGAGGGTCAGTTTCACTTGTAGCTCCGCTGCTTCATCTCGGTGAACTCATAGGTCAGCTCTTCCTTGTGCAGGATCGGCTTCTCGCCCTCGCCGGCCCACTCCCAGGCCGCGACGTAGGCGTACTGGTCGTCGTGGCGCAGGGCCTCGCCCTCCTCGGTCTGCGACTCGCCACGGAAGTGGCCGCCGCAGGACTCGCGCCGGTTGAGCGCGTCGATGCACATGAGCTCGCCGAGCTCGATGAAGTCGGCGACACGGCCGGCCTTCTCGAGCGACTGGTTCATGCTGTCGGGCGAGCCCAGGACCTTGACGTTGCGCCAGAAGTCGTCGCGCAGCCCCCGGATCAGGTCGATCGCCTTGCGCAGCCCGTCGGAGGTGCGCTCCATGCCGCAGTACTCCCACATGATGTTGCCGAGCTCGCGGTGGTAGGAGTCGACGCTGCGGGTGCCGTTGGTGGTCATGAAGTGCTGGATCTTCTGCTTCACGTTGTCCTGCGCCTCGACCACGGCCGGGTCGTCCTCGGCCACCTTCTCGAACGGGCCCTGCGACAGGTAGTCGCGGATGGTGTTGGGCAGCACGAAGTAGCCGTCGGCCAGGCCCTGCATCAGCGCCGAGGCGCCGAGGCGGTTGGCGCCGTGGTCGGAGAAGTTGGCCTCGCCGGTGACGAACAGTCCGGGGATCGTCGACTGCAGGTCGTAGTCGACCCAGAGGCCGCCCATGACGTAGTGGACGGCGGGGTAGATCCGCATCGGGACGACGTAGGGGTCCTCGCCGGTGATGCGGGCGTACATGTCGAAGAGGTTGCCGTACTTGTTCTCGATGGCGTCGCGGCCCAGGCGGCCGATGGCCTCGGAGAAGTCGAGGTAGACGCCACGGCGCACACCCTCGACCTCGGGGCCGACGCCGCGGCCCTCGTCGCACATGTTCTTGGCCTGGCGGGACGCGATGTCGCGGGGGACCAGGTTGCCGAACGCCGGATAGATGCGCTCGAGGTAGTAGTCGCGGTCGTCCTCAGCGATCTCGCGCGGGTCCTTGGTGCAGTCGGACTGCGACTTGGGCACCCAGATCCGGCCGTCGTTGCGGAGCGACTCCGACATCAGCGTCAGCTTGGACTGGTGGGCGCCGGAGACCGGGATGCAGGTGGGGTGGATCTGCGTGTAGCAGGGGTTGGCCATCAGGGCGCCCTGGCGGTGGGCGCGCCAGGCCGCGGTGACGTTGCAGCCCATGGCGTTGGTGGAGAGGTAGAAGACGTTGCCGTAGCCGCCGGAGGCGAGGACGACGACGTCGGCGAAGTAGGTCTCGATCTCGCCGGTGACCATGTCGCGCACGATGATCCCGCGCGCGCGGTTGTCAACGACGATCAGCTCGACCATCTCGTGGCGGGTGTAGCACTTGACCGTGCCGGCGGCGACCTGG
>NZ_JAURVJ010000198.1 GCF_030655615.1 Nocardioides sp.
CGACCCCGTCACTCCGGTTGAGCCGCCTCCGGACCACGCTGCGCCCGGTCGACGTACCGCCTGCGGAGGTCTCGACACGCGGTGACTTCGTCCCCGCGGCTCGACCACCGTGCGGTGGGCCTGAGCACGGCGGTATCGCTGACCCGTCGCACGAACGCGACGGCTCAGCGTGTCCGCACGGTGATCGAGCCGACGGGCCGGCTACGGCCCGGCGTGTCGAGATCCCCGCAGCCGACCCACCCGACCCGACCCCGTCGCTGCGGCTGAGCGGCTCAGCGACCACCGCTGTGCCCGGTCGCCGTACCGGCTGCGGAGGTCTCGACACGCGGTGACTTCGTCCCCGCGGCTCGACCACCGTGAGGTGGGGTCAGGCGAGCTCGTCGAGCAGCTCCTGCGGCGTACCGCTGTAGACCTCGCCGTCGAGGACCATGGTCGGGGTGCCCTTGACGCCGGCGGCAAGGGCCTCCTTGGTGGCGTTCTTGGCGAAGTCGTTCTCGCCCTCCTCGATGCCGGGACGGACGTCGGCCTCCGTGGCTCCGGCCTCGACGGCCGTCGCGATGAGGGCGTCGGCGTCAGGGAACGACGAGGCGCTCTCCTCGGGCTGGTTGTCGTAGAGGAGGTCGTGGAACTTCTTGGCGACCTCGGGCCCGGACTTGTCGAGGACGACGCCGAAGGCGGCGGTCGAGCGGGCCGAGTAGGTGCCGATGTTGCTGAGCAGGGTGAACGGGCGGTAGTCGACGTAGACCTTGCCGTCGTCCGCGAGCTGAGCGAGCTGGTCGCCGGTCGCGGCCTCGAGCTCGCCGCAGTAGGGGCAGAGGAAGTCCTCGTAGATGACCAGGTCGTGCGGGGCGTCGGGCGAGCCGATGGCGACGCCGTAGTCGCTCTGGCCGGCCGCGGTCGCGTCGACGTCGTTGGAGCGGCTGACGAGGTAGAACGTGATGCCGATCAGCACCAGCACGACCGCGACGACGCCGCCGACCATGAGGTTGCGGCGCCGCTCCTGGGCCTTCGCCTGCTTCTTGAGCTCGGCCAGGCGCTCGGCCCGCTCCGCCGCCTTGGTATCGGTCTTCGACTTGCCAGCCACTACTCGGCACCTTCCAGCTCGTTGTCGAGCTCGCGCTCGAGGTCACGTGGCGTACGTCGCCGGAACAGCACCGCGTCGAGCGCGAGGCGCCCCGGGCCGGCCCACACCACGAAGAGCGACGCGGCGAGGAGCGCCACGTCGCGGGCGATCTCGACGGGGTACTTCGAGGAGGCGTCGGGGTCGTAGCCGCCGCCTCCGAAGCACCCGCAGTCGATCTCGAGGCCGCGCGCCCATGCCGACGCGATGCCGATGACGAACCCGACGAACAGCACGACCGAGATCGCGGCGGCGCCGCGGCTCATCACGCCGACGACGAGCGCGAGGCCGATGACGACCTCGACCGCCGGCAGCGCGTAGCCGATGGGCTCCGCGAGCGACGTCGGCAGCAGGTCGTAGGCCTGGACGGCCTGGACGCTGCCGAGGGGGTCGGCCAGCTTGGCGAAGCCGGCCCAGATCCAGACACCGCCGACCACCAGGCGCGCGAGGAGCGCGAGCCACTGCTTCGCCGACGGGTTCACGTGGGAGAACGGTAGACGGCGCGGCTGAAGCCGACCTGAGAGGCGCCCCGTAGGGTGAGCGACCGTGAGTGCCGCCAAGGAACGCCTGGTCTGGATCGACTGCGAGATGACCGGTCTCGACCTCGTCGCCGACGCCCTGGTCGAGGTCGCCGCGCTGGTCACCGACTTCGACCTCAACGTCCTCGGCGACGGCGTCGACATCATCATCAAGCCGCCCGCCGAGGCCCTCGAGCAGATGGTGCCGTTCGTGCGCACCATGCACGAGACCTCCGGCCTCCTCGACGAGCTCGAGCACGGCGTGTCCCTGGCCGAGGCCGAGGCCGACGTGATGGCCTACATCCGGGAGTTCTGCCCCGCCGACAGCCGCCCGCCGCTGGCCGGCAACACCGTCGCGACCGACCGCTCGTTCCTGGCTCGCGACATGCACGACCTCGACGGGTTCCTGCACTACCGGATCGTCGACGTCTCCTCGATCAAGGAGCTGTCGCGCCGCTGGTTCCCGCGCGCCTACTTCGCAGCCCCGACCAAGCGTGGCAACCATCGCGCCCTGGCCGACATCCAGGAGAGCATCGAGGAGCTGCGCTACTACCGCGACACGGTCTTCGTGCCGGCCCCCGGACCCGACTCGGCGGCCGCCCGTGAGGCCGCCTCCCGCCATGGCGGCGCCCTGACCGGCCTGGGCCCGACCCCGCCCGCACCAGCACCGGACGCAACCGATTCTGAGACCAAGCCCTAGACCCTCTACACTTCTTCCGGTCCTGCACGGTGCATGCCGAGCAGGTCATGGTGGGTATAGCTCAGCTGGTAGAGCGCCGCCTTGTGGTGGCGGATGTCGCGGGTTCAAGTCCCGTTACTCACCCCAGTCAGCTCGCGAGCCCCGGCCGGTCGGCCGGGGCTCGCGGCGTTCACGAGGCCCTGTCGACGATCACCCGCACGGGCGAGGCCGCTCACCGGCGGCGTCCGGGATGCCCCTGCGAGCATCCGGCATGCGCATCGCCCATCTCCTCCGTCTCGAGGGCGAGCTCGACGGCGACGCCGGCCGTAGGGCGGTCGCGGCGATCCGCGACCTGGTCCACCAGGAGCACCAGCCGTGGTGCGCGGCCGTGCAGATCGACCTCGGCGAGGTCGAGCACCTCCCGGCCACGCTGGTCCACCACCTGCGCGACCTGCGCCGCGTGGCCCACGCCCGTCGGGTGACGCTGACGCTGCAGGCACCTCGGAGCTCGCCTGCCTTCCGGGTCCTGGCCTTCCACCAGGGCATGGGCCTGGCGCTGCCACCCGTCGACACCACCGGCCCGTTGCCTGACTAGAGTCAGGCATCGTGACCGCCGTGGAGACCGTACGACGCTTCAACCGCACCTACACGCAGCGGATCGGCGCGCTCGACGAGTCCTTCCTCGGCCTCGGCCTGCCGCTGGGGGCCGCCCGCCTCCTGTTCGAGGTCGGTACGACGGGGGCGGGGGTCGGCGAGCTGCGCGAGCGGCTGGGGCTCGACTCCGGCTACCTCTCCCGGCTGCTGCGCGACCTCGAGTCCCGCGGCCTGGCGACGACCGAGCGCGACCCCGGCGACCTCCGGCGACGCGTCGTCCGGCTCACCCAGACCGGCCGCGCCCTGCTGCGCCGGCTCGACCGGCGCTCCGACGACCTCGCCGCGCGCCTCGTGGCACCGCTGACCGACCGCCAGCGCGAGCGTCTCGTCGCCGCCCTGGCGACCGCCGACCTCCTGGTCCGGGCGGCCACCGTCGAGCTGCACGAGGTCGACCCGGCGAGCGCGCTCGCCACGACGGCGGTCGGCCACTACCTCGCCGAGCTCGACGTCCGCTTCCCCGCAGGCTTCGACCCCGGCATGCCCCCGCCCCTCGACACGTTCACCGTCGCCACCAGCGACGGCGCCCCGGTGGCGTGCGGCGGCGTGCAGCAGATCGCCGACGACGTCGACGAGATCAAGCGGATGTGGGTCGACCCCGGCTGGCGCGGCGCCGGCCTGGGGTCACGGCTCCTGCGCCACCTCGAGGACGTCGTCCGCGGACGCGGACGGGGCGTCGTACGTCTCGACACCAACGGCACCCTCGACGAGGCGATCGCGATGTACGACCGCGCGGGCTACCGGCGGATCGAGCGCTACAACGACAACCCCTACGCGGAGCTGTTCTTCGAGAAGACGCTCTCGTAGGCCTCGCGGGTGATGAACCCGAGCTGGGCCGGCTTGGTCGACAGCTGGACGACCGGCCCGGGCGCGAAGCCCATCGACTGCGCCCGCGCGATTGCCTTGGCGTTGCGCGCGTCGGGCTCGGCGACCACCCGCTGGACCGCCGGGTCGCTGAAGACGAAGCCGCCGACCAGCTCGAGCACCTCGCCGGTGAAGCCCGGCCGCTCCTCGCTCGCCGGCCCCACCATCAGGTGGACGCCGAGGTCGCCGTCGAGCACGTCGAAGTGGTCGCCGATCTCCTCGGCGCGCGGGTCGTAGGTCTGGAAGAGGCCGACGGGAGCGTCGCCGTCCTTGACGAGGTACGCCGCGTGGGTGGGCTGGTCCTGGATCCACGTGTAGACCTCGCGGACCTCCTCGAGCGTGTAGTCCTGCATCATCCAGAACTGCGCGCGGTCCTCGACGACCCACGCATGGACCACCTCGGCCTCGGTGGCGGGGTCGAGCAGGTCGAGACGCAGGGTCATGACGTTTCCTCCGAGGGGTCGAGCGTCAGCAGGGTCCAGTCGGTCACGATCGGCGCGAGCCGCGTCTCGGCCCACAGGGGCAGCTGGTCGAGGTGGTGGGGGTCACCGGGCACGGCCGAGGCGCCCATCGGCACGACCCAGCCGCCGGCGGTGCGGTCGGCGAGGTCCCAGACGTAGCGAGCGACGGCGCCGCGGTAGGCGCCGTCGGAGATGCCCGGGAGCGACCCGACGCAGCGCACGCAGTCCTGGTCGCCGCTCAGCGGTACGGCGGGCACGTCGGGTGCGGTCCGCCCCGTCGTGAGGTCGAAGGCGTGGATGGGGTCGAAGACGTGCGTCTCGCCCCAGGTCGCCGGCCAGCCGGAGGCGTCGACGTCGGCCTCCGCGAGCCGGGCGTCCTCGGCGAGGTCGATCCCGAAGGGCGTGCCGGCCGCCGCGAGTGCCGGCAGCCCGAGGCCGACCATGACCGTGATGTCGAACCACGGCCCGACGACCGGGTCGGGCGCCGGCTCGCGCAGGGGGTCGAAGACGGTGTGCGCAGCGACCCGGCGCACGAACGCCGACCGCCAGGCGGCGTAGGCCGCGGCCTCGGCCGAGTCGGCGCGCATGTGGCCGTCCCAGCCGTCGAGGCGGGCGGGCGCGAGGTGTCGGACGGCGTCGCGTCCGCCGAGCAGCGCGTCGTCGTGGATGGCCGTGAAGTCGTCGGTCGTCAGGCCGGTGCGGTCGCCGAGGAGCTCGCGGATCCGGTCGGCACGGTGCGACGGCGCGAACTCGACACCGATCTCGTCGCTCTCGGGGCCGCGACGGTCGTTGGCCGTGACGACCTGGCCGTCGGGGCCGACGTCGACCCGGTGCCGGTCGGTGCGCCAGCCGGTCCAGCGTCGCTCGGCGTCGCGGGTCGGCACCCGGCCGGCCCAGCGGTAGCGGACGGTGCCGTGGACGTCGGCGACCACGACGTTGTTGACCGGCTCGACCCAGTGCTCCATGGCGGCGTCGACGTCGTCGGCGGTGCGCGCCCGCAGCAGCGGCAGCAGCGCCTCGAAGCCCACGTCGCCGAGCTCGGTCGACGGCCCACGGAACCCGACGCCGGGCACGACCGTCGGGCCGTCGTGGTCGTCACCGACCTCGTCGAGGTCCTGGTAGTCGGCCATCCCGTTGGTGATGGCCCACGCGACGTCGCCCGCGTGCGCGAAGTGCTGCACGCCGGGCACGCCGGTGAACGTGAACCCGACGACGTCGAACGGGTCGTCGGGGTCCTCGCACGCGAGCCGCACCTGGTGGTAGACGCCGGGTGACTCGAAGGTGCGGTGGGGGTCGCCGCCGATGAGCGGCAGGCCCGAGGCGGTGCGTGCGCCGCCGACGGCCCAGGCGTTGCTGCCGGCCGGCTGCGGGCCCTCGTGCGACAGCAGCGCCGCGTCGCCGCCCAGCACGTCGCGCACCCGGCGGTCCCACAGCGTCGAGCCGATGTCGGCGAAGAGCACCTGCTGGGCGTGGAAGGTCGCCAGCGGCATCCACTCCGGCCACGGCTCGGCCGTGGCGCCGACGGCGACCAGCTCGGGCGGCGTGGTCGCGGCCGGGCTGGTGAGCGCGGCGTTGACGCCCTCGACGTACGCCGTCACGAAGGCCTGGGACTCCCCGGTGAGGGCGTCGAACGCACGGCGGGCGGTGTCGACGACCCGCACCCGCACCGAGAACCGGTCCCAGGGCTCCCCCGCGGTCCCGAGCACGCCCGCGGTCGTCCCGGTGGCGCGGCGGCGGAGCCACTCGAGCTGCCACGCCCGGTCGCGAACGACCGCGAGACCCTGGCCGCGGGCGAGGTCGAGCACGTCGGTCGCCCGGACGTGCGGGACGCCATACGCGTCACGATAGATCCGGGCCATGTGAGGTGACCCTAAGCCACGCAGGAGGGGGCGGTCACAGGGCTTCCACGACGACGCCGCCGAAGCGCGCCTCCCCCATCGAGCAGGGCTTGCCGCTGACGGTGACGCGGCCGGTCCGGGTCACCTCGTCGCAGACCTCGCCGTCCGTGCCGTCGTCGCCGTCGGCGTACCGCGCCTGGAAGCCGCCGCCGAGCGACGTGTTGTAGCCGCGGACCGGACGGCCGTCCTCGGCCACCGCGCGCCTCGTGCAGTCGTCGCAGACGGCCCGCGGGTAGCGCTCCTGGTGCGGCGCGGGCAGGCCGCACAACGGGCAGGCGTGCGTGCGTCGACCGGCCCGGGAGGCCTCGACCGGTGCCTCGAGCAGGTGGTCGCGGGCGGCCAGCGTGCGCATCGGGGCGAGCCGGCCCCGCCGCAGCTGGATCCACAGCCAGTCGGCCCAGTCACGGTCGAGGTCGCTCTCGATCCCCACGCGGTGCTGGGGCGGCAGGGCGGAGACGGTCGTCCCGAGGGCGAGGGCGGTGACGGCGGCCCGCTGCCACGGTCCGAGCTCGGACCAGTCGAGGTCGCGGGCGGCGTGCCGGGCCTGCTCCCACGCCCGGTCGAGCGTCTCGTCGGTGTCGCCGTGGCTGAGGTAGCCCGAGCCGAAGCCACCGTCGTACGACGCGAACCAGAGCCGCTCGCCGTCGACGCAGGCCAGCCCGCCGTGCACCAGGTCCCCGTCGAACGGGTGGCGGTAGCGCACCACCGCGTCGGGATCGTCGGACAGCGACCGGGCCCAGGCCAGGACGCCGTCCTCGGTCAGCGGACGCTCGGGACCCTCCACGGGACCATTACAACCCAGCCCGTCCGAAGTCGCCGCGCTGGTAGGACTGGTAGGCCTCGAGCACCTCGGCCATGGTGTTCATCACGAACGGCCCCGCCCACGCGAGCGGCTCGCGGATCGGGCGCCCGCCGACGACCACGACGTCGAGGCGCGGCGAGCGGCTCTCCTGGGTGCCGTCGGCGGTGACGGTGAGGTAGTCGCCGGCACCGAGGACGGCGGTCTGGCCGGTCTGGATCGGACGTCCGTCGATGCCGACGGTGCCGTGGCCGTTGAGCACGTAGACGAGGGCGTTGAAGTCGACGTCCCAGGGCAGGTCGAGCCGCGCCCCGGGCTCGACGGTCGCGTGCACGAGCGTCATCGGGGTGTGGGTCGCGCCCGGGCCCTCGTGGCCGTCGACGGCGCCGGCGATGACGCGGACGAGCGAGCCGGCGTCGGGCGTGGTGAGGAGCGCGACCTCGCGGGAGCGGATGTCCTGGTACTTCGGCGTCGTCATCTTGGCGTCGCGCGGCAGGTTGACCCAGAGCTGGATGCCGTGGAAGAGCCCGCCGGACTCCACGAGCCACTCGGGCGGGGTCTCGATGTGGAGCAGGCCGGAGCCGGCGGTCATCCACTGCGTGTCGCCGTTGGTGATCGAACCGCCACCGCCGTGGGAGTCGCGGTGGTCGAAGACGCCGTCGATGATGTAGGTGACGGTCTCGAACCCGCGGTGCGGGTGCCAGGGGGTGCCCTTGGGCTCGCCGGGCGCGTACTCCACCTCGCCCATCTGGTCCATCATGATGAACGGGTCGAGCTCCTTGAGGTCGACGCCGGCGAACGCGCGACGGACCGGGAACCCCTCGCCCTCGTAGCCCCGGGGAGCGGTCGTCACCGAGCGCACCGGACGCGGCTGGTCGCCCAGCCCGGGAGCCTTCACGCGGTCCAGCACGGTCAGGTCGTCGACGGTCTGTGCGGGCACGGCACCCAGCTCCTCGGTCAGGTCGGTTCGGTCGATCGTCCCAACGGTAGTTGAATGTTTGACATTCCCGGCCGGACCGGTAGCCGCACCTCGACGGTCGTGCCGACCCCGACCCGGGACCGGACGTCGACCGAGCCCCCATGGTGCTCCACGATCTCGTGGGCGATCGACAGCCCGAGCCCGCTGCCTGGGATCGCCCGGCCCTCGGCCAGCGACGAGCGGAAGAAGCGGGTGAACAGGTGCGCCTGCTCCTCGTCGGGGATGCCGATGCCGGTGTCGACGACCTCGAGCACCGACTCCTGCCGGTCGGGGTCCAGGTGGACGCACACCGAGACCGAGCCGCCGTCGTCGGTGAACTTGACCGCGTTGCCGATGAGGTTGACCGCCAGTCGCTCCACCATCTCCCGGTCGCCGTACGTCGGGAGCGGCACCTCGCAGAGGTCGAGCGACACGTCCAGCACCCGTGGCGCGTCCCAGGTCGGCGCCACGACGTCGTGGGCCGCGCGCACCGCGTCGCGCAGGTCGAACGGCTCCTCGTGGGGACGCAGCCCCGTCTCGGCGACCCGCGACAGCGTGAGCAGGTCGTCGATGAGGCTGAGCAGGCGGTGGCTGTTGGACTGCACCCGCAGCAGGGCGTCGACCTGGGGACCCCGCAGCTCGCCGAGGGTCCCGTCGGTGAGGAGCTCGAGGTAGCCGAGGATGCTGGTGATCGGCGTGCGCAGCTCGTGGCTGACCGTCGAGACGAACTGGTCCTTCACGGCGTCGACGCCCCTGAGCCGCTCGACCGCGCGCCGCTCCGTCTCGAGGGCGTCGCGCAGCGCCTGCTCGGTGTCGAGCTGGTCGGTGATGTCCTCGGAGGTGCTGACGTAGCCGCTCGTCCGGCCGCCGACGGCGAGCCGGGTGAGGGTCATCGCGTGGGTGCGCTCGACGCCGTCCTTGCGCAGGAACCGGATCGGCGCGCTGACGAGGCCGCGCTGCACCAGGGCGGTGACCACCGCGACGAAGTCGTCCTCGACGCCGAGCTCGAGCGCCTTGTCGCGGATCGCCTCCGGGCTGTGCAGCATCGGTGTGAGCCGGCCGAGCACCTCCCCGGCGCGGTAGCCCAGCAGCTGCTGGGCGCCCGGGTTGAACAGGGTGATCCGGCCGTCCGGGTCGGTCCCGATGATCGCGATGCCCGAGGCGCCGTCGACGATCCCGCGCACCAGGTCGCGCTCGGCGGCCGAGGCCCGCGCGGCCCCGACGTACTCCCCCACCCGGAGCATCAACGGGATGACGATGACCGCGCAGGTGGCGCAGAAGGCGGACAGCAGGATGCCGCGGAAGTCGCCGGGCAGGCCGTAGCGGGCCGGGACGTCGGCGAAGGGACCCTCGCCATAGCTGGTGAGGAGGACCGCGAGGGCCAGGACGCCCAGCAGCTGCAGCATCGACTCGAGCGGGGTGATCCGCAGGGCGCCCCACGCCAGGACCGGGATGACGAGGAAGACCAGGGACGGCGAGGCGTCCGGGACGAGCAGCAGGGGGGCGCCCGCCGCGATCGCCGCCCACTGCGCCCAGCGCTCGCCCGGACCGGCGATCGCCCCCTGGTTGGGGAGCCGGAGGAAGAGCGGCACCAGGTAGAGCTGCGAGGCGAGGTGGGCCATGCCGACGCCGAGCGCCGCCCGGGCGGGGTCGCCGGACCCGTCGACGAGGTAGGTCGTCGCCGCGCCAGTCGCGGCGATGGCGCCGCCCAGGAACGCGGCAGCGAAGTAGCGGCGGAGGTCGTCGTCGCTGCGCAGCCCGGGCCTGCGGCCGTCGCGGCGCTGCAGGACCCGGGCGGCCACCCAGACCTCGAGCGCCGACATGAGGCCGTAGCCCACCGCGAGGTCGGCGGGCTGGTCGCTGAGGAGGATGGCGAGGACGCCGGTCGACCCCACCGCGAGGCTGACCACCAGCCGCAGGCGCCGGGGGGCCAGCAGCACGGCGCCGGTGCCGATCCCGATCGGCCAGATGCCGGTGACGTAGTCGCGGGGCGGCGCGTGCCTGGTCGCGAACCAGGCGAGGAGGACCAGGAGCAGGAGCGATCCGCCGACGACGAGCAGCCGCAGCCGCACGGTGCGACCGACCGCGGTCGCCTCGCTCACCGGGGACCGACTGGGGGCGCGACGGAGAAGCGGTCCGTGACGACCGCGCGCCTGTGGGGGGAGCGCAACACAGGGTCATCCTCTCGTGTCCGTGTGACGCGCCGACAGCGGCCGGTGCTGGAGCGCCCGAGGTCGCTACGGTGACGGGATGCCTGCTCATCTCGGGACCAGTCACTCCTACGACGTCGTCGTCGTCGGCGGCGGCCACAACGGACTGGTCGCAGCGGCCTACCTCGCCCGCGCCGGGCTCTCGGTCATGGTGCTCGAGCGGCTCGACCACACCGGTGGCGCGGCCGTCTCGGCCACCGCGTTCGAGGGGATCCCGACGCGGCTCTCGCGCTACTCCTACCTCGTCTCGGTGCTCCCGGAGCAGCTCATGGCCGACCTGCGCCTCGACGTCCAGCTCCTGTCGCGGCGCACGGCGTCGTACACCCCGACCCTGCGCGACGGGAAGCCCGGCGGCCTGCTCGTCGAACGCAACGAGCGCGACGCCACCCGTCAGTCGTTCCTCGAGCTCACCGGTTCCGAGACCGAGTACGACGCCTGGCGCGCGTTCTACGGCGACGTCGCCGCGCTGGCCCACGTCGTCGCCCCGACGCTGCTGCAGCCGCTGCCGTCCGAGCGCGACCTGCGCGAGCGGGTCCACCCCGACACCTGGCGCGACGTCGTGACCCGCCCGCTCGGCGAGGCCGTCGAGCGGCGCTTCACCGACGACACCGTGCGCGGGGTCGTCGCGACCGACGCCCTCATCGGCACCTTCGCCTCGCTGCGCGACGAGTCGCTGATCCAGAACCGGTGCTTCCTCTACCACCTGATCGGCAACGGCACCGGCGAGTGGCGGGTGCCCGTCGGCGGGATGGGCTCGGTCACGGCCGCGCTCGAGAAGGCCGCCGTCACCGCGGGCGCCGAGATCGTCACCGGCGCCGGCGTGAGCGCGATCAGGGCCGACGGCACCGGTCCCGGAGAGGTCGACTGGACCTCCGCCGACGGCACCCGCCACACCGTGGCGGCGACCCACGTGCTGGCCAACGTCGCCCCCTGGGTGCTGCGGATCCTGCTCGGCGAGCCCGAGGACCCG
>NZ_JAURVJ010000200.1 GCF_030655615.1 Nocardioides sp.
TGGGTCCGGGTCATCACCACGGTGACGTCGGGGTGGTCCCCCGCGCCGGTCGGGGTGATGGTCAGCCGCACCTCGAAGCCGATGCGCAGCACGCGGGTCACCGTGCCCTCGACGGCCCCGGGGACGCCGGGGGCGAGCGAGACCGCGACGTCGTGCGGGCGCAGGGTGACCTCGCCGAGCCGGGTGATCTCGCCGAGGAAGGCCATGACGAAGTCGTTGGCCGGCTCGTCGTAGAGCTGCTCGGGGGTGCCGACCTGCTCGACGCGACCCTCGTTGATGACCACGATCTCGTCGGCGACCTCGAGGGCCTCCTCCTGGTCGTGGGTCACGAAGACCGTGGTCACGTGGACCTCGTCGTGCAGACGCCGCAGCCAGTCGCGCAGCTCCTTGCGGACCTTGGCGTCCAGGGCCCCGAACGGCTCGTCGAGCAGCAGCACCTTGGGCTCGACCGCCAGCGCCCGCGCCAGCGCCATGCGCTGGCGCTGCCCGCCGGAGAGCTGCGAGGGCAGCCGGTGGGCGAACTGCGAGAGGTGGACCAGCTTGAGGAGCTCGTCGACGCGGGCGGCGATCTCGGCCTTGGGCCGCTTGCGGATCTCGAGGCCGAAGGCGACGTTCTTGGCGACCGTCATGTGCTTGAAGACCGCGTAGTGCTGGAACACGAAGCCGACGTTGCGCTTCTGCGGCGGCAGGTAGGTCGCCTCGGTGCCCTCGATCGTCACCGAGCCCTCATCGGCCGAGTCGAGGCCGGCGATGATGCGCAGCAGGGTCGACTTGCCGCCACCCGAGGGACCCAGGAGGGCCGTCAGCTGACCGGTCGGGAGCGAGACGGTGACGTCGTCGAGCGCGACGAAGTCACCGAAGCGCTTGTTCAGGTTCTTGACCTCGATACTCACATCTTCACCTTCATGCCTTCACGGAGTGGCTGGACGAGGGTCGCAGGATGGCGACGACGACCAGGCAGAGGACGGCGGCCACGACCAGGAGGAACGAGACCGAGTATGCGACGTCCTGGTGGAAGTTCTGGTACTCGCGCTGGACGAGCAGGGTCGCGGTCTCCTTGTCGCCGATCGACTTGCCGGCGACGATCTTGACCGCGCCGAACTCGCCGAGCGAGCGGGCCAGGCTGAGGACGACGCCGTAGACGATCGCCCACCGGATGCCGGGCAGGGTGATCCGCAGGAACGTCTGGCGGCTGTTGGCCCCGAGGCTGCGGGCGGCCTGCTCCTGGTCGTCCCCCATCTCCTCGAGCACCGGCACGACCTCGCGCACGACCAGCGGCAGGGCGACGAAGCAGGTCGCCATGACGATGCCGGGGGTGGCGAACACGATGTCGATGCCGTTGTCGCTCAGGGTCTGGCCGAAGAAGCCGTAGCGCGGGTTGTAGACCAGCACCAGGGCGAGGCCGACGACGATCGGCGACACCGAGAGCGGCAGGTCGATCAGGGCCGACAGGGCGCGCTTGCCCGGGAAGTTGAACCGGACCAGCAGCAGCGACATGCCGACGCCGAAGACCAGGTTGATCAGGACCGCGATGACCGCCACCTGCACGGTCAGCACGAGCGAGTGCGTCACGTCGGGGTCGCTGAGCGCGTTGCGCATGCCGTCGAGGCCGTCGCGGAACGTGTTCTGCGCGACCAGGCCCGTGGGCCAGGCGATGAGCATGCCGAGGTAGACCACCACGAGGATCCGCAGGAACCAGGTGAGGACGACCGAGCGGTTGCCGACCGCGCGGCTCGCGTTGCTAGCCACGTCGCGCCAGCCTTCGCTGGGTGATGTCGAGGGCGACGATCGCGATCAGCGCGACGACCAGCATCACCGTCGCCAGGGCGGCGGCGGCCGGCCGGTTGCCGCCCTCCAGGATCGAGGCGACGCGGAACGACGTCACCTCGGTCTGGTTGGGCAGGTTGCCGGACAGCAGCACCAGCGAGCCGTACTCGCTGATGCCGCGGGCGAAGGACAGCGCCGCGCCGGCGAAGATCGCCGGGATGAGGGTCGGGAGCACGATCCGGCGGAACGTCGTGAAGCGGGTGGCGCCGAGGGACGCCGCGGCGTCCTCGACGTCGGTCTCCATCTCCTCGAGCACCGGCTGCACCGTGCGGACGATGAACGGGAGCGTCACGAACGCGATGGCGAGGAACACGGCCTTGCGGGTGTTCTCGAACTCGGTGCCCAGAGGCCCCTGGCTGCCGTAGAGCGCCAGCAGCACCAGGCCGGCGACGATGGTCGGCATGGCGAACGGGATGTCGATCACCAGGTCGAGGATCGCCTTGCCAGGGAACCGGTCGCGGACCAGCACCCAGGCGATGATCGTGCCCATCACCATGTTGATCGCGGTGGTGAGCACCGAGACGCCGACGGTCAGCTTGAGCGCGTTGAAGGTCTGGTTGTTGGTGAAGATGCTCTTGTAGGTGTCGAGACCGCCACCGGAGGCCTCGACCACGATGGCCGCCAGCGGGATCAGCACGAGCAGGCTGAACCAGATCATGCCGATGCCCAGCCCGAGCGTCGATCCCGGCGTCATGGCGCCGGGCCGGCTCGCCCGACGCTTGCGCGTCGGACGAGCCGTCTTCACGGCTGTGGAAGCCATGGGTCAGTTCTCGCCGAACTGGGCCTGGATCTCGGTGATGATGCCGAGCGGGTTGTCGCCCTCGCCGTCGCCGAAGTAGAGGCCGTTGGCCTCGCCCCAGCCGTTGAAGTCGTCGTCGATGGTGAGCAGGGTGCCCGGGGCCGGGAACGGGTCGGCCTCGTCGTTGGCGCCCGTGACCTCGACGTCGTCGACGCCGGCGGTCTCGAGCGGGCGGAAGCCGGTCTCGGCGTAGAGGGTCTGACCCTCCTTGCTCTTCTGGAAGTCGAGGAAGGCGTTGGCCGCGTCGGCGTCCTCGGCGTCCTCGGTCACGGCGCAGGGGTTCTCGATGAGCAGCGTCGTGTCGGGGATGACGTAGTCGAAGGCGGTGCCGTTCTGGCGGGCCAGGATGGCCTCGTTCTCGTAGGAGAGCAGCACGTCGCCGGTGCCGGAGGTGAACGCGGTGGTCGCGTCACGGCCGGAGTCGGGGAGCGCGGCGATGTTCTGGAAGAGCTCCTCCATGTAGGCCTTGGCGTCGTCCTCGGAGCCGCCGCCGGCGATCACGTCGCCGTAGCCGGCGAGGAGGTTCCACTTGGCCGAGCCGGACGAGGCCGGGTTGGGCGTCACGACGGAGACGTCGTCACGGACCAGGTCGTCCCAGCCCTCGATGTTCTTGGGGTTGCCGGACTTGACGACCATGACGACGACCGACTGCGTGCAGATGCCCTTGCTTTCGTTGTCCTTCCAGTCGTCGGCCACGATCCCCTCGTCGACCAGACGGGTCATGTCGGGCTCGAGCGAGAAGTGGACCAGGTCGGCCTTCTGACCGTCGGCGACGCCGCGGCTCTGCTCGCCCGAGGCGCCGTAGGACGGACCGTCGAAGGAGATGTCCTTGCCCTCGTCGGTGTCCTCGAAGGCCTTGAACAGGTTCTCGTTGGCACTCTCGAGCACCGAGTAGCCCACGACGGTCACGTTGCCACCGTCGCCACTGCCGCTGTCTCCACCGCACGCCGTCAGGGCCAGCACCCCGGTGGTCGCGACGACGGTCGCCACCTTGAACGTCTTGTTCATTCTCGTCCTGCTCTCTCGATGGGCGCCTGCACCGGCGCTCTTCACCTAACTAGAGCAGACTAATCAACATATGTGCGGCAGGCGAACCCCCGCGCGCAGGTGAGATGACGCGAGGCGGCGGTTCTGCCTCCGCGCGCTCGGCCGACGTGGCGAGCGTCACCCCTCAGCACGCAGGACGGCCTGGGCCCGCCGTCCCGGCGGACTATCGTGGGCCGGGGAGCGGACGCGAACTGGACAGGTGTCTGGAACGTGTTCTAGTTATCCCGCGACCGCCGTACGATGACGGGTCATCAGGAGCGGTCGACGCACCCCGGGACGACTGTCGTCCCGGCACGACGAAGGTGGGACATGTCCAAGCAGGTCAAGCAGCTCGACCGGGTGATCATCCGGTTCGCGGGCGACTCCGGTGACGGCATGCAGCTGACCGGGGACCGGTTCACGCAGGAGTCCGCGGTCTTCGGCAACGACCTCGTGACGCTGCCCAACTTCCCGGCCGAGATCCGTGCCCCCCAGGGCACCATCCCCGGGGTGTCGTCGTTCCAGGTCCACTTCGCCGACCACGACATCCTCACGGCCGGTGACGCCCCCGACGTGCTGGTCGCGATGAACCCTGCCGCGTTGAAGGCCAACCTGGGCGACCTGCCCAAGGGCGCGTCGATCATCGTCGACACCCACGACTTCACCAAGCGCAACCTCGACAAGGCCGGCTACAACACCAACCCGCTGGAGACCCTCGGCGAGGTCAACGACCCCCTGGCCGGCTTCGCCGTCCACGCCGTCGACCTGACCGGGATGACCGTCGAGGCGGTCAAGGAGTTCGGGCTCTCGCGCAAGGACGCCGCCCGGGCCAAGAACATGTTCGCCCTCGGCCTGCTGTCCTGGATGTACGGGCGCCCCACCGACGGCACCGAGGCGTTCCTGGCCAAGCGCTTCGCCAAGGTCCCCGACATCCGCGACGCCAACCTGATGGCCTTCAAGACCGGCTGGAACTACGGCGAGACCACCGAGACCTTCGCGGTCCAGTACGAGATCAAGCCCGCCACCATGGCCCCGGGCACCTACCGCAACATCACGGGCAACCTCGCCCTCGCCTACGGCCTCATCGCCGGCGGCGTGCAGTCCGGGCTCCCGATCCTGCTCGGCTCCTACCCCATCACCCCCGCCTCCGACATCCTCCACGAGCTGTCGAAGCACAAGTCGTTCGGCGTCACCACGCTGCAGGCCGAGGACGAGATCGCCGGCATCGGGATGGCCATCGGCGCCTCCTTCGGTGGAGCGCTCGGCATCACCACCACCTCCGGTCCCGGGATCGCGCTCAAGGGCGAGGCCATCGGCCTGGCCGTGATGACCGAGCTGCCGCTGCTGGTGGTCAACGTCCAGCGCGGTGGACCCTCCACCGGGCTGCCCACCAAGACCGAGCAGTCCGACCTCCTCCAGGCCATGTACGGCCGCAACGGCGAGGCCCCCGTCCCGATCGTCGCGCCCCAGTCCCCCGGTGACTGCTTCTCAGCCGCCGTCGAGGCCATCCGGATCGCCGTCACCTACCGCACCCCCGTGATGCTGCTCTCCGACGGCTACCTCGCCAACGGCTCCGAGCCCTGGCAGATCCCCGACGTGGCCGACCTGCCCGTCATCGACCCGGCCTTCGCCACCGAGCGCAACAAGACCGTCCCCGGCAAGCCGGCCAAGGACGGCACCGAGACCCCGGACACGACCGAGTTCTGGCCCTACCTCCGCGACGAGGAGACCCTCGCGCGCCCGTGGGCCATCCCCGGCACCCCGGGCCTCGAGCACCGCATCGGCGGGCTCGAGAAGGGCGAGGGCCACGGCAACATCTCCTACGACCCGGCCAACCACGACCTCATGGTCCGCACCCGCCAGGCCAAGATCGACCGGATCGCCGACTCGCTGCCGCCGCTCGTCGTCGACGACCCCTCGGGCGAGGCCAAGGTGCTCGTCATCGGCTGGGGCTCCACCTACGGCCCGATCGGCGCCGGCTGCCGCCGCGTCCGCAAGGCCGGCTACCGCGTCGCGCAGGTCCACCTGCGCCACCTCAACCCGTTCCCCCACGACCTGGGCGACATCCTCCAGCGCTACGACAAGGTCCTCGTGCCCGAGATGAACCTGGGCCAGCTGTCACTGCTGCTGCGTGGCAAGTACCTCGTCGACGCCATCGGCTACAACCACGTGCGCGGCCTGCCGCTCAAGGCCGCCGAGCTCGCGGAGGCGATCGGCCACCTGGTCGCCGAGGCCGAGGGCATCGCCGTCGACCTGACTCCCGCCGCCACCACGACCGTCGACACGATCACCGAGGAGGTCTGAGGCGATGACCGCCACACCCCACATCAGCGACCTGCCCATGCCCGACCTGCGCACCGGGGTCGAGCTCGTCCCCACCCGCGACGAGGGGGTGACCGAGACCGGCAAGGACTACACCTCCGACCAGGAGGTCCGCTGGTGCCCCGGCTGCGGCGACTACGCCGTCCTCAAGGCCGTCCAGGGCTTCCTGCCCGACCTCGGGCTGCGCCGCGAGAACATCGTCTTCATCTCCGGGATCGGCTGCTCCAGCCGCTTCCCCTACTACCTCGACACCTACGGGATGCACTCCATCCACGGTCGCGCCCCGTCGATCGCCACCGGCCTGGCGACCGCCCGCGAGGACCTCTCGGTCTGGGTCGTCACCGGCGACGGTGACGCCCTGTCCATCGGTGGCAACCACCTCATCCACGCCCTGCGCCGCAACGTCAACATGACGATCCTGCTGTTCAACAACCGGATCTACGGCCTCACCAAGGGCCAGTACTCCCCCACCAGCGAGGCCGGCAAGGTCACCAAGTCGACCCCCATGGGATCGGTCGACCACCCCTTCAACCCCGTCTCGCTCGCGCTGGGCGCCGAGGCCACCTTCGTCGCGCGCACCATCGACTCCGACCGCAAGCACCTCACCGCCGTGCTCTCCGCCGCCGCGGCGCACCGCGGCACGTCCCTGGTCGAGATCTACCAGAACTGCCCGATCTTCAACGACGGCGCCTTCGACGCCATCAAGGGCGCCGACACCAAGCACGACGCGATCATCCCGCTGGTCCACGGCGAGCCGATCCGCTTCGGCCTCGAGGGGTCCAAGGGTCTCGTGCGCGACACCGAGACCGGTGGCGTCAAGATCGTCCCGGTCGGCACCGAGCCAGGACAGGTCGGCGAGGACGCGCTCCTGGTCCACGACGCCCACCAGCCCGACCCCTCCACCGCCTTCGCGATCTCGCGGCTCACCGAGATGGGCTACCTCGACCAGACCCCCATCGGGATCTTCCGCCAGGTCGCGCGGCCGACCTACGACGACCAGTCGCGCGCGCAGATCGGCTCGGCCCAGGACGCCGCCCCCGGCGAGCCCACCGACCGGCTGGCCGGGCTCATCAACGGGGGCGACACCTGGACCGTCGTCTGACCGAACGGGTCAGAACGGGTCAGCGCGGGTCAGAACGGGATCTTGCAGTTCTGCTTCGGGCGCTTGGTGCACGTCTGCCAGACCTCGCTGAAGCTGGTCTTGACCTTGGCCCGCCACAGCCAGCTGCGCTGGGTGGGAGGGGCGTCGATGACGGCCTGGTAGGCGCCCTTCTTGAGGAACACCTTGCGGTAGAACTTGAAGTTGCAGGTCCCCTTGTCGCGGTTGCACTTCGTCGCCTTCTGGATGTAGACCGGCCCCTTGGCCGGGGTCACCTTGCCGACGAAGACCAGCTGCTTGGGCCGGTTGGCCTTCAGCCGCTTCTTGATGACGCGGCTGGTGACGGTGATGGCGGCGGCGCGCTCGCTGACGCTCGACCTCTGGGCGTCGGCGCCGGGCCAGCTGTCGACCCGGGCCGACGCGGACGAGGCGGTGAACGCCATCGACGCGGTGAGCGCGAGGGCAAGGACCGCGACGACGATGCGGGGGGAACGCATGGGTGACTCCTCCGGAGTATGGGATCTCATGGCCTCGGGTTCCTGCCCGAGTCTCCGGCGGGCAAACCCGAGGGGCGTGTCCGTGGCTCCGGTGCCCCGGACTCTAGAGTCCTGACGTGACGGAGGCGCGACGTGGGCTGCTCCTCGGAGTGGTGGCCTACGCCCTCTGGGGCCTGTTCCCGTTGTACTGGCCGCTCCTCGAGCCGGGCGGCGCCGTCGAGATCCTCGCCCACCGCGTCGTCTGGTCCGGCCTCACCATGACCCTCCTCGTGGTGGGACTGCGGCGACGTGCGGAGCTGCGCGCGCTCCTCGCCGACCGGCGCGTCACCCTCCTGCTGCTGGTCGCCGCGGTCACCATCACGTCGAACTGGACGACGTACATCTACGGCGTCAACAGCGGCCGGGTCGTCGAGACCTCGCTCGGCTACTTCATCAACCCGCTCGTGACCGTGCTCATGGGCGTCCTCGTGCTGCGCGAGCGCCTGCGCCCGGTGCAGTGGGCCGCCCTCGGCCTCGGGGTCGTGGCGGTCGGCGTCCTCGCCTGGGACTACGGCCGCCCGCCCTGGATCGCGCTGGTCCTGGCCTTCTCGTTCGGCACCTACGGCCTCGCCAAGAAGTCCGCCGACGTCGGCGCCGTCGAGAGCCTGGCCTTCGAGACGGCCGTGATCGCCCCGTTCGCCCTCGGCTACCTCGTCCTCCTCGGTGCCGGCGGCGACGGCCACTTCGGCACCGAGGGCGTCGGCCACGCCCTCCTGCTCACCACCACCGGCATCGTCACCGCGGTCCCGCTGATCCTCTTCGGCGCCGCCGCGACCCGGGTCCCCATGGTCTCGCTCGGCCTCCTGCAGTACCTCGCCCCGACTATCCAGTTCGTCCTCGGGCTCGTCGTCTTCTCCGAGACCATGACGAGCGGCCGCTGGGTCGGCTTCGTCCTCGTCTGGGCAGCGCTCGTGGTCTTCACCTACGAGGCGCTGCGGCACCGCCACCGCCAGCTCGTCCTCGCAGCGGCGTCGTCGGTCGCCGCCTGAGGCACGACCTAGCTGCTGCGGACCGCCACGGCGTCGGCGAAGTCCTCGAGGGCCGTGCGGACGGGTCCCTCGGGCAGCACCGCGAGCAGGGCCTTGGCCTCCTGGGCGCGGCCGACGACGTAGGCGCTGGCCTCGTCGAGGGCGGGGTGCTTGCGGAGGAGGCCGAGGGCCTCGGCGTGGAGCGTGTCGTCGGTGAGGTCGGAGCGCAAGAGCTCGTGGAGGCGGGCGTCGGCGGGGTCCGTGGACGCCAGGGCCATCAGGACCGGGAGGGTCGGGACACCCTCGCGCAGGTCGGTACCGGGCGTCTTGCCGGACGCGTCGAAGTCGGAGGCGACGTCGAGGATGTCGTCGGAGAGCTGGAAGGCGGCGCCGACGATCTCGCCGTAGGCCGTCAGGGCCTCCTCGACCTCGCGGGTGGCGCCGCCGAAGCGGGCGCCGTAGCGCGCGGAGGTGGCGATGAGGGAGCCGGTCTTGCCGGCGACGACGTCGAGGTAGTGCTGCAGCGCGTCGCCCGTGGGCTCGACGCCCTCGAGGATCTGGCCCTCGACGAGGCGGGTGAACGTCGCGGCCTGGATCGCGACGGCGTCGGCGCCGAGCTGGGCGGTGAGCTCGGAGGACTTCGCGAAGAGCCAGTCGCCGGTGAGGATCGCGACGTGGTTGTCCCAGCGGGAGTTGGCGGAGTCGGCGCCGCGGCGCAGGGCAGCCTCGTCCATCACGTCGTCGTGGTAGAGCGAGCCGACGTGGGTGATCTCGACGACGCAGGCGGCGGTGAGCACGTCGGCGGACTCGGGGTGGGGGCCGGCCTCCGCGGCGAGCAGCACGAGCAGCGGGCGGAAGCGCTTGCCGCCGGCGGCGAAGAGGTGGCGCGCCGCCTCGGTGACGTAGGGCGACGGGCTGGTGGCGTGGTCGTGGAGCGCGGCCTCGACCTCGGCCATCCGCTGGCTCAACCGCTCGGCGAGGGCTTCGTCGTCGATCGGCAGGGCCAGGTCGGAGGCCGGGTCGGTCGTCACCTGATGAAGTCTCCCACCTGGGCGGCCAGGTCGAGCACCGGTCCGGGCACGACGCCCAGCACCACGGTCACGACGGCGCAGACCGCGATCGTGACGCTGGTGAAGAGCGAGGGCGTGGTCACCGAGGCGACCTCGTCGTCCGGGTCGGGGTCGGTGAAGAACATGAGCCGGATGTAGCGGACGTAGAAGTAGACGGCGATGATGCTCGACGCGATGGCGACCAGCACGACCGGCCAGGCGCCCGACGACATGGCCACGGTGAAGACGGCCCACTTGCCGATGAAGCCCGAGGTGAGCGGGATGCCGGCCATCGAGAGCAGGAAGAGCGAGAAGACGCCCGCGACCACCGGCGAGCGCTTGCCGAGGCCCGTCCAGCGGACGAACGACGGCGCCTCGCCGTTGGCGTCACGGACAAGGGTGACGACCGCGAAGGCGCCGACGGTCGCGAAGCCGTAGACCGTGAGGTAGAAGAGCACCGCCTGCAGCGAGGTGATCTGGCTGTCGGCGAGCTCGGAGGCCGCCTGGACCCCGAGGACGCCGGTGAGCAGGAAGCCGGTGTGGGCTATCGAGGAGTAGGCGAGCATCCGCTTGACGTCGGTCTGCACGCAGGCGAGGACGGCGCCGACGAGCATCGTGAGGATCGCGATGACCCACATCATCGGCTGCCAGTCCCAGCGGTCGGCGCCGAAGGCGACGTAGTAGAGCCGCAGGATGGCGCCGAACGCCGCGATCTTGGTGGCCGCCGACATGAACGCCGTGACCGCGGTCGGGGCGCCCTGGTAGACGTCGGGCGTCCAGGCCTGGAAGGGCACGGCGCCGACCTTGAAGAGCAGGCCGACCGACAGCATCGCGATGCCGAGGAGCAGCAGGGTGCGGTTGTCGGAGCCGTTGACGACGCTGGTGTGGATCGCGCCGAAGCTCATCGAGCCGGCGTAGCCGTAGACGAGCGCGACGCCGTAGAGGAAGAAGCCGGACGAGAAGGCGCCGAGCAGGAAGTACTTGAGCGCGGCCTCCTGGCTGAGCAGGCGCCGGCGCCGGGCCAGGCCGCAGAGCAGGTAGAGCGGCAGCGAGAGCACCTCGAGGGCGACGAACATGGTGAGCAGGTCGCCGGAGGCGGGGAAGAGCATCATCCCGCCGACGGCGAACATGACGAGCGGATAGACCTCGGTGTGGGCCAGGCCCTTGGTCGAGGCCTCGCGCTCGCCCTCGCTGCCGGGCAGGGCTGCGGCCTGGCCGGCGAACGCGGGTACGCCGGCCTCGAGGCGGCGCTCGGCGAAGAGCGCGACCCCGCCGAGGGCGAAGATCAGGATGAGGCCCCAGAGATAGACCGAGGGGCCGTCGACGACGACCGATCCCTCGGCGCCGACGAGGCCACGGCCGGAGCCGGTCTTGTCGAGGTCGAGGCCGACGACGACGGTGGCCGCGAAGGCCCCGACGACACCGGCGGCGGCCAGGCTGACCTGGACCACGTGACGGCGCTCGCGGGCGACGAACGCCTCGACCACGACGCCGAGCGCGGCGACGCCGAAGACGATGAAGAGCGGGAGCAGCTCGACGTACTCGATGGTGGGCTTGATGAAGTCCATGGGGTTACCTCACTCGCCCGTCTCGGCGTCGTCCGCCGGCGGGACCTCGGGGGCGTCGTCCTGCACGCCGACCTGCTGCTGGAGCAGCTGCTCCGCGTAGGGGTTGCTGACGTCGAGCAGGGGCTGCGGGAAGAACCCGAAGAGGACGAGCGCGACCATGAGCGGCGCCACCGCGAGGATCTCGCGCGGCGTGGCGTCGGGGATGGTCTCGACCTTGCTGCGGACGGCGGTGGCCGTGCTGCCGGACGACGCCCCCGCCCCGTCGTGTCCGGCGTGACCGTGACCGTCGGCCGCCCCGGCGATCTCGTGACCGGGCCCGGTGAAGATGCGCTGGTACATCCAGAGCACGTAGATCGCGGCGAGGACGATGCCGGTGACCGCGAACGCGCCGACCCACCAGGCGTAGTCGAAGGCCGCGAGCAGCACGAGAAACTCGGAGACGAACGGGCTCAGGCCGGGCAGGCCGAGCGTGGCCAGACCGGCGACGAGCATCAGGCCGGCGAGCACGGGCGTGGCCTTCTCGAGGCCGCCCATCTCGCTGATGAGCGTGGTGCCGCGGCGGCTGATCAGGTAGCCGGCGACGAGGAACAGCGCAGCGGTGCCGATGCCGTGGTTGACCATGTAGAGGATCGCGCCCGAGGAGCCCTGCGTGCTGAAAACGAAGATCCCGAGGGTGATGAAGCCGAAGTGGCTGAGCGAGGTCAGTCCGATCAGCCGCAGCACGTCGTCCTGGGCGATCGCGACGAGCGCGCCGTAGATGATCGAGATGACGGCGAGCGTGACGACGACCGGCGTGGCCCACTGCGAGGCCTCGGGGAAGATCCCGAGGCAGAAGCGGAGCATGCCGAACGTGCCGATCTTGTCGAGCACGCAGACGAGCATCACGCTGACGCCCGGCGTGGCCTTCTCGGTCGTGTCAGCCAGCCAGGTGTGCACCGGGAACAGCGGCGCCTTGATGGCGAAGGCCACGAAGAAGCCCACGAACAGCCAGCGGCCCGCGCCGGTGGAGATGTCGAGGTCCTGCAGGTCCTCGAGGAGGTAGGACGGCTCACCCTGCTGGGACGAGACCACGTAGAGCCCGATGACCGAGGCGAGCAGCACGAGTCCGCCGGCGAGCTGGAACATCAGGAACTTGGACGCGGCTGCACCACGACCCTCCTTGCCGAAGCCGCCGACGAGGAAGTAGGCCGGGATCAGCGTCGCCTCGAAGACGACGTAGAAGAGGAAGACGTCGGTCGCGCAGAAGACGGCGAGCGAGAGCGCCTCGAGCGCCAGCATCCAGGCGTAGTAGGAGCGTGGGGCCTCCTCGCCCTCGTGCCAGCCGGCCAGCATGACGACCGGCGTGATGACGACCGTGAGCAGCACCATGAGGATGCCGAGGCCGTCGACGCCGAGGGCGTAGTGGACGCCGAACGACTCGATCCAGCTGACCTTCTCCTCGAGCTGCATGCCGCTGCCGACGTCGTACATCGTGGCGGCGGCGACGCCGAGGCCGAGGGTGCCGGCTGAGACGCCGATCGCGATCGACCGCGCCGTGGCGGCCGGGAGGAACGGGATGACGAGGGCACCGACGAGGGGCACCAGGATCAGGACGGTCAGCATCAGAGGTTCACCGCCAGCATGGCCGCGGCGACGACGAGGACGCCGACGAGGACGGACAGGGCGTAGGAGCGGACGTAACCGGTCTGCACCTTGCGGAGGACCCCGCCGAGCGCCTTGACCGCGGCACCACCGCCCATGAAGGCGCCGTCGGCGCCGGAGCGGTCGAAGACGAAGAGGCCGGCGACCAGGCGGCGGCCGGGCTGGACGACCAGCCCCTCGTTGATGGCGTCGCCGTAGAGGTCGTTGCGGGCGGCGCGGGTGACGAAGGAGACGTCGGTCGGGGCGACGTCGGGGACGCGCTGGCGCTGGAAGAGCGCGAACGCGAGGGCGACGCCGACGGCGACGACGAGCACCGTGATCACGGTGATGCCGATGGCCGGGATCGGGAGCTCGTGCTCCTCCTCGGGCCCGACGACGGGTTCGAGCCAGTGGATGATCCAGTTGCCGGCGAGCAGCAGGCCGCCGAGCACCGAGAGCGCTGCGAGGACGATCAGCGGCACCGTCATCAGGGCGGGCGACTCGTGGGGGTGGACGTCCTTCTGCCAGCGCTTCTCGGAGAAGAAGGTCATCAGCATCAGGCGGGTCATGTAGAACGCCGTGACGCCGGCACCGACGAGCGCGCAGGCGCCGACCAGGAGGTTCTGGCCGATGGCGACCTCGATGATCTTGTCCTTGGACCAGAAGCCGGAGAAGCCCGGGAACCCGATGATCGCGAGGTAGCCCATCGCGAACGTCAGGAACGTGACGGGCATGGCCTTGTTGAGCATCCCGTAGTGGCGCATGTCGACGTCGTCGTCCATGCCGTGCATCACCGAGCCGGCGCCGAGGAACATGTTGGCCTTGAAGAAGCCGTGCGTGAGCAGGTGGAAGATCGCGAACGCGTAGCCGGCGGTGCCGAGCCCGGCGCCGAGCATCATGTAGCCGATCTGGCTCATCGTGGAGCCGGCCAGGGCCTTCTTGATGTCGTCCTTGGCGCACCCGATCGCGGCGCCCCACAGGATCGTGACGACGGCGACCACGACGACCGCGGTCTGGGCGTCGGGGGCGTACTCGAAGACGAAGTTGGAGCGGACGACGAGGTAGACACCGGCGGTGACCATGGTCGCGGCGTGGATGAGCGCCGAGACGGGCGTCGGGCCCTCCATGGCGTCGAGGAGCCAGGCCTGCAGCGGCACCTGGGCCGACTTGCCGCAGGCACCGACCAGCAGCAGGATCCCGAACGCCGTCATCGCGGCCTCGGAGGCCCCGCCGGCCCGGGCGCTGATGACGGTGAAGCTCGTGGAGCCGAACAGCGTGAACGCCAGGAAGATGGCCGTGGCCATGCCCATGTCGCCGACGCGGTTGATGACGAAGGCCTTCTTGGCGGCCTGGGCGGCGGAGTGCTTGTGCTGCCAGAAGCCGATGAGGAGGTAGGACGCCAGGCCGACGCCCTCCCAGCCGAGGAACAGCCCGAGGTAGTTCTCGCTCAGGATGAGCATCAGCATCGCGGCCACGAAGAGGTTGAGGTAGCCGAAGAACCGGCGGCGCCGCGGGTCGTGCTCCATGTAGCCGATGGAGTAGACATGGATGAGCGAGCCGACGCCGGTGATCAGCAGCAGGAACAGCGAGGCCAGCGGGTCGTAGAGCAGGTCCATGTCGACCCGGAGGCCACCGACGTGGATCCAGTCGTAGAGGTGCTTGACGACCTGGCGGTCCTCCTCGTCGCGGCCCTGGATCTCGAGGAACATCAGCAGGCTGACGACGAAGGACCCGATGGGCATCGCCGTGCCGAGCCAGTGGCCCCACTTGTCGGTGAACCGGCCGCCGAGCAGCAGGATCGCGGCGCCGAGCAGCGGCAGCGCGATCACCAGCCACACGAGCCCGAGCACGCCGTCGGCGCTCTCGGGCGCGACGACGGGCACCTCGAGCCCTGTCTCCAAGACGAACATCTGAGTCGGACCTTTCAGAACTTCAGCAGGCTCGCGTCGTCGACCGAGGCCGAACGACGAGACCGGAAGATGGTCATGATGATGGCGAGCCCGACGACGACCTCGGCGGCGGCCACGACCATCACGAAGAAGGCCGCCACCTGCCCCTCGAGGTTGCCGTGCTGCTTGGCGAAGGCCACGAGCGCGAGGTTGCAGGCGTTGAGCATGAGCTCGACGCACATGAAGACCACGATGGCGTTGCGGCGCACCAGGACGCCGACGGCGCCGATGGTGAAGAGGATCGAGGAGAGCACCACGTACTCGGTCATGCTGATGCCCCCTTGTCCACGTCCTCGGTCGTCGAGGCGGCGGCACCGGACTTGCCGGCCGGGCCCGGTCGGGCCTCGGTGTCGATGCCGAGCTGGCGCTTGAGGCCCTCGATGTCGTGGGCCATCGCCGGGGCCGAGCGGACCGTACCGCGCGCGGCGAGCACCCGGGAGACCGACGACTCGGCGGCGGTGCCGTCGGGCAGCAGGGCGGGGGTGTCGACCGCGTTGTGGCGGGCGTAGACGCCGGGCGCCGGGAGCGGCACGAGGGAGGTGCCCTTCTCGGCGTAGTCGCGCACCCGCTTGCGGGCCAGGTCGGCCTGCGTCTGCTTGGGCGTGAGTCGCTCGCGGTGGGCGAGCACCATGGCGCCGACCGCGGCGGTGATGAGCAGCGCGCTGGTGACCTCGAAGGCGAACACGTAGCGGGAGAAGACGATGTTGGCCAGGGCCGGGATGTTGCCGCCGTCGTTTGCGTCGTCGAGGCCGGTCGCGGTTCCGAGCGTGAGCTGCGACAGCCCCACGACGAGGATCAGGCCGAGGAGCAGCCCGCCGACCGTGGCGAGCACCCGCTGACCCTTGATGGTCTCGACGACCGAGTCGGCCGAGTCGACCCCGACCAGCATGAGGACGAACAGGAAGAGCATCAGGATCGCGCCGGTGTAGACGATGATCTGCACCGCGAACAGGAACGGCGCGTCGAGGGCGGCGTAGAGCACGGCGAGGCTGATCATCACGACCGCCAGCAGCAGCGCGGCGTGGACCGCCTTGCGGACGAAGAGGATGCCGAGGGCGGCCAGCACCATCACCGGGGCGAGGGCCCAGAACGCGACCATCAGTGCCCACCCCCCGGAGCGGCCGGCGCGGGCGGAGGGGCGGAGAGCCCGCCGCGGTAGTAGTCGCCCTCGTCGAAGCCCTCGCGCATCGGGTGCGGCGGCTGCTCCATGCCGGGCAGCAGCGGGGCGAGCAGGTCGGACTTCTCGTAGATGAGGTCGCGGCGGTTGTCGTCGGCGAGCTCGTACTCGTTGGTCATCGTCAGCGCCCGGGTGGGGCACGCCTCGATGCAGAGCCCGCACAGGATGCAGCGCAGGTAGTTGATCTGGTAGACGCGGCCGTAGCGCTCGCCGGGGCTGAAGCGCTCGCTCCCGCCGGCGGCGGCGTCGTCGTTGGACGCCCCCTCGACGTAGATCGCGTCGGCCGGGCAGGCCCAGGCGCAGAGCTCGCAGCCGATGCACTTCTCGAGACCGTCGGGCCAGCGGTTGAGCTGGTGACGGCCGTGGAAGCGCGGCGCGGTCGGGAGCTTCTCGAACGGGTACTGCTCGGTGACGACCTTGCGGAACATCGTCCGGAAGGTGACGCCGAACCCCGCCACCGGGTCGATGAACTGCTCCTTGAAGGTCTTGCCCTCGTTGCTGTCGGCCATCAGGCCTCCTCCCCCACGCTCGCGGTGGCCGTGGCGGTCACCCGGGTGGGACTGTCGAACACGAGCGGAGCGGCGGCCCCGCGGACCGCACCTCCGCCGGGCATGGGCGGCGTCGGGAACCCGCCGGGTCGGACGGTGGCCAGGTCGGCCTCGTCGGTGGTGGCCGGCTGGTCCTTCTCGCCGCCGAAGAAGAACAGCGCGAGGATGAGGACCAGGGCGACGCCGATGACGACCGGGACGTTGTCGTTGTCGAGCCAGCCCTCGGTGCGGGCGACGCGGAGCGTGGCGACGGCGATGATCCAGACGAGCGAGGCCGGGATGAGGTACTTCCAGCCGAGCGCCATGAACTGGTCGTAGCGCAGCCGGGGCAGCGACCCGCGCAGCCAGATGAAGCCGAAGATGAAGAACAGGACCTTGCCGAAGAACCACAGCACCGGCCAGTAGCCCTGGTTGGCGCCGGCCCAGAACTCGTCGATCCAGAACGGCGCGTGCCAACCGCCGAGGAAGAGCGTCGTGGCCAGCGCCGAGACGGTGGCCATGTTGACGTACTCGGCGAGGAAGAACAGCGCGAACTTGATCGAGGAGTACTCGGTGTGGAACCCGCCGACGAGCTCGCCCTCGGCCTCGGGGAGGTCGAAGGGCGCACGGTTGGTCTCGCCGACCATCGAGATCGTGTAGATGACGAACGACGGCAGCAGGATCAGCCCGAACCACAGGTCGTCCTGGGCGGCGACGATCTCGGAGGTCGACATCGAGCCGGCGTAGAGGAACACCGCGACGAGCGCGAGACCCATCGAGACCTCGTAGGAGATCATCTGGGCGCTCGAGCGCAGTCCGCCGAGCAGGGAGTAGGTCGACCCGCTCGACCAGCCGCCGAGCACGATGCCGTAGATGCCGATGGACGCGATGCCCATCACGAACAGGACCGCCATCGGCATGTCGGTGAGCTGGAGCGGCGTGCGCTCGCCGAAGAAGTTCACCTCGGGCCCGAACGGGATCACGCTGAACGTCACGAAGGCCGGGATCACCGCGATGATCGGCGCCAGCACGAAGACCAGCTTGTCGGCGGCCTTGGGGAGGATGTCCTCCTTGAACATGAGCTTGGCGCCGTCGGCCAGCGACTGGAGGAGCCCGAACGGACCGTTGACGTTGGGGCCGATGCGGTGCTGCATCCGGGCCACGACCCGGCGCTCCCACCAGATGTTGAAGAGCGTCAGCAGGACCAGGATGACGAAGATGGCCAGGACCTTGATCCCGATCACCCACCACTTGTCCTGGCCGAAGGCCTGCAGGCCCTCGTCGACGACGTACAGGTTCACGGGTTGCCTCCGGTGACGGTGACGCGGGTGCCGGGTGAGGCCAGGTCGCTGAGCAGTCCGCGACCGGTGGAGGACGACGGCAGCCAGACGACGCCGTCGACGAGGTCGGGCGCGACCTCGGACGGCACGGTGACCGAGCCGCGGTCACCGGTGACGGTCACGGTGGGGCCGCAGGCGTCGTGCACGGCCTGGCTGACCCGGGCGACGGCCGGGCGGGCGGTGGCGGCGAGGTGCTTGTCGCCGACGAGCATGGTGCCGTTGTCGAGCAGCTGCTTCCAGGTGGAGAGCACGAGACCCTTGCCCTCGACGGCGGCGCCGGGCGCGACCGGCGTGAGGGTGGCGCGGGCGCCGTCCCAGGGACCGAGGTCCTCCATCTGCGACCAGACGTCCTCGACGGTGCGGAAGCCGAGCGGGTGGCCGAGCTCCTCGGCGATGCCGGCCAGGACGCGCAGGTCGGGCAGCGACGCCGGGTTGGAGAGCACCCGGTCGAACGAGCGGACCCGGCCCTCCCAGTTGACGAACGAGCCGGCCTTGTCGGTCACGGGGGCGACCGGGAAGACGACGTCGGCGGCGCGGGTGACGTCGCTGGCCCGGAGGTCGAGGGCGACGACGAACGACGCGGCGGCGATCGCGGCGGTGGTGGCGGCCGGGTCGGTGGTGTCGGCGGGGTCGACCCCGCCGATCACGAGGCCGCCGAGCTCGCCGGCCAGGAGCGCGGCGACGATGGCGTCGCCGTCGCGGCCGGGGGTCTCGGGCAGGCTGTCGACGCCCCACGTGGTGGCGGCGTC
>NZ_JAURVJ010000201.1 GCF_030655615.1 Nocardioides sp.
CCTCGCCGCGGCGGCCCGGCACGCCGACGACGCCGTGCGGCTCGCGCAGGCTTGGGGCCTGCGGGCCTGCGTGGCCTGGTTCGCCGACGTCCGGGCCGCGGCCGGGTTCTGAGCTGTCGGTGAGCGTCAGCGCAGGGCGTCGAGGAGCCGGCGCACGGTGACGAGCGGCTGCCCGCCGTCGAGGGTGAGCACGGGCTCGCCGCCCGCGAAGACCAGGACCGTCGGCAGCCGCAGCACGCGGTAGGCGGCGGGTGTGCGCGGCCACCGGTCGGCGTCGAGGCGGACACAGGTCAGCCACGGCGCGTCGTACGCCAGGTCGTCGACGTACGGCGGCGCACTGGCTCCCGCGTGGAACGCGACCAGCACGGGCCCGGCCGCCCCGAGGACGACGTCGGTGAAGTCGTCGTCGGTGGTCGGCCGGACCAGGCCGAGCGTCATGCCGTGGCCGGGACGTGAGCGAAGGCCGCCGCCTCCTGCTTGTCGAACGCGCGCCGTGACGTGACGAGCAGGAGCCGGAACGCGGGGCCGGCGGCCCGGACGAGCGGGGCCACGACGTCGTCGGGGAGGCCCGCCACCATCCACGGCAGCTGGAAGCGCAGCTCGCCGATCGCCGGCCGACCGCGGAACTCGCGGCGCTCGAGCCGGTCCCACTCGTCGGCGCCGACGTAGCGCTGCACGAGCGCGACGGCGTCTCGCTCCTCGTGGCCCAGGTGCCCGTCGAGCAGCGCGAAGGCCTCGACCAGGGTCTCGGCGAGGTCGTCGGCCACGGTGCGGAGCGGCGCGTCGGCCATCGTCCGGAACCCGTCGCCGGCCCGCTCGAGCAGCGGGTCGATGTCGGCGTGCTCGGCGGTCATCGCGTCGAGGACCCGCTGCCCGGTCTGGTCCCCGGCGGCGTCGACGCGCTCCTGCAGCAGCGGCCACAGCACGCGGTCCTCGACGCTGTGGTGCTCGTGGAGGTGGTGGGCCATCCGGCCCCAGCGCTCCTGCAGGGCGCGCCAGGTCGTGGCGTCGTCGAGCGGGGTGTGCTCGACGGCCGCGGTGAAGCGGCGCAGGTCGCGGCGGAACGCGTGGTGCATGAGGTACATGCCCGACAGGTCGCAGGGCCCGGCGGGCGAGGCGGCCTGGCCGGGCAGCAGGAGCGGCGTGGCGGGGGCGGTCTTGGTCGTGGCGGTCTTCGCGGAGGTGGTCATGGCGGCAGCGTGGACCGGCGCACTGGGAGCCCGCTGGGAACCCCGGTGGTGGTGTGGGCTGTCGTGCAACAGTGTGCGCGTGACGACGCAGCCGTCCCGTTCGCGGGCCACCCTGTCCGGCATCAGCTCGCGCGCCTGGGAGCACCCGGCCGACCGCGGGGCGCTGGTCGCCCTGCGCAAGCTCAAGGGCTTCGACACCGTGCTCAAGGCGATGTCCGGGCTGGTCAACGAGCGCACGACCCGCCTGCTCCTGCTCGGGACGACGGTGCGCGTCGACGAGCGCCAGTTCCCGACGCTGCACTTCCTGCTGCGCGACGCGGCCCGGGTGCTCGACACCGAGGACGTCCCCGAGCTCTACGTCCGGGCTGACCCGACCCTCAACGCCGTCACCATCGGCCTCGACAAGCCGATCATCGTGCTCAACTCGGCCCTGGTCGACCTGCTCGAGGAGGACGAGCTGCGGTTCGTCATCGGCCACGAGCTCGGCCACGCGCTCAGCGGCCACGCCGTCTATCGCACCCTGCTCGAGCGGCTGATCAACCTCACCGGCGTCCTCAACACCATCCCGCTCGGCGGCCTCGGCATCCGCGCCATCATCGCCGCCCTCTACGAGTGGTCGCGCAAGGCCGAGCTCTCCGCCGACCGCGCCGGGCTCCTCGCCACGCAGGACCCCGCCGCCGCCATCCGCGCCCACATGCAGCTCGCCAGCGGCGGGCTGATGGGCGAGCTGGACCTGTCGACGTTCATGGCCCAGGGCCAGGAGTACCTCGACAGCGGCGACCTGCGCGACTCCGTCCTCAAGCTGATGCTCGTGGAGAAGACCACCCACCCGTTCGCCGTCGTCCGGGCCGCCGAGCTGCGGCGCTGGGTGGACTCGGGGGAGTACGCTGCCATCCTCGGCGGCGCCTACCCGCGCCGCGACGACGACAGCGACGCCAAGGTCACCGACGCGGCCAAGGACGCGGCCAGCTCCTACTCCGAGGCCTTCTCGTCGTCGCAGGACGCGCTCGGCCGGCTCGTCCACGACGTCGCCGGCGCCGCGGGGAGCATGAAGCTGTGGCTCGACGAGCGCCTCCGTCGCGGCGACTGAGCCTGGCCTCGAGCTGACCCAGACCCCCACTGACCCAGACCCCCGCTGACCCAGACCCCACTGACCCAGGGTGCGTCGCGTTTGACGGCACCCCGAACAGTGAAGTGACCCACCCTGGGTCACTTTGCGAAATGGACCCCTGCCGAACCCGACGCAGCCTGGGTCACTTTGCGAAATGGACCCCTGCCGAACCCGACGCAGCCTGGGTCACTTCGCGAAACGGACCCCTGCCGAACCCGACGCAGCCTGGGTCACTTCGCGAGACGGACCCCTGCCGAACCCGACGCAGCCTGGGTCATTCGTGGCGGGGAGCGGTCAGCGGCCCCAGCGCCGCTTGCGACGCGGCGGCTCGACCGTCCACAGGGTGGGGACGTCGACGACGAGGTAGCAGGACCCGGCGACCACGTTGCCGGGGACCGGGGCAGCTGCGTGCTCGGATCCGGGGAGGCAGACCGTGGCCTCGAAGCCGACGGTGCGGAGGCGGGCGCTGTGGAAGACCTGGCCGGACACCGCGTGGGTGTGGGTCTCGGCCGCGAGCACCGTGCCGGCGAGGAACGCGGTGGGCTCGGGGTCGCCGTCGCCGGTGAAGAGGCCGTAGGACACGAACGACTCGGCCGCCCACCGGGTGGGGTCCTCGCCGGGCTCGGGCTCGCTGAGGACGCTCGCGTCGGACCCGGCGAACGCGTCCGCGTCGGCGTGCACCGTCATCTCGACGCCGAGCGCGACGACGGACCCGCGCAGCGGGCCTCCGACGGCGCCGACGAGGTGACGACGCTGCTCGAGGTCGACGGCGAGGCGGGTTGCGACCTCCCGGTCGTCGTTGACGACGTCCGCCTGCACGACCGGGCCGAGGGGCCCGAGGTCGGCCAGCAGCGCACCCGCGCGGGCGTCGTAGGACGGCACGAGGTCGATCGTCTCGCCGGCGGTGTCGAGGGCCACGACCACCCGCGCACCGCTCGGGTCGTAGTAGCGCACCGACTCGATCCCACCCACCCGCCCGACGACCTGGGAGGGCATGGCGGCAAGGTAGCCGTTGAGGGTGTCGAGGTCGCCGACGTCGAGTCCGATGCACGCGAGGGTTGACGCCATGACCGACACGCTAGCCCCGCCGCTAACTAAACTAAGTCGATAGAGTTATCATGACCCGCATGCCCCGCGTCGACGTCCACCAGCACGCCTGGCCGGACGCCCTCGTCGAGGAGCTCCGGCGGCGCTCGGTCTCGCCGCGGATCGTCGACGACACGCTGCTGCTCGACGGCGAGCCCGACTTCGCGCTGGTCCCCGGCGACCACGTGCTCAGCGAACGCCGCACGATCGACGAGGGCGACCGGATCGACCTCGCCCTGGTCTCCCTCTCGAGCCCGCTCGGCATCGAGACCCTCGCGCCCGACCAGGCCGCCCCGCTGCTCGACGCGTGGCACGCCTTCGCGGCCGACCTCGGCCCGGGCCACGGACTCTGGGCAGCGGTCAACCTGGTCGACCCCGACCTCGACGCGCTCCGGACCACCCTGGCCCAGCCGTCGGTCTGCGGGCTGCAGGTGCCGGCCACCGCCCTGCTCGACCCGGCGGCCCTGACCCGGCTCGCACCCGTGCTCGCGGTCGTCGAGGCCGCCGGCCGGCCGGTCCTCGTCCACCCCGGGCCGGCTCCGGCCGCGCCGATCAGCGGCGCGACGCTGCCCGGTTGGTGGCCCGCGCTGACGTCCTACACCGCCCAGCTGACGGCCGCCTGGTTCGCCTGGCACGTCGCGGGACGGGCGCTGCTGCCCGACCTGCGCATCTGCTTCGTCGCCCTCGCCGGGCTCGCGCCCCTCCACCACGAGCGGCTCGCGGCCCGCGGCGGCGCCTTCGGGGCCGTCGACCGCCACGTCTACTACGACACCTCGTCCTACGGGTCGCGGGCGGTCGACGCGGTGATCCGCGTCGTCGGCGTCGACCCGATCGTGCACGGCTCGGACCGCCCCTACGCGCTCCCGCGCGACCCCGGGCTGGGCGACGCCTTCTCCCAGGCCCTCTACATCACCAACCCTCACCACCTGCTGAACGGAGGCACACGATGACGCTGACCGATCCCGGTTTGGCCCCTTCACCGGCGAGCAGCATCCTGACCCGCGACGACCTGCCCGCCCTGCCGGGTCGCGAGCTCAGCTCACGCGAGCTGCGTGCCTTCGTGCGCGAGCTGGCCGCGCGCCCCGACCTGTGGGAGAAGTACGTCCGCCACGACGGCGACGGCCGGCACTTCGTGTCCCTCTACCGCGACGCCGACGTCGACGTCTGGCTCCTGTGCTGGAACCTCGAGGACGACACCGGCTGGCACGACCACGACACCTCCGCGGGCGCCGTCCACGTCACCCAGGGTGCCGTGAGCGAGAGCCGCCCCCGCCTCGGCGGCACCCCCGCGGTCAAGACCGTCAAGGCCGGCCGCACCATCGCCTTCGGCCCCGACCACATCCACCGGATGGGCGGCGCCGTCGACGGATCGGTCTCGATCCACGCCTACTCGCCGCCGCTGTGGCGGATGGGCCAGTACTCCATCAGCGACTCCGGCGTCATGCGCCGCTTCTCGGTGTCCTACGCCGACGAGCTCCGCCCGCTGGACGGCTAGTCACTCCACCGCGGCTCGCGCCGCATGCCTGCGTCGCCCTCGGAGGGCTGCCGGGTCTCAGCCGCTCAGGCCGGCGACGGCCTCGGCCACCGGCACGTCCCCGCCGACGACCACGAGCTGCACGCCGATCGTGTGGTCGGCGTCGAGGACGGCTGCGACGACCGCCGCCACGTCGGCCCGGGTGACGTCACCGTTGGCGTTGTCGGGGTCGCTGGACCGAGCCGGGTCGTCGTGCGGGATCTCGGTGTCCGAGCCGAGGAGGACGCGGCCGGTGGCGGCGTCGTGGGTGAGGCGGCCGGGTCGGACGACGGTCCAGTCGAGCCCGCTGTCGCGGAGCGCGGCGTCGGCGCCGGCCTTGGCCTCGACGTAGGCCTTCCAGGTGGCGCTGACGTCGTCGGGCAGCGGCTCGTCGACGCCCCAGGCCGAGACCTGCACGAACCGGGTGATCCCGACCTGCTGGGCGGCCTCGATCGACAGCAGGGAGCCGCCGAGGTCGACGGACTTCTTGCGCTCGATGTTGCCGTCGGCACCGCCGCCCGCGGCGAACACCACGGCGTCGCAGCCCTCGAAGGCGGCGACGAACTGCTGGAGGTCTCCGGCCTCGATGTCGAGCAGGCGGACCTCGGCTCCGAGCGCCTCGAGCTCGTCGCGGTAGTCCTCCCTGCGGACCAGGGCGACCGGGGTGTGCCCGGCGGCGCGCAGGAGCGGGTGGAGCTGGAGGGCCACGTGTCCGTGGCCACCGACGATCGCGACACGACTCATGGGGCCGACCGTAGCGAGCCGAGGGAGAGCGGGGTCGACGACCCGGGGCGACGCGCACCCGCCAGACTGGCCCGATGAGCAAGCGAGCACTGGTCCTGGGCGGCGGCGGCATCACGGGCATCGCGTGGGAGACCGGCCTGCTGGCCGGCCTGGCCGAGGCCGGCGTCGACCTGACGACGGCCGACCGCGTGATCGGTACGTCGGCGGGGTCGATCGTCGGCGCCCAGATCACCTCCGACACCGGGCTCGACGAGCTCTACCGTCGCCAGCTGCTCTCGCCGGCCGCGCTCGGCGACACCGCTCCACTGGCCGCGATCGGGCCGTCGGTCGCCGTACGGCTGGTCACCTCGCTGGTGCGGTCGCGGGGCGACATCGAGCGGTTCGGCCGGATCCTCGGCCGGCAGGCGGTCGCGGTGGCGGCCAAGGGCCGCACGCCCACCGTCCCCGAGCGCTACCAGCAGGTCGCGCAGCGCATCGGCGGTCTCGAGTGGAACGACCGCGACCTCGTCGTCACCGCCGTCGACGCCTCGACCGGCGAGCTGACGGTCTTCGGCCCGCAGGGCGACGTCGCCGAGGTGTCGCTGGAGGACGCCGTCAACGCCTCGTGCTCGGTGCCGTGCGTCTATCCGCCGATCCCGATCGGCGGCCGCACGTTCATCGACGGCGGTGTCCGGTCCGGGGCCAACGCCGACCTGGCCTCCGGGTTCGACCCGGTCGTCGTCCTCTCGCCGCTCGACCGGGCGATCGGGCCGATCCGCAGCGCCGCCCAGCAGCTGACCGAGCTGGGTGTGCGCCACGTCGTGATCACGCCCGACGCCGGGTCGAAGCGGGCCATCGGCGGCAACGTGCTCGACCCCGCCGCCCGGCCGCCCTCGGCGCGCGCCGGCCGCGCCCAGGCCGCCGCCCACGTCGACGAGCTGCGCGCGCTCTGGGGCTGAGCGGACTCCGTCGCGACCGGGGTGTCGTATCCGCGCGGCCCCGTTCGTCGCACTGTCAGAAGCAGGACAGTCAGAAGCAGGACTGTCAGAAGCAGGACCGACACCGACCCAGGAGCAGACGATGAGCAGCATCACCACCCACGGCCCGATCCTCGACAGCGGCTTCACCGCCGAGATCAGCGAGGTCAACCCGGTCACGGTAGAGTACTCCCTGACCACCCACCTCGACGCCCCCGTCGCCCGCGTCCGCGAGGCGTGGACGACGGCCGACCAGCTCGCCCAGTGGTTCGGTCCGTCCAGCCGCGAGAAGGCCACCGTCGACGCGCGGCCCGGTGGCAGCTGGGGCCTCGTCTTCGCGATGCCCGACGGGCAGGAGATGCCGCTCGGCGGCGCCTACGTCGAGGCCACCGACGACACGCTTGCTTTCACGACCGGCGACCCCGACAACACCGTCGGCGACCTCGCGTCGCTGTGCACCGTGACGCTGGTCGCCGAGGGCGACGGGACGCGCCAGGAGTTCCGCCAGGCCGGCGTGCACACCGACCCCGCCCACGCGGCGGGCGCTCGCGACGGCTGGGTGGGCTTCTTCAACCAGCTCGCCGAGCTGGTCCGCCAGGCGTGACCGGACGGGGGCTGGTCAGCCCTCGAGCGCAGCGACCGCCTCGGCGATCGACAGCGTGCGCTCGGCCGACGCGACGTGGAGGTTCTCGACCATCCGGCCGTTGTAGGTGACCACGCCGGAGCCCTTGCCGCCCTCCCAGGCCTGGATCAGCCCGCGGGCGTCCTCGATCGCCTTCTCGGACGGGGCGAACGCGGTGTTGGCGCCCTCGACCTGGCCGGGGTGGATGAGGGTCTTGCCGTCGAAGCCCATCTGTCGGCCCTGCTCGCACTCGGCGAGGAAGCCCTCGGTGTCCTTGACGTCGTTGTAGACGCCGTCGACGATCGCGATGCCGGCGGCGCGGGCGGCCAGCAGCGCGGTGTGCAGGGACGGGAGGATCGGGGCACGGCCGGGCACGTGCTCGGCGTACAGCTCCTTGACGAGGTCGTTGGTGCCCATGACGAGCACCGACAGCCGCTCGGAGGCCCGGGCGATCGACAGCACGTCGAGGATCGCGACCGGGGTCTCGATCATGGCCCACAGCCGGGTGTGGTCGGGGGCGCCGGCCTTCTCCATCGCGGCGACGAGGGCGTGCACCTCGTCGGCGCTGTCGACCTTGGGGACGACGACGGCGGCGGGACCCGCGGCCGCGGCGGCGGCGAGGTCGTCGTCGTGCCACTCGGTGCCGATGCCGTTGACGCGGATGGTGAGGGTACGACGGCCGTAGTCGCCCGACGTGACCGCCGCGACCGCCGCGTCGCGGGCCGACGGCTTGGCGTCGGGGGCGACGGCGTCCTCGAGGTCGAAGATGACCGCGTCGATCGGCAGGGTCTTGGCCTTCTCGATGGCCTTGGCGTTGGAGCTCGGCATGTAGAGCACCGAGCGCAGCGGCGTGAACTCGCTCATGCGGGCACCTCGCTGCTCGGGATGGCGTCGTACTGCGCCTTGAGCTCGGGGTCGATCGCGGAGAGCTGCTCGGCCAGGGCCACCATCACCAGGCACTGCTTGAGGGAGGCGTCGTCCTCCATCTTGCCGTCGAGCATCACCGCGCCGGTGCCGTCGCCCATCGCGGCGACCACCCGGCGGGCGTGGGCGATGTCCTCGACGCTGGGGGAGAAGACCTTGTTGGCGATGGCGATCTGCTTGGGGTGCAGGCTCCAGGTGCCGACGCAGCCGAGCAGGAACGCGTTGCGGAACTGGTCCTCGCAGGCCTGCACGTCGGCGATGTCGCCGAACGGCCCGTAGTAGGGGTAGATGCCGTGCATCGCGCACGCGTCGACCATCCGGGCGATCGTGTAGTGCCAGAGGTCCTGCTGGTACGTCGACCGCGGAGCGTCGAGCTGGGCGACGCCCAGCTCGTCGACCGGCGGGTCCTGGCGCACGAGGTAGCCCGGGTGGCCACCGCCGACGCGCGTGGTCTTCATCCGGCGGTCGGCGGCGAGGTCGGCGGGTCCGAGCGAGAGGCCCTGCATGCGCGGCGACGCGCCACAGATCTCCTCGACGTTGGCCATCCCGCGCGCCGTCTCGAGGATCGCGTGGACCAGGATCGGGCGGTCGAGCCCGGCCTTGGCCTCGAGCTGCGCGAGCAGCCGGTCGACGTAGTGGATGTCCTCGGCGCCCTGCACCTTCGGCACCATGACGACGTCGAGCTTGTCGCCGATGCCGGCCACCAGGGTGGTCAGGTCGTCGAGCGCCCACGGGCTGTCGAGGCTGTTGATGCGCGTCCACAGCTGCGTGGCTCCGCCGCCGCCGAGGCCGTCGGTGTCCTGGCCGATCGTGACCAGGCCCTCGCGTGCCGCGACCTTGTTGTCAGCCTTGACCGCGTCCTCGAGGTTGCCGAGCAGCACGTCGACGGTGCCGACCATCGCCGGGATCTTGGCCGCCATCTTGGCGTTGCTCGGGTCGAAGAAGTGGATCGCCCGGCTCGGGCGGAACGGGATCGAGGTCAGCGGGTCGGGGGCACCGACCGCCAGGGGGCGGAAGAAGTCCTTGGCGCTCTGGGATGCGGGCATGGTCGGAAACTATCGCGCGGCCCGGGGCCGCCGGTATGACCGATGTCTCGCTCAGCGGGGTGAGCGGCGCTGCCACCAGCGCCGTGGCGGGGCTGCCGCCTCGGCCGCGACCTGCGCGGCGGCCCGTGCCGCCTTGCGCTCGGCCCGCCGGTCCGTCCACGCCGCGACCGCCTCGTCGACGTCGCGGGGCATGGTGACCAGCGGCGGTCCCTCGGGCGCCCGGTAGCGCGCAGCGACCACCCGCTCGTTGAAGTCGGTGACCACGCGGCGTACCTCGGTCTCGTAGCCGATCGTGTCGAGGCGCGCGTCGAGCTCGGCGTCCTCCTTGCGGAGCTGGACGCTCAGCGGCAGGACGGCGATCTTCTCGCGCTCGACGAGCTTCTTGAGCCACCAGTCGGGGTCGTGGGAGTCGCCCAGCCCCTCGATCGGCTTGCCGGCGCCGGGCAGGTCGTCGAACTCACCCCGCTCCATGGCGACCCGGATCTGCTCCTCGACCCAGCGGTCCTTGCGAGCCATCCGGGCGGCCGCGGCGGCCTGGCCGGTGCGCTCGTCGCGCTCGGGTTCCTGCGGTCGTCGGTCGGTCATCGTCATCACCTCGCGTCGCCAGTTTACGAGCCCACCACTAGCGTCGGCGCCATGGACCTGATCGAGATCGACGTCCCCACCGGCACCGCCGAGGCCTACGTCGCCCGCCCCGAGCTGGGCGGTGGACCCGGCGTGCTGTTCTTCATGGACGCGATCGGGCTGCGGCCGCAGATCGCCGAGATGTGCGACCGGATCGCCTCGTGGGGCTACGTCGTGCTCGCGCCCAACGTGTTCCACCGCGACGGCGACGTCGACGCCGTCGGCCCGCAGGCCGACCTGCGCCAGCCGGGTGAGCGCGAGGCGTTCTTCGCCGAGGCCATGCCGCGCGTCGGACGGTTGACCAGCGAGCTCGCGGTGCCCGACATCGCGGCCTACGTCGCCGCCCTGCGGGGGCTCGAGGGCGTCGCGCACGGCCCGATCGGCGCCACGGGCTACTGCATGGGTGCCCGGCTCTCGGTGCGTGCGGCCACCGGCCACCCCGACCAGGTCGCGGCCGCCGGAGGCTTCCACGGCGGCGGCCTCGTCACCGCCGAGCCGGACAGCCCGCACGCGGGGCTGGCCCTGGCCCGCGCGGCGTTCGTCTTCGGCCACGCCGACAACGACGGCTCGATGCCGCCCGAGGCGGTCGCCGCCCTGGGCGAGACGCTCGAGGAGCACGGCCTCGTCGCCCGCAACGAGGTCTACCCCGGCGCGCCGCACGGCTACTCGATGGCCGACACGTCGATGTACGACGAGGGCGCGGCCGAGCGGCACTTCGACGAGCTCAAGGAGCTGCTCGACCGCACGCTCTGACGTGGGGGCGAGCTGGTCAGTCGCTCCAGCGTCCCCGGTGCACGACGTCCTGCCACGGCGTCCGCGGGCGCCGGGTCGGGGAGCCCCCCGAGCCGCCGGGGGCCGGGTGGCCGATCGTGACGACGCCGATCGGGTCGTGGCTGTCGGGGATGCCGAACTCCTCCCGCAGCGCGCCCTCCCGCTCCGGCACCACGCCGAAGAAGCACGCGCCGAGGCCGGCGTCGGTGACGGTCTGCAGGATCAGCAGCGACGCCTTGGCGGCGTCGAGGTGCCAGTAGGGCATCCGCCACCGGGACTCGTCGCGGTCGGTCCAGCCCTTGTCGGGCTCGGCGTACCGCTCGAGGTAGGCGGCCTTGCTGCTGCAGGGCAGCACCACCACGGGAGCCCGCATCATGCCGGCGAGCCAGTCGCCGGGCTCGTCGACCGTGTCGGTGCTGACCGCCCAGAAGCGGGCCACGTCGGCGGGGGTGTCGAGCAGCAGGAACGCCCAGCCCTGGGTGAACCCGGCGCTGGGGGCGCGGGTCGCGTTGGCGAGCGCACGGTCGATGATGGCGGGGTCGACGGGTTCGTCGGCATAGTTGCGGACCATCCGGCGGCGTCGTACGACGTCCTGGAACTCCATGACCTGGATCCTAGGAGGGGTCGGTGCCCGACGGCTTCGAGCGGATGTGGGCCGACCTCGCGCCCGTCGGCCGGTCCGCGGCGTCCGGCGGCTACTTCCGCCAGCCCTTCCACGCCGCCGAGCGCGAGCTGGCCGCCTGGTTCGGCGAGCAGGCCGCGGCGCGCGGGCTGACAGTCGAGACCGACGTGTTCGGCAACCAGGTCGCGTGGTGGGAGCCCGCCTCGCCCTCCGGGCTGGGGGCGCTGCTCACCGGGAGCCACCTCGACTCGGTCCTCGACGGCGGGGCGTACGACGGCCCGTTGGGTGTCGTGTCGGCCTTCGCCGCGGTCGACCGGCTCCGCGAGCGCGGGGCGGTGCCGACCCGGCGGGTCGGCGTCGCGGCGTTCGTCGAGGAGGAGGGCTCGCGGTTCGGGCAGGCCTGCCTGGGGTCGCGACTCGCGACCGGGGCGATCGGCTGGGACCGGGCGCGGACGCTGCGCGACCGTGACGGCGTCGCGCTCGGTGACGTGGTGGCGGGCGGCGGGTCGACCCTGCTCGAGGACGTGGCGACCTACGTCGAGCTCCACGTCGAGCAGGGCCGTGACCTCGTCGACCGCGGCGCGGCCGTGGGCGTCGCGACCGGGATCTGGCCGCACGGGCGGTGGCGCTTCGACTTCGCCGGCGAGGCCAACCACGCCGGCTCGACGCGGATGGAGGACAGGGCCGACCCCATGCTGACCTACGCGATGACGGCGCTGGCGGCCAACAAGCAGGCCCGGCTGTCCGGGCAGCGGGCGACCTTCGGCCGCGTCGAGGTGACCCCCAACGGCACCAACGCCGTGCCGTCACGGGTGTCCGCCTGGCTCGACGCCCGGGGCGGGTCGGACGCGTCGGTCGCCGACCTCGTCGCCGCGGTCGAGCGGCAGGCGGGGGAGCGCGCCGGGCGCGACGGCACGACGGTCACCGTCACCGCCGAGTCGGTCTCGCCGGCGGTCGTCTTCGACGACGCGCTCGTCGCCGGCCTCGCCCGCGACCACGACGGAGGCGACTGGCCGACCCTGCCGACCGCGGCCGGCCACGACGCCGGCGTGCTGCACGGCCGGGGCATCCGCAGCGCGATGCTCTTCGTCCGCAACCCGAGCGGCGTCTCGCACTCGCCGGCCGAGACCGCCACGACGGCCGACTGCCTGGCCGGCGTCGAGGCGCTCGCGACCACGATCGAACGGCTGGCGGTCGCGTGACGTCGTACCTCCTCGAGCGCGCCTGGGTCGACGGCGCCGTCCACGACGACGTGCTGGTCGACGTCGTCGACGGTCGCTTCGCCCGGGTGGTCAGGGAGAACCGACCCTCGTCAGGGGTTGCAACCCCTGACAACGGTCGGAGTCCCCGGCCGGCCGGGGACTCCGCCACCCCCACCCGCGTCCCCGGAATCTCCCTCCCCGGCCTCGCCAACACCCACAGCCACGCGTTCCACCGGGCGCTGCGGGGGCGCACGCAGCGGGGGACGGGGACGTTCTGGACCTGGCGCGAGCAGATGTACGCCGTGGCCGCGCGGCTCGACCCGGACTCCTACCGCCGCCTCGCCCGGGCCGCCTACCGCGAGATGGTCGCGGCCGGGTGCACGAGCGTGGGGGAGTTCCACTACCTGCACCACCAGCCCGACGGGACGCCCTACGACGACCCCGACGCGATGGGCGCGGCCCTGCGGCAGGCGGCGGCCGAGGCCGGGATCCGGCTGGTGCTGCTCGACACGTGCTACCTGAGCAGCGGGTTCGGGGCGCCCCCGGAGGGGGTCCAGGTGCGCTACAGCGACGGCACCGCGGAGCGCTGGGCCGAGCGGGTCGAGCGGGCCGGGTCCGGGCCGGCCGCGATCCACTCGGTGCGGGCGGTGCCGCGCGACCAGCTCCACGTCTTCCGCGACCGCAGCCCGCTGCACGTCCACCTCTCGGAGCAGGTGGCCGAGAACGACGCCTGCCTGGCGGCGTACGGCGTGACGCCGACCCGGCTGCTCCACGAGGAGGGCCTCCTCGGGCCCGCCACCACCGTCGTGCACGCCACCCACCTGACCGACGACGACATCGAGCTCCTCGGACGCACCCGCACCAACGTCTGCGTCACGCCCACCACCGAGCGCGACCTCGCCGACGGCATCGGCCCGGTCCGGCGGCTGCACGACGCCGGGTGCCGGATCAGCGTCGGCAGCGACAGCCACGCGGTCGTCGACCCGTGGGAGGAGCTGCGCGCGGTCGAGCTCGACGAGCGGCTGGCCACCCAGCGCCGCGGACACTGGACCGCCGCCGAGCTGCTCGACGTCGGCACGGCGCACGGCGTGCTCGGGCTCGACGACGTCGGGACCATCGCCGTCGGGAAGCGCGCCGACCTCGTCACCCTCGACCCGACCACTCCGCGCACCGCCGGCACCGGCGCCGACGAGCACACGGCGGTCTTCGCCGCGACCGCCTCCGACGTGGTGCGGGTGATGGTCGACGGCGTGGTCGTCCACACCCCTGGCGACGCCGAGCAGATCGGGCGCGAGCTCGATGAGGCGGTCGGAGCCCTGTGGGGGACACCGGGGAGGACACCGGGGAGGACACCGTGGCCAGCACCCTGATCACCGGCATCAGCGAGCTGGTCACCAACGACCCGCACGCCTCGGACCTCCTCGGCGCGGTCGTCGACGCCGCACTCGTCGTCGACGGCGACCGCGTCGCCTGGACCGGACCCGCCCACCTCGCGCCCGCCGCCGACACCGCCGTCGACGTCGGCGGCCGGGCGGTGCTGCCGGGCTGGGTCGACTCCCACTCCCACCTGGTGTTCGCCGGCGACCGGGCCGCCGAGTTCGAGGCCCGGATGACCGGGACGCCCTACGCCGCCGGCGGCATCCGCACCACCGTCGCCGCGACCCGCGCCGCCACCGACGAGCAGCTGACCGCCCACGTCGCCGCCCTGGTCGGCGAGATGCGGCGGCAGGGCACGACGACCGTCGAGATCAAGAGCGGCTACGGGCTGACCGTGCGCGACGAGGCCCGCAGCCTCGCGGTCGCCCGGCAGTTCACCGAGGAGACGACGTTCCTCGGCGCCCACGTCGTGCCCGCCGACACCGACCCCGGGGCGTACGTCGACCTCGTCACCGGACCCATGCTCGAGGCCGCGGCGCCCCACGCCCGCTGGATCGACGTGTTCTGCGAGGAGGGCGCGTTCGACGCCGGCCAGGCCCGGGCGGTCCTGGCCGCCGGGGCCGCCGTCGGGCTCCGCGGGCGCCTGCACGCCAACCAGCTGACCTACGGCCCCGGCGTACGGCTCGCGGCCGAGCTCGGCCTGGTCGCCGTCGACCACTGCACCTACCTCGCCGACGCCGACGTCGCCACCCTCGCCGACTCGGGCACGGTCGCCACCCTGCTGCCGGGCGTCGAGTTCTCGACCCGCCAGCCCTATCCCGACGCCCGCAGGCTCCTCGACGCCGGCGTGCGCGTCGCGATCGCCAGCGACTGCAACCCCGGCTCGTCCTTCACGTCGTCGATCCCGTTCTGCGTCGCGCTCGCCGTGCGCGAGATGGGGATGACGCCCGCCGAGGCGGTCCACGCCGCGACGTCCGGCGGCGCGGCCGCCCTCGACCGCGCCGACGTCGGCCGGCTGGTGCCGGGCGCCCGTGCCGACCTGCTGGTGCTGGACGCCCCGAGCCACCGGCACCTGGCCTACCGGCCCGGGGTGCCCCTGGTCACCTCGACGTGGCTCGGCGGGCGCCCCACCGGCGCTCTCGTGGGCCCCTCGTGAGCCCCGTCACCCCGGTCTGAGGTAGCCACCGGACCCACCTAGGGCTGCAGCCCGATGTGGGGTGCTACCTCAGGGCGCGAGTGTCTTCCCATGAGGTCGGCACCAGGCCGGCCCTGAGATAGCGAGGAGCACCACCATGTATGACCGCATGACCGTCCAGGCCGAGGTGGACTACCGCCGCGAGCGCCTCTCCAAGGGCAAGCCCGTCAAGCGCACCCGTGGCGACCGGACCCGGATCCCCTTCCTCGGGGACACCGTCAACCGGCGCGTCCGCTGACCCCCACCGAGGGGCGCCCTCCGGCCCGGTCCGGCCCGCCCCCGCCGCACAGCGCACCGACGTGACGCCGAGCAACGAATCCGATTCGTCGCTCGGCGTCCGTCATTTTTGGGGTCGTCGCGTCGAGGCCGGGCCCGTCTGAGGTACGCCGCCGCGCCGGCCCGCCCGGTGGGCCGGCAGGTAGGGAGGTCGCCCGATGTGGGCGGCTACCTCAGGCCCGCAGGCTCTTCTCATGACGCCGGCAACCCCGTCGGCCGGGACAGAGCAAGGAGTACCGCCATGTACGACCGCATGATCCAGGCCGAGGTCGACTACCGCCGTGAGCGCCTGTCGAAGGGCAAGCCGGTCAAGCGCCGGGCCGCCCGCAGCAGGTTCCCGTTCGTCGGCGGCTCGGAGCGCACCAACAGGCGAGTCCGCTGACGCCCACCGACCGATAGGCACACAATGGAGCCCGTGATCCAGTCCAGCACCACCATGGTGGGACGCGACGCCGAGCTGACGGAGATCGCCTCGTCGCTCGGCGTTCGTCCTTCCCGGTCCGCCGACCGGCTGGTCGACGTGCTGCTGGCGGGCGACGCGGGCGTGGGCAAGACCCGTCTGCTGCGGGCCCTGCGCGACGTGGCGGTCGACGAGGGCTGGCAGGTCTATGCCGGTCACTGCCTCGACTTCGGCGACAGCGCCCTGCCCTACCTGCCGTTCTCTGAGGTCCTCGGCCGGCTCGCGACCGAGCAGCCCGAGGTGGTCGCCGAGGTCGCCGCGACCCACCCGGCCCTGGCCCGCCTCCAGCCGGTACGCCGGCAGATGGCCGAGACCGACCCCGTCGACGCCGAGGCCTCCGCGCTCGACCGGGCCGACCTCTTCCGCGCCATGCTCGCGGTCCTGGAGGCCGCCGCCCGCCGCGCGCCGCTCCTGCTGGTCATCGAGGACACGCACTGGGCCGACCAGTCCACCCGCGACATGCTGAGCTTCCTGCTGTCGCGGGTCGACTCGGGCGGGTTCGCCGTCGTGGCGTCCTACCGCTCCGACGACCTGCACCGTCGCCACCCGCTGCGCCGCCAGGTCGCCGAGTGGTCGCGGCTGCGAGGTGTCGACAGGGTCAACCTCTCCCCGCTGGCCGACGACGACGTGCGCTCGCTCGTCCGCCAGCTCGTGCCCGGTGGCCTGCCCGAGTCCGAGCTCGCCGACGTCGTCGCGCGCGCCGAGGGCAACGCGTTCTTCGTCGAGGAGCTCGTCAGCGCGGCTGCCGAGCCCGGCACGTTCATCCCGGCGGACCTCGCCGACGTGCTGCTCGTGCGCCTCGACCGGCTCGACGACGACGCGCGCCAGGTCGTGCGGGCGGCCAGCGCCAGCGGACGCCGGGTGACCCACGAGCTGCTCGAGGCGACCTCGGGCCTCAGCTCCGAGGCCCTCGACGCCGGGCTGCGCGGCGCCGTCGAGATGAACGTCCTCGTGACCGAGCGTGGCGCCTACGCCTTCCGGCACGCGCTCCTCGGCGAGGCGGTCTACGACGACCTCCTGCCCGGCGAGCGCGCCCGCCTGCACGCGCGGTACGTCGCCGTGCTGCGTGACGGCAGCGCCCGTGGCACCGCCGCCGAGCTCGCCCGCCACGCGCGGCTCGCGATGGACCGCACCACCGCGCTGCAGGCCAGCGTCCGCGCGGGCAACGAGGCCCAGTCGGTCGGTGGCCCCGACGAGGCGGCCTACCACTACCAGCAGGCGCTCGAGATCCTCAGCGGCGACCTGGCTCGCGGCGACCGCAGCGACCTGGGCGACCACGGCATCGACCTGTCCAAGCTCGTGGTCAAGGCCGCCGACGCGCTCGTCACCTCGGGCGACCCCGAGCGCGCGATCGCCGTCATCGGCGAGCAGCTCGAGCGGCTGCCCGACGACGCCTCCGACACCTGGCGCGCCCGGATGCTCAGCGCCCAGGCCGCGGCGATCTACATCACCGAGATCGACGCCGAGATCGACCCCGTCGTCCTGTCGGCCCAGGCGGTGGCCCTGGCGCCGCCCGGCGAGAGCGGGCTGCGGGCCCGGGTGCTCGCCAACCACGCCAAGATCCTCGCCGCCTACGGACGCTTCGACGAGGCCGAGACCGCAGGGGTCGACGCCCTCGAGCTCGCCGAGCGGCTCGACCTCCACGAGCTCGCCAGCGACGCGATCACCACCCTCTCGGGGCTCAAGAAGGCCGGACCCAAGGAGGGCCTGCGCACCGCGCTCGCCGAGGCGGTCGACCGCGCCGTCGAGTCCGAGGCCATCGACGCCGAGCTGCGCGGCCGCTTCCTGCTGGGCCGGTCCTACGAGGACTGGGGCGAGTTCGACGAGGCCGAGCGCTGGTTCGCCGGCGGCATCGAGCGCGCCACCTCCGCCGGTGTCCCGTGGGCGCCCTACGGCTTCGAGGCCCGCTGGCAGCTGTCCTGGATCCACCTGGTCCGCGGCGAGTGGGACCGCGCCCTCGACCTCTTCGTCGTCGAGGGACCGTTCCCGCCGCCGATCCCGCGGGCGATGCTCACCTCGATGCGGCTGCAGATCCTCCAGAACCGCGGCGACGACGTCGGCGCCCGCGTCATCGGCCTGCGGCCGTTCTGGCGTCGCGAGGGTGCCATCGCGATCCACGCCGCCTCGATCGAGATGATCTCCGCGGGACGCAAGGACGAGCCGGCGGCCGCCGTGGCGTCCTACGACGAGGCCGTGGCGGTCCTGTCCCGGATCTGGCACGAGTGGTTCAGTGCGCGGATCCGGCTGGCGGCCGTGGCCATCGGCGTCCTCGCCGACGCGATGGCCCACCGCAGCGCGGCCGAGCGCGACGTGCTGGCCAAGGACGTCGACCGGCTCCACACCGACGGCCACATCGTGCTCGACCGCTACACCGACCCGTCCGGGCACTGGGGTCCCGAGGGCCGCGCGTGGGTCAAGCGGCTCGACGCCGAGACCCTGCGCGCGCGGTGGCAGGCCGGCATCGACGCGCCGCCCCTCGACGTGCTCGTCGCGACCTGGCGCGAGGCCGAGACGCTCTTCGCCGACTTCGGCCACGTGCACGAGCTCGCCGTCGTGCGCACGCGGCTGTCGGGCATCCTGCGCGCGTCCGGCGACCTCGCGGGCGCCCGCGAGCTCGGCGACCAGGCGCGCGCGGTCGCGCACGCGCTCGGGGCCCAGCCGCTGCTCGACGAGCTCCAGGCGATCGGCTCCGCACCCGCGGCCCGCACCGAGGCCCCCGCGGTCACGCTGACCACCCGCGAGCGCGAGATCCTCGGCCACGTCGCCGACGGCCGCACCAACGGCGAGATCGCCAAGCTGCTGTTCATCAGCGCCAAGACGGTCTCGGTCCACGTGTCCAACATCCTCGGCAAGCTCGACGCCTCCGGGCGCACCGAGGCCGCCGCGATCGCCCGCCGCACGGGCCTCATCGACTGATGCCGCCGGTGCCTACCCGGCAGTAGGGTCGGAGCGTGACCGCTCTCGACGACGTACCCGCCCTCACCCGGCAGCGGTTCCGGACGACCGGTCCCGTCGGTGGCAGCAGCGCCGCCCCGCCCCGCGACGCCGACCTCCCGCCGGGCCCGCGCTGGCCGGCGATCGTCCAGACCGTCGCGCTGATGCGGTTCCGCCACCGGTTCCACCCGTGGCTGCGGCAGACCTACGGCGACACCTACACGATCCGGCTGATCCCCCACGGTCGGCCGCTGGTGATGGTGACCCGGCCCGAGCACACCAAGGAGGTCTTCGCCGGCGACCCCGAGGTCTTCCACGCGGGCAAGGGCAACTCGATCCTCGGACCCG
>NZ_JAURVJ010000208.1 GCF_030655615.1 Nocardioides sp.
CAGCTATCTCGGTGAGCGCAGCGTCGGGCACGTCGACCCGGGCTCGGCGTCGGCCACCCTGCTGCTCGAGGCCCTGGCCGACACCGTTGCCGACCCCGTCGCCGACCCCGCCGCCGACCCCGCGGCCGACCCCGGCACCCCGTGATCGGCATCGTCGTCGTCTCGCACAGTGCCGCGCTCGCCGCGGCCGCGGTCGACCTGGCCGCGCAGATGGTGCCGAGCGGCGGGCCGGTGGTCGCGGTCGCCGCCGGCACCACCGACGGCGGGCTGGGCACCGACGCCACGGAGGTGGCGTCCGCGCTCGAGACGGCTGCGTCGCCCGACGGCGTCCTGGTGCTGATGGACCTCGGCTCCGCCGTCCTCAGCGCCGAGCTGGCCCTCGAGCTGAGCCCGCCCGACGGCCACGAGGTCCGGCTCAGCAGCGCCCCGCTGGTCGAGGGACTGGTCGCGGCAGTGGTGCGCGCGGCCGGGGGCGCCGACCTCGCGACGGTGACCGCCGAGGCCGAGAACGCCTTGGCCCCCAAGCGGGCAGCGCTCGGTCCCGCGGGTGACGTCGCACCCACCGCCGCCGACCCCGCGACCGGCCCGGACGGCGCACGCCTGACGCTCACCAACCCGCAGGGCCTGCACGCCCGGCCCGCGGCGCTGCTCGCGACGGCAGTCGGCGACCTCGACGCCGAGGTGGTGATCACCCATGACGGGCGCAGCGCCGACGCGGCGAGCTCGCTCGAGCTGATGGCGCTCGGCGCCGGTCCGGGCGCCGAGGTCGTGGTCACCGCCACGGGGCCGGACGCCGACGCCGCGGTCCGGGCGGTCACCGCGCTCGTGGCCGACGGCTTCGGCGAGGCCTGAGGGCCTACCAGCCGGTGACGATGTCGAGGACGTCGCCGAGGCGGTGGGCCACCGCGTCAGGCTCGCCCTCGGTGTGGCCGACCTGGCTGGGCGGGATCGCGCTGTGGGGCACGTGGATGGCGCGCAGCCCGGCGTGGTGGGCGCCCCACACGTCGTCGAAGAGCCGGTCGCCGACGTAGACACAGCGGGCGGGGTCGCTCGCGCCGACGGCGTCCATCGCCGCCCGGAACGCCTGCGGCGACGGCTTGGTCCACGGGATCTCGCTGGAGTAGACGTCGCCGTCGATCAGGTGGCGCACCCCGTCGCGGTCGAAGATGCCCTCGTGGACCGCGCGCGGCCAGATCGTGTTGGACAGGACGCCGACCTTGACGCCCCGCTCGTGGAGGGCCTCCCACAGCGGCCCAACCTCGGGGTCGGTGGCGGTGTGCGGCGCCCAGAACTCGTAGTAGGCCGCGAGCAGGTCGGGGTCGTGGGCGAGGCCGGCCTCGGTGAAGAGGTCGGCGACCGTCGAGCTCTGCTGGTGGTCACGGCTGCGGCCCCAGATCACGTCGCCCGCGCGGTGGAGCCGCTCGGCCGACACGCTGACGTCGTGGTCGACGTCGACCACCGCCTGCGCGAGCGCCAGCGACTCGGCGTGGAAGTCGATGTCGTGCCACTGCGTGAGGGTGCCGCCCCAGTCGAAGATCACCGCGTCGATGGTGTGCTCAGCCATGGGCAGAGACTAGGAGGCGGCACCGACGATCTCGGCGACCAGGCGCTCCGGCTGGTCGAGGCTGACGAAGGTCAGCGCGTCGTCGACCACGACGAGGCGCGCGTCGGGGAACGTCGCGGCCAGCCGCTCGGCCAGCGCCAGCTTGAAGAAGGGGTCGCGCCGCGCCCACACCAGGAGCACCGGACGCTCGAACGCCGCCAGGCTCGGCGCCACCGCGACGAGGTCGTCGCGACTCCAGCCCCGCGCGAACCTCGCCACGTCGCGTCGTACGCCGGCGTCGCTGAGGTAGGGCGTCACCCACGGCAGGGTCTCGGCGGCGGTGAGGCGCCGGCGCACGAGCCAGCCGAAGCCGAGCCGGCTGGTCCGCAGCCGGCCGACCCTCATCGACTGCAGCGCCACGCGGGCGGCCCGCGGGTGCCGGGCGAGACGGAAGAGCAGGTCGAACGGGAACGGCGGGAAGGTGTCGAACGCGTCGCAGTCGGTGAGCACCAGCCGGCCGACGCGCGAGGCGTCGGTGTCGAGGAGCAGCTGGCAGACCGCTCCCCCGGTGTCGCTTCCGACGAGGACGACGTCGTCCAGGTCGAGCGCGGCGAGGAACGTGAGCACGATCCGAGCGACGCCGCGAGGCGACAGGTCGGCGTCGGCACCCATCGCCGTGGCGTGCGCACCCAGGGGCCAGGTCGGCACCAGGCAGCGGAAGCCCTGCTCGGCGAGACGGTCGGGCACGTCGCCCCAGAGCGAGGAGTCGACGAGGAAGCCGTGGACGAGGACGACGGCGCGCCCGTCGGCGGGTCCGACCTCGCGGTAGTGGACCCGTCCGGCGGGGAGGTCGATGCCGTGGCTGCTCATGGAGGACTCCCCGCTATCGTTGCGAACACGTTGTACGTAACTTACGGACAGGTTGTATGAAAAGCAAGCGAACCCAGGCCGAGCGCACGGCCGGCACCCGTGCCGCGCTGGTCGCTGCCGCCCGCCCGCTCTTCGCGACCCGGGGCTACGCCGCGGTCGGTACCGACGAGATCGCGTCGGCGGCGGGGGTGACGAGAGGCGCGCTCTACCACCAGTTCGGGGGCAAGGAGGAGCTCTTCGTCGCGGTCTTCGAGCAGGTCGAGCAGGAGATCGTCCACCGGCTCGCGGCCGGTGCGGCCGGCGCCGGTGCGGCCGCCGATCCCTTCGCCGCGCTCGAGGACGACATCGGCGCCTGGCTCACCGTCTGCGCCGAGCCCGAGATCCACCGGATCGTCCTCATCGAGGCGCCGGCGGCCCTCGGCTGGGAGCGGTGGCGCGAGATCGGTCGCGGCTACGGCGTCGGGCTCGTCGAGCTGGTCGTCCAGGGCCTCGTCGACGCGGGCGCGATCGCGCCGCAGCCGGTCCGGCCGCTCGCCCACGTGCTGGTGGGCGCGCTCGAGGAGGCCGCGCTGTACGCCGCCCGCGCCCAGGACCGGACCGCCGCGACCGCGGAGGTGCGGGCCGCGCTGGTCGCCCTGGTGCGGGGGTTGGTCCGCTAGCGGCCAGCCAGGAGGACGTGTCCGTGTGGACCTCGGATCAGGAACGCACCAGCGCGACCAGGTGGTCGACGACCGCCGTGGCGGCGACGTCCTCGCGCTCGCCGGTCCGGCGGTCCTTGACCTCGACCACGCCGTCGGCCAGGCCCTTGCCGATGACGACGATGGTCGGGACGCCGATGAGCTCGGCGTCCTTGAACTTCACGCCGGGGCTGATCTTGCCGCGACGGTCGTCGTAGAGGACGCGGACGCCGGCGGCGTCGAGCTCGCGGGCGATCTCCTCAGCGGCCGTGTAGAGCGACTCGTCCTTGCCGGCCGCGACGAGGTGCACGTCGGCCGGGGCCACGTTGCGGGGCCAGCACAGGCCGACGTCGTCGAGGGTGCCCTCGGCGATCGCGGCGACGGCGCGGGTGACGCCGACGCCGTAGGAGCCCATGGTGACCGTCACGAGCTTGCCGTTGACGTCGAGCACCCGGAGGTCGAGGGCGTCGGCGTACTTGCGGCCGAGCTGGAAGACGTGGCCCATCTCGATGCCGCGGGCGCTCTCGAGGGTGCCGACGTCGCAGACCGGGCAGGCGTCACCGTCGCGGACGTCGGCGGCCTCGATCGTGCCGTCGGGCGTGAAGTCGCGGCCGACCACGAGGTCGAGCACGTGGCTGCCGTCGACGCCGGCGCCGGTGACCCAGCGGGTGCCCTCGACGACGCGGGGGTCGACGAGGTAGCGGATCTCGGAGGCGCTCTTCTCGCCGAGCGCGCCGGGACCGATGTAGCCCTTGACCAGCGCGGGGTGCCTGGCGAGCTCGGCCTCGTCCATGGCCTCGACCTCGATGGGCTCGAGCTGGCCCTCGAGGCGCTTCTGGTCGACGTCGCGGTCGCCGGGGATGCCGATGGCGAGGGGCTCACGGGTGCCGTCGGGGTGCTTGAGGACCACGAGGACGTTCTTGAGCGTGTCGCCGGCCGCCCAGGGCCGGTCGTCGCGGGGGAAGGCCGCGTTGAGGTGGTCGACGAGGGTCTGGATCGTGGGCGTCGCGGGGGTGGCCTCGGCGTGCGCGGCCGGCGTCTCGTCGTAGGACGTGGGCGCGGGTGCGCGTACCTCGACGGCCTCGACGTTGGCGGCGTAGTCGCAGTTGGTGCAGCGGACGTAGGTGTCCTCACCCACCGCGGCGCGGGCCAGGAACTCCTCGGACTTGGAGCCGCCCATCGCACCCGAGGTGGCCTTGACGATCACGTAGTCGAAGCCGAGCCGGTCGAAGATCCGGATGTAGGCGTCGCGGTGCTTCTGGTAGCTCGCCTCGAGCCCGGCGTCGTCGACGTCGAAGGAGTAGGAGTCCTTCATCGTGAACTCGCGGCCGCGCAGCAGCCCGGCGCGGGGGCGCGCCTCGTCGCGGTACTTGGTCTGGACCTGGTAGATCGAGAGCGGCAGGTCCTTGTAGGACGAGTAGAGGTCCTTGACCACCAGGGTGAACATCTCCTCGTGCGTGGGGCCGAGGAGGTAGTCGCCGCCCTTGCGGTCCTTGAGCCGGAAGATGCCGTCGCCGTACTCGGTCCAGCGGCCGGTCGCCTCGTAGGGCTCGCGGGGCAGGAGCGCGGGGAAGCTGAGCTCCTGCGCGCCGATGCCGTCCATCTCGTCGCGGATGATCGCCTCGACGCGGCGCAGCACCCGCAGCCCGAGGGGCAGCCACGAGTAGATGCCGGGCGCCGCGCGGCGGATGTAGCCGGCCCGCACGAGCAGGCGGTGGCTCGGGACCTCGGCGTCGGCAGGGTCGTCGCGCAGGGTGCGCACGAACAGGGTCGACATCCGCATGATCATGAGGTGCAGGCTACGGGTGACCCGACCGCGCCCACCAATCAGTTCGGGTACGCCGGTCGCTTCCACGACGGTCGAGCCGGGCGAGCCCCCGGCGGGACCGCGTCGACCACCGCGCGCGCGAGGTGCGAGCCCGTCAGGCGGGGCGCCTGGTCGCGGCGAGCGCGGCCTTGATCATCGGCCACTGGCCGGGGAGCCGGGCGATCGCACCGACCTTGAGCGCGGTGTTGTCGGTGCCGAGCGCGTCGGCGGCCATCTTGACGTTGGCCGGGAAGACGCCGAGCAGGAGCCCCACGCTCCCCCAGCCGGCGAGCCGCCGGGTCGGCGGCGCCAGGAGCCCCGCGGCGAGGGCGAGCTCGGCGACCCCGCTGCCGAGGATGACCTCGCGGTGCGCGGGCACCCACGACGGCATGATCGGCTCGTAGACCTGGGGCTTCACGAGGTGGATGAGGCCGCTGCCGAGGAAGCCGAGGGCGAGGAACCGGGTGCTGCGCGCGATGGTCACCGGGCGATCCTAGGAAACCCGGGCGTCGGCGTCAGAACATGACGGTCGAGAACCGCGTCGTCTCCTCGAAGCCGACCCGCTTGTAGGCCCGTCGGGCGGGCTGGTTCCACTCGTTGACGTAGAGCGACACGAGGGGCGCGATGTCGGCCTGGACCATCTGGACGACGGCAGCCATCCCGGCGACGGCGAGGCCCTCGCCGCGACGGTCGGGCGGCACCCAGACGCCCTGGATCTGGGCGGCGTCGGCGGTGGCGCAGGCGACCTCGGCCTTGAAGACCAGCCGGCCGCCGTCGAAGCGGGCGAACGACCAGCCCCGCGACATCAGCTGGGTGACGCGGGCGCGGTAGAGGTCGCCGGTGCCGCCCGCCTCGGGCGAGACGCCGACCTCCTCGGTGTACATCGCGACGCAGGCGGGATAGAGCAGCGGCAGGTCGGCGCGCTCGGTACGCCGGACGAACCGGTCGGCCTCGACCGCGGGCTTGCCCTCGATCACCATGTGCGGCTGCATCCAGCGGGTCTCCCGGGGTCGGCCCCACGTGCCGGCGACGCCGTTCCAGAACGTCCGGACGGCCTCGTGCGGCCCGACGATCGTGGTCGCGGTGCGGCTGCGGGTGAGGGCGCGCTCGGCGAACGCGCGGGCGTCGTCGGGGGTCGCCTCGATCGGCACCAGGTTGGCACCCACGTGGCACGCGGCGACCAGCTCGCCCGCGTCGAAGCGGCCCCACATCTCGCCACCGAGCCAGCGCGGCTCGAGGCTCGTCGTACGCGCCCGGTAGAGCGCGAACACGTTGGCGACGGGGTCGCGGTTGGCGAGCCTCAGGAAGGCCTCGAGGTCGGGGGTCCCCAGGACCCGGACCCCGTGACGACTGGCTGGCACGCGCCAACCCTAGTCACCATCGACAGGGTCAGGAGACGGAGACCGCGGCGGAGGCGCCGTCGACGGCCTCCATGCCCTCGGCGAGGCGCATGGCCTCCTCGATGAGCGTCTCGACGATCTGGGACTCCGGGACGGTCTTGATGACCTCGCCCTTGACGAAGATCTGGCCCTTGCCGTTGCCGGAGGCGACGCCGAGGTCGGCCTCGCGCGCCTCGCCAGGTCCGTTGACGACGCAGCCCATCACGGCCACCCGCAGCGGGACCTCGAGGCCGTCGAGGCCCGCGGTCACCTGCTCGGCGAGCGTGTAGACGTCGACCTGGGCGCGCCCGCAGGACGGGCAGCTGACGATCTCGAGCTTGCGCGGACGCAGGTTGAGCGACTGCAGGATCTGGATGCCGACCTTGACCTCCTCGACCGGAGGCGCGCTCAGCGACACGCGGATGGTGTCGCCGATGCCCTGGCTCAGCAGCGCGCCGAAGGCCGTCGCCGACTTGATGGTGCCCTGGAACGCCGGGCCGGCCTCGGTGACACCGAGATGGAGCGGCCAGTCGCCGGCCTCGGCCAGCAGCTCGTAGGCGCGGACCATGATCACCGGGTCGTTGTGCTTCACCGAGATCTTGAAGTCGCGGAACCCGTGCTCCTCGAACAGCCCGGCCACCCAGACGGCGCTCTCGACGAGCGCCTCGGGTGTGGCCTTGCCGTACTTCTCGAGCAGCCGCTTGTCGAGCGACCCGGCGTTGACGCCGATCCGGATGCTCGTGCCGCGGTCCTGGGCGGCGCGGGCGATCTCCTTGACCTGGTCGTCGAACTTGCGGATGTTGCCGGGGTTGACCCGGACGGCCGCACAGCCGGCATCGATCGCGGCGAAGACGTACTTGGGCTGGAAGTGGATGTCGGCGATGACCGGGATCTGCGAGTGCTGGGCGATCTCGGCGAGCGCGTTGGCGTCGACCTGGTCGGGGCAGGCGACGCGGACGATGTCGCAGCCCGTCGCCGTCAGCTCGGCGATCTGCTGGAGCGTGGCGTTGACGTCGGCGGTCACGGTGGTCGTCATCGACTGCACCGACACCGGCGACTCGCTGCCGACGCCGACCTTGCCGACCTGGATCTGACGGGTGGTACGACGGGGGGCCAGCACGGGCGGGGGCGCGGCGGGCATGCCCAGGCTGATGGGCGTCAAGGTCATGGCTCCAGGCTACTGCCGGGCCCCTCGGACCCCCGAGTCCGCGACACCGTCAGGGTGGGGTCAGAGCGGGCGCTCGACCGGGGCGACGAGGTCGCCCAGGATCAGCACCACGCCCATCACGAGCATGACGCTCGCGACGACGTAGGCGATCGGCAGCAGCCGGGCCGCGTCGACGTAGCCGGGGTCGGGCCGGCGGCGCAGCCGGGCGAGGCGTCGCCGCGTCGCCTCCCACAGCGCGGAGGCGATGTGGCCGCCGTCGAGCGGGAGCAGCGGCACGAAGTTGAACAGGCCGATGAAGAGGTTGAACCCCGCCACCAGCAGGATCAGGAAGAGGACCTTGTTCTCGGTCGACACGTTGCTGTCGGACGTGGTCTCGCCGGCGAACCGGCCACCGCCGACGATGCTGACCGGGCTGTCGGCGGCGCGCTCCTGGAGGCCGAGGACCGCCTCGCCGACGCCGTATACCTTGACCGGCAGGGTCCCGATGGCCTTGACCGTGTCGACGGTCATGTGGCCCATCTGCCCGAGGGTGAAGAGCGGGCCGCCCTTCTCGAGCGGAGTGGTCGTCGACGGGGTGACACCGAGGAAGCCGACCTGGGTGAGGACCTTGTCGTCGGACCTCGTCGGGTCGGGGCGGGCCTGCACCGTGGTGCTGGTCGTCCCGGTGATGACCTGGCCGTCACGCTCGTAGGTGATGACCGCGTCGCCCTCGGCGTTGTCGCGGATCAGGTCGCGCAGCTGCGTCCAGCCGGTGATCGCGACGCCGTTGAACTCGGTGACGGTGTCACCGGGCCGCAGCCCGATCTCGTAGGCGGGGGTCTTGGGGTCGTCGGCCTCGCACTTGGTGCGCTGCTCGGCGTAGGGGATCAGGCACTCCGACACCTCGCTGATCACCGGCTGCCCGGCGTTGATGGTCGTCTCGCCCTCGACGCCGTGGATCGCGAAGATGCCCCAGAACAGGAAGAACGCGATCAGCAGGTTGACGGTCGGGCCGCCCGCCATCACGACGACCTTCTTCCACGACGCCATCTTGTAGAAGAGGCGGTCGGAGTCCTCGGGCTTGACGAGCTCCCACTCGGCGGCCCGGGCGTCGCTGATGAGCTGGGTGAACATGCCGGTGTTGGACTTGCGGACGCGCTGGACGGCGTTGCCGTCCTCGTCGTGCTCGACGGAGTCGACCAGGTCGGCGGCCGCCGGGGGCAGCATCCCGACGATCTTGACGTAGCCGCCGAGCGGGATGGCCTTGACGCCGTACTCGGTCTCGCCGATCTGCTTGCTCCACACGGTCGGCCCGAAGCCGACGAAGTACTGGGTGACCTTCCCGCCGAACTTCTTGGCCGGGATCATGTGACCGAGCTCGTGCAGGCCGATCGACGTCAGGATCGCGCCGAAGAAGATCAGCACGCCGAGCACGTAGAGGAGGACGGTCATTCAGGTTCCGATCAGCTGGTGCGCCAGGTCGCGGGCCCAGCCGTCGGCGGCGAGCACGTCGTCGACGGTGAGCGTGTGCTCCGAGGGTACGTCGTGGGCGCGCACGACGTCCGCGACACGGTCGACGATCTCGACGAACGCGAGCCGGCCGTCGTGGAAGGCCTCGACGCACACCTCGTTGGCCGCGTTGTAGACCGCCGGGGCGGTGCTCCCCCGCTGCCCGGCCTCGCGGGCCAGCTCGATCGCCGGGAACGCGACGTCGTCGACCGGTTCGAAGCGCCAGTCGGCGGCCCGGGTCCAGTCGATCGGGGTCTCCACGTCGGGCACGCGGTCGGGCCAGCCGAGGCCGAGCGCGATGGGCACCAGCATCGTGGGCAGGCCGAGCTGGGCCACGACCGCGCCGTCGACGAACTCCACCATCGAGTGGATGAGCTGCTGGGGGTGCACGACGACGTCGACCCGGTCGAGGGGCACGTCGAAGAGCAGGTGCGCCTCGATCACCTCGAGCCCCTTGTTGACCAGGGTCGCGGAGTTGGTGGTGATGACCTTGCCCATCGCGAAGTTGGGGTGGGCCAGCGCCTGCTCCGGGGTGACCGAGCGGAGGTCGTCACGGGTGCGGCCGCGGAACGGGCCACCGCTGGCGGTCAGGACCAGGCGGCGCACCTCGCCGGCGGTCCCGGCCCGCAGGCTCTGCGCGATCGCGCTGTGCTCGGAGTCGACCGGCACGATCTGACCGGGCCCGGCCCGGTCGCGGACCAGGGGGCCGCCGATGATCAGCGACTCCTTGTTGGCCAGGGCCAGGGTGGTGCCGGCGTCGAGCGCAGCCAGCGTGGGCCGCAGGCCCACGGCCCCGGTGATGCCATTGAGCACGACGTCGCACGGCCGGCCGGCGGCCTCGGTCGACGCCTCCTCCCCCAGCCCGTGGAACCCGGGCGCGAACTCCGCCACCTGGGCGTCGAACAGGTCGCGGTTGCCGCCACCGGCCGTCAGCCCGACGACCCGGAACCGGTCGGGGTTGCGGCGCACGACGTCGAGCGCCTGGGTGCCGATCGAGCCGGTGGAGCCGAGGACGACGACGTCGCGTCGCCCGGTGCTGGGGGGTGCCGCCATGCGGCGAGTGTGTCAGGCGTGGTGCAGGCGGGTGCTCGCGCGACGGACCGGCCGGCCGGTGGCAGCGCCGGTCTGGACGGGGGACGCCACGACGGCGCGCTGGTGGGTGCGGGCGAGGTCGACGACCGCGACGACGGTGAGGACCAGCCCCAGCAGTGCGACGGCGGCGAAACCGATCGCCCAGGGAACGATCGTGGGCAGCAGGGTGAACGACATGAGAGGCTCCTTTGAGTTCTTCTACGAATGTAGAATCTACTGATGTAGAAACTACGTCGGGAGGAACCCGTGGGCAAGTGAGGGAGGATGTCTGCTGCGCCACACCCGGGCGCCCCGCTGAGCCCGATCCCGACCTCGACCCCGACCCCGACCCCAGGAGCGACCGATGGCGCGTCCCGTCGCCGCCGAGCGACGCGGCCTCCTGCTCGACGCCGCGCTCGACGTCGTGGTCGAGCTGGGCCTGCGCGGGCTCACCCACCGCGCCGTCGACCGGTCGGCCGGCCTCGCCGAGGGCACGACCTCGGCCTACTTCCGCACCCGGCAGGCCCTCCACGTGGCCCTGGCCGAACGCGTCACCCGACGCCTGACCGACGACGTCGACCGGGTGCTGCACGAGGTCGGTGAGCACGACGAGGGAAGCACCGAGGCGCTGGCCGCGGTCGCCGGCCTGTTCACCCGGTGGCTCGACGAGACCCCGTTGCTGCTCGCCAAGGTCGAGCTCACGCTCGAGGCCGGGCGCGACCCCGAGATCGCCGCGGTCGTCGCCGCCAGCAAGGCCCGCGTCGTCGACCTCGTGGCCGGCGCCCTGGGCGCCCTCGACCCGGCGCGTCCCGCCGCCGACGCCGCCGTGGTGGTCGCGTCGTTCGACGGCATCCTGCTCGCCGCGCTCCCCATGTCGCCGCACGACCGCGAGGCGTTCGTCGCCGACGCGGTGCGGCTGACGATCGGTGCCCGGGTCGGCTGAGCCCTAGGGACGGTCGGGCTCGCGGGCCAGCGGGTCCTCCACCTCGAGGTCGGCGTCGACGCGCGGGTCGCCGGCGTCGGCGAAGTAGTCGCCGGGCCGGGTCACGTCAGTGCCGTTGGAGACCTTGGCGGCGTTGAGGACGACGCTGAGCACCACCGTGACGACCAGGTTGAGGGCGAACGCGGTGATGGCGACGTAGCCCATGTCGCCGAGGCCCGGGATCTCGGCGAGGCTGCCGCCGAAGTGGTCGGTCGCGGCGCTGGAGATCTGGTAGGCCTCGACCGTGCCGTAGACCATCCCGACGGCCCAGCCGGCCAGCAGCGCCTTGCGGTGGAACCACCGCGTGTAGAGGCTGAAGACGATCGCGGGGAAGGTCTGCAGGATCCAGATGCCGCCGAGGAGCTGGAAGTTGATGGCGTTCTGCTTGTCGAGCGTCAGCACGAACACCAGCGCGAACGCCTTGACCACGAGCGACATCAGCTTGGAGACCTTGGCCTCCTGCTGGGGCGTGGCGTCCTTCTTGAGCCACTCCTTGTAGATGTTGCGCGAGAAGGTGTTGGCCGCGGCGATCGACATGATCGCCGCCGGGACGAGAGCACCGATCGCGATCGCGGCGAAGGCGACGCCGACGAACCAGTCGGGGAAGAAGTCCTCGAAGAGCTGCGGGACCACGAGCTGCGGGTTCTTCTCACCGTCGAGGCCGGTCGGGTCGGTCCCGGCCGCGATCGCCACCCAGCCGAGCAGGGCGAGCAGCCCCAGCACGAACGAGTACGCCGGCAGGATCGCCGCGTTGCGCCGGATCGTGTTGCGGCTGCCGGACGACAGGCTGGCGGTGATCGAGTGGGGATACATGAACAGCGCCATGGCCGACCCGAGCCCCAGCGTCGCGTAGGCCCACATCTGGCCGTCGCCGGGGATGTAGCTCCCGGTGGGCTTGCCGGTCGCGGGGTTGGTCGTCTGCATCTTGTCCTGGGCGGCCCCGAAGATCTCGCCCCAGCCGCCGACCTGCGAGGGCAGGTAGACGACGGCCACGATGATGACGAGGTAGATCAGCCCGTCCTTGACGAACGCGATCACCGCGGGCGCCCGCAGGCCCGAGGAGTAGGTGTAGGCCGCGAGCACGGCGAACGCGATGAGGAGCGGGAGGTCCTTGGCGATGACGTTGTCACCACCGCCGACCCCGGCCACCTCGAGCACCGCCTGGATGCCGACGAGCTGGAGCGCGATGTAGGGCATGGTGGCCACGAACCCGGTGACCGACACGGCCAGCGACAGCTGCCGGTCGTCGTAGCGCCCGCGGACGAAGTCGGCTGTAGTCACGTAGCCGTGGCGGTGGCTGACCGACCACAGCCGCGCCATGAAGACGAAGATGATCGGGTAGAGGATGATCGTGTAGGGCACGGCGAAGAAGCCCGCCACGGCGCCCATCGAGAACATCGCGGCCGGCACGGCCACGAACGTGTAGGCCGTGTAGAGGTCGCCGCCCAGCAGGAACCACGTCACCCAGGTCCCGAACTTGCGCCCGCCCAGGCCCCACTCGTCGAGGCTGTCGAGCTTCTCCGCCCGGCGGAACCGCGACGCCATGAACCCGAGCACGGTGACGAGGAGGAACAACGCGATCAGCACGACGAGGGCCGTCGTGTTGACGCTGGTGTCGGTCACCGAGCCGGTCAGCAGGGGCGTCATCGCCGGCCCCCGCGGGCGCTCTCGACGAGCTTGTAGGCCGTCCAGGTGAAGCCGGAGCAGAGGAAGACCCAGAGGAACTGGTACCAGAAGAAGAACGGGATGCCGCCGATCGACGGGTCCTCCCGCGCATAGCTCGGCACCCACAGCAGCGCGACCACGGGGACCGCGAGGCACACGCAGGCCCAAGCGATCTTGCGGCGGTCGGTGGGGGGCGTGCCGTCGTGCGGGCGTTGGTCCTCGCCCGAGCTCCCGAGACTCATGTGGCGGACGTTACTACCGGACGGCCGTCCCGACGAGGGCCTGCTCGCGGCAAGGGCGTGCCTAGGCGAGCAGCGCCACGATCCCGAGCACCACCGGCACGCAGCCCAGGGTGCTGACGAAGATCGCGTCGCGCGCCAGCAGCTCGGCGCGGCCGTAGCGACCGGCGATGACGAACACGTTCTGGGCGGTCGGCAGGGCCGAGATGACGGCGACCGCGAGCAGGGCGGCGTCCTCGAGACCGACCGCCAGCCCGACGGCGTAGGCCGCTGCGGGTTGCACGAGGAGCTTGAGCCCGACCGCCAGGCCGAGCTCGCCGGGCGGGACGCCGCGACCCGGGAGCGGCCCGAGGCGCAGGCTGACGCCGTACGCCAGCAGCATCGACGGGACCGCCATCCCGCCGACCAGGGCGAGCGGGTCGTTGACCGCCGCCGGCACGGTGACGCCGCTGAGGGCGACGGCCACGCCGGCGATGCTCGCGACCGTGATCGGGTTGCGCAGCGGGCGGGTGACGACCCGGGACCACGACGGGCGGGTCGGGCTCGCCGCGACGTCCAGCACGGTGAGGGCGAGCGGCTGCAGCACGAGCATCTGCAGCAGGAGGACCGGCGCGATCAGCGCGGCGTCGCCCAGGACGTAGGCGGCGATGGGCAGTCCGAGGTTGCCCGCGTTGCAGTAGGACGAGCACATCGACGCGATCACCGTGCGCCCGAGCTCCTCGCGCCGGAGCCGTGCGACCGTCGCGGTGACCGAGACGGTCGCGACGACGCCCGCGACGACGGCGACGAGCGTTCCGGAGAAGATCCGCTCGACGTCGTTGTCCTGCAGCACCGTGAAGAGCAGCGCCGGGCTGGCCAGGAAGAACGCCACCGCGCTCAGCGTGCGCTGGCCGGCCTCGTCGATCACGCCGGTGTGGGCCAGGAGCATCCCGAGGCCGATGATGACCGCGATCGTCGCGAACCCGGCGAGTACTCCCGTCACCTCAGGCCGTTGGCCCTGGTCCTGGCCGGCGGCCGCGGCGCGCGCAGCCACACGCGGAAGAACCGGTCGAGCTGCCAGCCCGTGATCCGCTCGGCGAGGTCGCGGAAGTCGTCGACGGTGCCGTTGCCGTAGCGGTGGTCGCGGGTCCAGGTGCGCAGCAACCGCCAGAAGCGGCGGTCACCGATCCGGTGCCGCAGGGCCTGCACGGCCATCGCGCCCCGGGTGTAGACGGCGTCGTCGAAGACCCGGCCCGGTCCGGGGTCGCCGATGTCGACGTTCCAGCGCGCGTAGCTGCTGCGGGTCAGCCGCAGCCACTGCTGGGCCGTGGGGCCGCCGTGCCGGGCGTCGTAGTAGACCTCCATGAACTGCGCGAAGCCCTCGTTGAGCCAGATGTCGCGCCAGCGCCGTACCGAGACCGAGTCGCCGAACCACTGGTGGGTCAGCTCGTGCACCACGATGTCGACGCCCTGGTAGTCGGGGTAGACCGGACGCGTCTGGTTCTCGAGCGCGAAGGCGCCCTGCTCGAAGCGGTCGCCCAGCGACGTCGCCACGCCGCCGGTCGACTCGAACGGGTAGGGACCGAGGCGTTGCGCGAGCCACGCGGTGATCTCGCCGCTGCGGCGCAGCGACCGCATCGCCGACGCGCGACGCTCCGGCTCGAGCTCCTGCGAGACCGCGACGTAGGACGGCAGCCCGCCCCGCACGGACTGCTCGACGTCGTAGCGCCCGAGGGCGAAGAACGCGAGGTAGGTCGCCATCGGGTGCACCGAGCGCCAGTGCGTGGTCGCCACCGCACCGTCGACCGTGCGGTCGACGAGCAGGCCGTTGGAGACGACCTGGTGGGTGGCCGGACCCGTGACGGTGATGTCGAAGGTCGCTTTGTCGCGCGGGTGGTCGTTGGCGGGGTACCACCAAGGCGCCATGTGGGGCTCGTTCATCGTGACGACCTCGTCCTCGTCGGCGAGCCAGTTGCGCTCGCCGGCGTAGCGGATCGGTCCGGGGCGGCCGGCGTAGGTCACGACGACGTCGGTGGTGGCGCCGCGCGCCAGGGCCGCCGCCGGGGTGACCTGCAGCTCGTGCGCACTGGTCTTGGTGAAGGCGGCCGGGGTGCCGCCGACGGTGACGGCGGAGACCGGCAGCAGCAGGTCGAGGTTGAACCGCGAGAGGTCGGCGGTGGCACGCAGGGTCAGGGTCGTCGTACCGGAGAGCTCGCCGGTGGCGAAGTCGTAGCGGTCGTCGATGTCGTAGTGCTGGACGTCGATGCCGCCGTTGCCGTCGAGCGGCCAGTAGGGGTCGCCGATGCCGGGCGCACCCGGCGCAGGCCGGGCAGGTGCGGGGTCGTCGGCCGGGAGGCTGCCCGTCGCGGACGACGGCAGCAGCCCGAGCAGGAGAGCGGTGGAGGTCAGCGCTCCGAGGCGACGGGTCCGAGACACCCCGAGAACCTAGCCTGCGGCGGGCGCGACCTCCATGAGGCCCCACGGGCTGCCGTAGGCGGTGAGCAGGTCGAGGAACGGCACGGCGTCGAAGGCCTCCGGCCCGAGCACGCCCGCCCCGGTCCACACGCCGGTCGCGAGCAGCTCGAGCGCGACGACCGGGTTGATCGCGGTCTGCCAGACGACGCACTGGTGGCCGTACTCCTGCATCGTCCACTCGTTGTCGACCACGTGGTAGAGGTAGGTCGAGCGTGGCTCGCCGTCCTTGCCCGTGCCGGTGACCCACAGGCCGGCGCAGGTCTTGCCCGTCATCCGCGGCCCGACGGTGGCGGGGTCGGGCAGCACCGCGGCGACGACGTCGCGCGGGCTCACCTCGACGCCCTTGACCCGGACCTTCTCGGTGCGGTCGAGGCCGAGGGTGTGCAGCACCTTGAGGATGGTGATGAACTCGTCGCCGAGGCCGTACTTGAACGTCGCTCGCTTGCAGTCGATCCAGCGCGGCATGAGGAGCACCTCCTCGTGCTCGACGTTGACGCACTCGACCGGCCCGATGCCCTCGGGGAAGTCGAAGACCTCCGGCTCGCTGAACGGCGCCGTGGTGAACCACCCGCCGTCCTGCCAGACCACCGGCGGGTTGAGGCACTCCTCGATCGTCGTCCACATCGAGAACGACGGCGCGAAGACCTCGTTGCCGTCGTCGTCGGTGACGACGAGGTTGGCGCCGTCGCGGGTGCCGAGCTCGTCGATCTCGGAGAACAGGTGGTCGGAGGCGTAGCGCGCGAAGACGTCGGACAGGCCGGGCTCGACGCCGATGCCGACGAGGGCGAGCCGGCCGGCGTCCTCCCACTGCGACGCGGCGGCGAACTGCTCGTCGCCGAGCTTGATGCCCGTCTGCGAGTACGGCGCCTCGGGGTGCGGCTTGGACAGCGACATCGCCATGTCGAGGTAGTCGGCCCCGGCGGCCAGGGCACCCTCGAAGATCGGCATGTTGAAGACCGGGTCGACGGCGTTCATCACGTGGGTGATGCCGTGCTCCTGGCACAGCGCGGTCACCGAGGCGGAGTCGGAGGCGTCGACCTGGGCGGCGACGTAGCGCGGGTCGGCGGCGGCACCCCGCTCGGCCCGGGCCAGGTCGTAGTCGGCGACCACGATCGTCTCGAAGAAGTCACGCCGCGCGGCGATCGCGGTGAACGCGCCGCCGACGCCACCGGCGCCGACCAGGAGGATCCTCACGAGCCGTCCCCGATGTAGCTCATGACGTGCTTGATGCGGGTGTAGTCCTCGAGTCCGTACATGGACAGGTCCTTGCCGTAGCCGGAGTGCTTGAAGCCGCCGTGGGGCATCTCGGAGACGAACGGGATGTGGGTGTTGATCCACACGACACCGAAGTCGAGGCGCTTGGAGACGCGCATCGCGGTGCCGTGGTCCTTGGTCCACACCGACGACGAGAGGCCGTAGCGGACGTCGTTGGCCAGGCGCAGCGCCTCGGCCTCGTCGGCGAAGGACTGGACCGTCAGGACCGGGCCGAAGATCTCGTCCTGGACCTGCTCGTCGCCCTGGCGCAGTCCGGAGATCACGGTGGGCTCGTAGAAGTAGCCGACGTCGCCCTGACGGCCACCGCCGGTCTGCAGGGTCGCGTGGTCGGGGAGCCGGTCGACCATCCCGGCGACCCGGTCGAGCTGGTCGGCGCTGTTGAGCGCGCCGTAGAAGGCGTCCTCGTCGCTGGGCGGGCCCGTGTGCAGTCCGCGGACGGCCTCGGTCAGGGCGGCGGTGAACTCGGCCGCCACGCCGGACTGGCAGAGCACGCGGGTCGCGGCGGTGCAGTCCTGGCCGGCGTTGAAGAGCCCGGCCTCGGCGATCGCGGTGGCGGCCTTCTCGATGTCGGCGTCGTCGAAGACCACGACCGGCGCCTTGCCGCCGAGCTCGAGGTGGACGCGCTTGACGTCGGCCGCCGCGGAGCCCGCGACCTCCATGCCGGCGCGGACCGAGCCGGTGATCGACACCATCTGCGGGGTGCGGTGCTCGACGAGCAGCCGGCCGGTGGCGCGGTCGCCGCAGACGACGTTGAGGACGCCGGGCGGCAGGAACTCCTGGCAGAGCTCGGCCAGGAGCGTCGAGCTGGCCGGCGTGGTGTCGCTCGGCTTGAGGACGACGGTGTTGCCGGCGGCGAGGGCCGGCGCGATCTTCCAGATCATCATCATCAGCGGGTAGTTCCACGGCGTGACCTGGCCGACGACCCCGACGGGCTCGCGACGGACGAACGACGTGTGGTCGGCGAGGTACTCCCCGGCCGACTTGCCCTCGAGCACCCGGGCCGCGCCCGCGAAGAACCGGAAGTGGTCGGAGCTCGGCGGCAGCTCCTCGGAGGCCGTGAGCCCGATCGGCTTGCCGGTGTCCTGCACCTCCACGGCCACGATCTCGTCGGCCCGCGCGTCGATGGCGTCGGCGATGTGGAGCAGCGCCCGCGCCCGCTCCTGCGGCGTCGTCTCGCCCCAGGTCTCGAACGCGGCCGCCGCGGCGGCGTAGGCCCGGTCGACGTCGTCGGCACCCGACAGCGGCGCCTGCGCATAGACCTGGCCGGTGCTGGGGTCGACGACGTCGTACGTCGTGCCGGACGCGGCCGGGACGAGCGCGCCGCCGACGACGTTGGAGAAGGTGAGGTCCGCCATGGGACGTGAGCCTAGCGATCACTGCGGATTTCGTCGCCTGTCGGCGCAAGACCTGCGGATCCACTTGCCCGAGCCCCCTCCGACCGCGCACGATGGGGGCATGGCTCTCGACGAGGCGCACCTGCAGCAGGCCGCCAAGGACCACCTCTGGATGCACTTCACGCGCCACGGCGCCTACGCCGGCAACGACGTGCCGATCATGGTGCGCGGCGAGGGCGTCCATCTCTACGACTCCCAGGGCAAGCGATACCTCGACGGGCTCGCCGGCCTGTTCGTCAGCCAGCTCGGCCACGGGCGCGAGGACCTCGCCGAGGCGGCGGCCCGGCAGGCCAAGGAGCTGGCGTTCATGCCGCTGTGGTCCTACGCCCACCCGAGCGCGATCGAGCTGGCCGAGAAGGTGGCGTCCTACGCCCCCGGCGACCTCAACCGGGTGTTCTTCACCAGCGGTGGCGGCGAGGCGGTCGAGTCGGCGTGGAAGCTCGCCAAGAACTACTTCAAGCTCACCGGCAAGCCGATGAAGCACAAGGTCATCAGCCGCACCATCGCCTACCACGGCACCACCGCGGGCGCCCTCTCGATCACCGGGCTCCCGCTGCTCAAGCAGCAGTTCGAGCCGTTGGTGCCCTCGACGTTCCGGGTGCCCAACACCAACATCTTCCGCGCTCCGATCCACGGCGACGACCCCGACGCGTTCGGTCGCTGGGCCGCCGACCAGATCGGCGTCGCCATCGAGAACGAGGGTCCCGACACCGTCGCCGCCGTCTTCCTCGAGCCGGTGCAGAACGCCGGTGGCTGCTTCCCGCCGCCGCCCGGCTACTTCGACCGGGTCCGTGAGATCTGCGACGAGCACGACGTCCTGCTGGTCTCCGACGAGGTCATCTGCGCCTTCGGGCGCCTCGGCTACATGTTCGGTGCGGAGCGGTTCGGCTACCAGCCCGACATCATCACCTGCGCCAAGGGCATCACCTCCGGCTACGCCCCGCTCGGCGCGATGATCGCCAGCGACCGGCTGATGGCGCCGTTCCTCGAGGACAAGGCAATGTTCGCCCACGGCTACACGTTCGGCGGCCACCCGGTCTCGACGGCCGTGGGTCTCAAGAACCTGCAGATCTTCGAGGAGGAGGGCGTCCTCGAGCACGTCCGCACCAACGCGCCGGCGCTCCGCGCCACCCTCGAGCGCCTCAAGGACCTGCCGATCGTCGGCGACGTCCGCGGCGACGGCTACTTCTACGGCATCGAGCTGGTCAAGGACCAGGCCACGCGCGAGACCTTCACCGCCGAGGAGTGCGAGCGGCTGCTCTTCGGCTTCGTCTCCAAGCAGCTCTACGCCGAGGGCCTCTACTGCCGCGCCGACGACCGGGGCGACCCCGTCGTCCAGCTCGCGCCGCCGCTCGTCTGCGACCAGACCCACTTCGACGAGATGGAGCAGATCCTGCGCACCGTCCTCGACAAGGCCGGGTCGATGCTCTGAGGGCGGGGCTTGTGGAAGGCTCGGTGTCGTGACCACCCGACCGGCTCCCCTCGACGACGTGGCCAAGGCGATCATCGAGCAGCTGCAACGTGACGGACGCCAGTCCTACGCCTCGATCGGCAAGGAGGTCGGGCTGTCCGAGGCCGCCGTGCGTCAGCGCGTGCAGAAGCTCGTCGACGCCGGCATCATGCAGATCGTCGCGGTCACCGACCCCATGCAGCGCGGCTTCGCCCGCCAGGCCATGATCGGCGTGACCGTCACCGGCGCCCTCGAGCCGGTCGCCGACGCCCTGTCCGCGATCGAGGAGGTCGACTACGTCGTCATCACCGCCGGCCGCTACGACCTGCTCGCCGAGATCGTCTGCGAGAGCGACGACCACCTCCTCGAGCTGATCTCCACCCAGATCCGCAGCATCCCCGGCGTCCTCTCCACCGAGACCTTCATGTACCTCGGCCTCCGCAAGCAGTCCTACTCCTGGGGCGTCCGCTGACCTGACCCTCCAGGGGTCGGGACCCCTCGCGAGCCATCGCGACGTGTTGCGTGCAGACGGCTTGAGCGAGGTCCCGCTGTCCTGATATAACTCTATTGAGTTAGTTAACTTAATGGCTCATCGGACCACCACCCCGCCCGGCTCACCGAAGGAGATGTGCTCGTGACCGACCTCGTCACCGGCCTCGGCCCGGTTCGCCGCCACGTCGAACGGGTCGACCACGTCGAACGGGTCGACCGGCTCGACCGCGCCGGAGCCGGCGCCGCCGCTCCCCGCAGCGCCCGCCGCGTCACATCCGAGGAGGTCCGCGACGCCGTGCTGTCCGGCTCGTGGGTCATCGACCTGCGCGGCCGGGCCGCGTTCGCCGAGGGCCACCTGCCCGGGAGCGTCAACGTCGAGTACTCCGCCCAGTTCGCGACCTACGTCGGCTGGCTCGTGCCCTGGGACGACGACCTCGTCCTGCTCACCGACACAGCCGAGGTCCTCGAGCCCGCACTGCGCGACCTCGCCCGGATCGGGATCGACCGCGTCGGTGCGCACGTCGATACCCCCGACAGTCCTCAGGACGGCGCCCACGACGGTGCGCCCGAGCCGCTCACGGCGAGCTACCGGCGGGCCGACTGGGCGGCGTACCGCGAGGCCCGGACCTTCGCCGCCGCCACCGGCACCCGCGGCCCCGTCGTCGTCGACGTCCGCCAGCGCGACGAGTGGCTCGACGGCCACCTTCCCGGCGCGCTGCACCTGCCGGTCCACGAGGTCGAGACGGCCGGGCGCCGGATGCCGCCGGGCGAGCTGTGGGTCCACTGCCGCTCCGGCTACCGCGCCGGCATCGCCGCGAGCCTGCTGCACCGCGCCGGTCGCGACGTCGTGCACGTCGACGACACCTGGGAGCGCGTCGGCGAGCTCCACATCGAGACCACCGCGGCCGCTGCCTGACCGCCGCCGCTTAATCGCTTGCGGACGTCGTACGACGTCCGCCACCCTGGCACCGAGTCGCCGGCGAGCCGCTGGTGCCGTCGAGAGGAGCGTGACATGTCCATGACTGTCGTTGGCCTGTCCGCAGACCACTCCCTCCTCCTCGAAACGAGCACCACCACCCATGACCTCCCAGGGCTTCACGCCTGACCCGTACGACCCCCAGCACGACCTCCACCCCGACTTCACCGTCGACTGGACCACCTACGACGACGTCGACGACGGCACCCAGCGCTGGTCGACCTGGCTCAGCGTCGAGCCGCTCTCGCGCGGCCCTGAGCCCCGTCCCGACTGGGTCGTGACGTCGCAGGGCGCCGTCGACACCGAGCTCGGCATCCTCAAGACCGGCAAGGAGGCCGACGTCTTCCTGCTCGAGCGCGCCGACCCGCTCGAACCCGACAAGGCCGTCGTGATGGCGGCCAAGCGCTACCGCTCCACCGAGCACCGCACGTTCCACCGCTCAGCCGGCTACACCGAGGGCCGCGCGATGAAGCGGTCCCGCGACGAGCGCGCCCTCAAGCGCAAGTCGACCTTCGGCAAGCTCGTCGCGTCCGGCGAGTGGGCGACCTCGGAGTGGGACGCGCTCAAGCGCTTCTGGTCCCTCGGGCTGCCGGTCCCCTACCCGGTGCAGATCGACGGCACCGAGATCCTCATGGAGTGGATCACCGTCGACGGCGACAGTGCGCCGCGCCTCGCGCAGACCCGCCCCGAGCCGGCGCTGCTGGCGTCGTACTTCGACCAGCTGCGCGACGCGATGGCGACGATGGTGCAGTCCGGGATCGTCCATGGCGACCTGTCCGCCTACAACATCCTGGCCGCGGGCGACCGGCTGGTCATCATCGACCTCCCGCAGATCGTCGACCTGGTCGGCAACACCAACGGGTTCGACTACCTGATGCGCGACTGCACCAACGTCTGCGCCTGGTTCCGGCAGAAGGGGCTCGAGGCCGCCGACGAGCAGGAGCTGTTCGGTGACCTGATGGCCCATGCGTTCTAGGGCGGCCCGCCCGGTGGGGTCAGGGCTATCTGACCCCATCGGGTCGCTGCGCTCCGGTCGAGACGTGAGTAGCCTCGGCTGACGTGAAGCGGTCTCGGGGGCGCGTCGTGCACATCGAGTCGGTGGCCGACCTCGACCACCGGCTGGCCGGCGGCGCGCGGCGGCTCGGCTCGTGGCGGGTCCACCGGCTCGACCTGGTCGGCCGGGCCGGGGAGCTGCTCGCCCGCGACGTGCGCGGGGCGGCGTTCCTGGGCTGCACCTTCGCCCCGGGCGACGACGACGCCCTTTCCGCGGCCGGCGCGCTGGTCCTGCCCGACGTCAACGCGTCGCCGCTCGACGTCTACCGGCCGCACCTCTACACGCCCGACGAGCTCTTCGACCGCACGCCCTACTCCCGCAGCCTCGACGCACGCACCTACGCCTGGGCCCAGCGGGTGCCCGGTCGCGACGACACCCTGGCCGCGGCGCTGCACGACCACGCCATCGACGAGGCCCTGGCCCAGTTCGTCTCCGGGAGGCGCATCGTCGGCGTGATGGGCGGCCACGCGCTGGCTCGGGACGAGCCGGCGTACGCCGAGGCGGCCCGGCTCGGACGCGCCCTCGGCCAGACGCTCGTCGTGGCCACCGGTGGCGGCCCGGGCGCGATGGAGGCCGCCAACCTCGGCGGCCGGCTCGCCGCGCTCGACGTGAGCGCCCTGGAGACCGCGCTGGAGATCCTGGCCGAGGTGCCGTCCTACCGCCCCTCGATCGACGCGTGGGCCTCCTGCGCGCGCACCGCCGTCGCCGGCCAGCCCGAGCCCACCACGACCCTGGGCGTGCCGACGTGGCACTACGGCCACGAGCCGCCCAACCTCTTCGCCACGGCGATCGCCAAGTACGTCCGCAACGCCACCCGCGAGGCCGTGCTGCTCGAGGTCTGCGACGCCGGCATCGTGTTCCTGCCCGGCGCCGCCGGGACCGTGCAGGAGGTCTTCCAGGACGCTTGCGAGAACTACTACGCCGAGGAGACCTCGGTCGCGCCCATGGTCCTCGTGGGCCGACGGCACTGGACCAGGACGGTGCCGACCTGGCCGCTGCTGCAGGCGCTGGCCAAGGGCCGGCCGATGGAGTCGCGCGTGCACCTCGTCGACACCGTCGACGAGGCGGCCGCGCTGCTCGCGGGGTGATGATCCGGCCCGCGAACCGCGCAGTTGCGCGGTTCGTGGCCGCCACCCAGCCCGACCCACCTCAGCCCGACAGTGCGTCCCACTCCGCCCGGTCGGCGACGACCTCGCGGTAGTGCCCGACCAGGGCCTCGTTGACCGAGCGCCACGACCGGTCGGCGACCGAGCGCCGCGCGGCCAGGCCCACCCGGCGCCGGAGCGCAGGGTCGGAGGCGAGCAGGTCGACGAAGGTCGCGAGGTCGGCGGCGTCGCCGGGTCGGTAGAGGAAGCCGGCCACGCCGTCGTCCACCACGTCGACCGGTCCGCCCTGGCGCGGGGCGACCACCGGGACGCCGGACGCGAGGGCCTCCTGGGCCGACTGGCAGTAGGTCTCGTGGCGCCCGGTGTGGACGAACACGTCGAGCGAGGCGTACGCCGCCCCGAGCTCGTCACCGTGCAGCACCCCGAGGAGGTGCGCCCCGGGCAGCAGCGACCGCAGCCGGTGCTCCTCGGGCCCGCCGCCGACGACGACCAGCTGGAGGCGCGGGTCGTCGGCCAGGACGGCGAGCAGGTCCAGCTCCTTCTCGGGGGCGAGCCGACCGACGTAGCCGACCAGGACCCGCCCGGGAGCATCACCGAGGAGGCGGGACCGCAGGGCGGGGTCGCGCCGGTCGGGGCGGAACTGCTCCAGGTCGACGCCACGCGGCCACAAGGCGGTGCCGGGGACGTCGAGGTCGGCGAGCTGGCGCAGGCTGGCCGAGGAGGGGGCGAGGGTGCGGTCGACCCGGGTGTGGATGCGGCGGGTGAGGGCCGCCATCGCCGCGGCACCCCCCGGCACGTCGTAGCGCTCGGCGAAGCCGACCAGGTCGGTCTGGTAGATCGCGACCGTCGGGATGCCGAGCTCAGCCGCCACCTTGGCGGCCTGGTAGCCGAGCGTCGCCGGCGAGGCGATGTGGACGACGTCGGGCGCGAACCGGAGCATCGTGCGACGCAGGCGCCGCCGGGTCTCCAGCCCGATCTTGAAGTCGCGGTAGAACGGCAGCGTCGCGCCCCGGGCGTGCCGCACGCGGAAGCCGGCGTAGACGTCGGGGCCGGTCGGGGCGACCACCTCGGCGTCGTGGCCCTCGGCGGCGAGGTGGTCGAGCACCCGGCGCACGGAGCCGGTGACGCCGTTGACCTGTGGGAGGAAGGACTCGGCGACCACCAGGACGCGGAGCCGGGAGGAGGGGCGGGAAGCACGGGCGAGCGGGAGCACGTCGGCCATGACGCCGACGCTAGGGACGCTCCGTCAACGAGGGGCGGTCGCCGCGTGGCGCGTGCGTGGCCCGTTCGTGAACGTCGGTCGTCACCCCGCGGTCACGAGGGGAGCGACCGGGACGACGTAGGAGCGCTCCTGGCCGAACACCGCGAACCCCGCCCGGCGCAGGACCGGGCCCGAGGTCTCGACCCGTCCCTTGACGAGCGCCGTCGTCGCGCCCAGCGACACCGCGTGGTCGAGCCGGGCGGCCAGGATGGCGCGGTAGGCGCCGCGGCCGCGGGCGTCGGGCACGACGCCGCCGCCCCACAGCCGGGCGACGTCGCCGGCCATCGTCAGCCCGCCGGCGGCGACCGGCCGGCCGTCGAGGTAGACCAGCGCACCCGCCGTACGACGGGCGTCGAAGTCGGCGCGGGCCTCGGCCGCCAGCTCGCGGACCCGGTCGTCGCCCGGCATCGACCCCTCGTCGAACGCCTCGATCCCGACCTGGATGACGGCACGGGTGGTGGCCTCGTCGACCTGCCAGCGCACCTCGAGGTCATCGGGCACGTCGAGCGCGCGCGAGCCGGCGGTGAGGTCGAGCGCGAACACGTCGACGGTCTCGTCGATCGTCCCGCCGCGGGACCGCAGGGACGGCTCCAGAGCAGGGGGCGCGTCGAGCTTGACCCAGACCAGGACCTCGTCGTGCCCCCACCCCCGCACGTGGCCGGCGACCTCGTCGAGGGTCTCCTCGACGGGCGCCGCGGGGTCGAACCGGATGACGTGGGGCGGCGAGCGGAAGTAGCCGGGCCAGCGCACGAGCAGGTAGCCGTCGGTCTCGACGGTGGTGGCGTCGGTGGGGTACCAGTTCCAGGCGGCGCTGGCGGTCGCGACGGCCGCGGGCGTCAGGCCCGCCGTCATGACGAGGTCACGCCTCGGTGGCGGCCAGCTGTCCGCAGGCGCCGTCGATCTCGCGACCGCGGGTGTCGCGCACGGTCGTGGGGATGCCGCGGGCCTCGAGCCGGCGGACGAACTCGCGCTCGTCGGCCGGGTCGGACGCCGTCCACTTGCTGCCCGGGGTGGGGTTGAGCGGGATCAGGTTGACGTGGACCCAGCCCCAGTCGCCGCGCATCAGCACGTCGGCGAGGAGGTCGGCGCGCCAGGCCTGGTCGTTGATGCCGCGCATCATGGCGTACTCGATGCTGACGCGACGCTTGGTGGTCTCGGCGTAGTGGAACGCGGCGTCGACGGTCTCGGCGACCGAGAAACGGGTGTTGATCGGCACCAGCTCGTTGCGCAGCTCGTCGTCGGGAGCGTGCAGGCTCAGCGCCAGCGTCACGGGGATGCCCTCGTCGGCGAGCTGGCGGATGCGCGGCACCAGCCCGACCGTCGACACGGTGATGCCGCGGGCGCTCATCCCGAGGCCGTCGGGGCTCGGGTCGACCATCCGGCGTACGGCGCCGATGACGGCCTTGTAGTTGGCCATCGGCTCGCCCATGCCCATGAACACGACGTTGGAGACCCGGCCGGGGCCGCCCGGCACCTCGCCGCGGGCCATCGACCGGGCGCCGGCGACGACCTGCTCGACGATCTCGGCGGTCGACATGTTGCGCTGCAGGCCGCCCTGGCCGGTGGCGCAGAACGGGCAGGCCATGCCACAGCCGGCCTGGCTGGAGACGCAGATCGTGGCGCGGTCGGGGTAGCGCATCAGCACCGACTCGACGAGAGCCCCGTCGAACAGCTTCCACAGGGTCTTGCGGGTGGTGCCCTGGTCGGCCTCCATGGTGCGCAGCGGCGTCATCAGCTCGGGCAGCAGCGCGGCGACGAGCTCGGCGCGCTGGGCGGCCGGCAGGTCGGTCATCTCGGCGGGGTCGTCGACCAGCCGGCCGAAGTAGTGGGTCGAGAGCTGCTTGGCCCGGAAGCCCGGCAGCCCCCGCTCCTCCAGCAGCGCCTTGCGGCCGGCGGCGTCGAGGTCGGCCAGGTGTGGCGGCGGCTTGCGACGACCGCGGGGCTCGTCGAAGACCAGCGGGAGGCTGGTCACGCCGGCCGGCTGGGAGGGATCGGTGCTCTCGGACATCCCCCTGATCGTCCCACTCCCCCGGCGCTCCTGCCGAAACGCCGGAGGACGGGCCTCAGCTGAGCGGCACGACGTCGGCGGCACCCAGCCGGGCGGCGTCGGCGGTGGCGTCATCGGGCATCTGCTGGCTCTGCAGCTCGGCCTCGACCCGCTTGCGGTAGTGGTCGATCTCGAGCGTCCGCTGCTCGTCGCTCCAGCCCAGCTCGGGACCCATCAGCGCGGCGACCTCCTCGGCGGCGCCGACACCGCGGTCGAACGTCTCGATCGACACCCGGGTGCGGCGGGTCAGCACGTCGTCGAGGTGCCGGGCACCCTCGTGGCTGGCGGCGTAGACGACCTCGACACGCAGGTAGTCGGGGGCGTTCTCGAGCGGCTCCCCCAGTGTCGGGTCGGCCGCGACCAGGTCGAGGAGCTCGTGGATCAGCGACCCGTAGCGGTTGAGCAGGTGCTCGATCCACACGTCGTGCAGGCCCGAGGACTCGGCGAGGACGTGGCGCGAGTTGACCAGCGCGCTGTAGCCCTCGGCCCCCAGCAGCGGGACCTTGGCCGTCACCGACGGGCCCACCTTGCGGTCGAAGAGCGACGACAGCCCGAAGACGGCCTCGTCGACGGCGTCCTGCGCCATGATCCGGTACGTCGTGTACTTGCCGCCGGCGACGACGACGAGCCCGGGCGCCGGATGACCGACCGCGTGCTCGCGCGAGAGCTTGGACGTCGCCTCGGACTCGCCCTCGAGCAGCGGCCGCAGCCCGGCGTAGACGCCCTGGACGTCGGCCCGCGTCAGCGGGGTCTCGAGCACGGCGTTGACGTGGTCGAGGAGGTAGTCGATGTCGGCCTCGCTGGCCGCGGGGTGGGCCTTGTCGAGGGTCCAGTCGGTGTCGGTGGTGCCGATGATCCAGTGCTGGCCCCACGGGATGACGAAGAGCACGGACTTCTCGGTGCGCAGGATGAGACCCACCTCGGACCGGATCCGGTCCTTGGGCACGACGAGGTGGATGCCCTTGCTGGCGCGCACGTGGAAGGTGCCGCGCTGGCCGCCGAGGTCCTGCGTCTCGTCGGTCCACACGCCCGTGGCGTTGATGACCTGCTTGGCGCGGATGGTCACCGTGGTGTCGTTCTCGAGGTCGCGCACCACCGCGCCGGTCACCCGCTCGCCCTCGCGCACGAGCTCGACGACGCGGGCACGCGAGGCGATCTTGGCGCCGTAGGCCGCCGCCGTACGGGACAGGAACATGGTGTGGCGGGCGTCGTCGACCTGCGCGTCGTAGTACTTCAGCGCGCCGATCAGCGCGTCCTTGCGCAGCGACGGCACCAGCTTGCGGGCGCCGCGGCGGGTGAGGTGCTGGTGGAGCGGGACCCCGGAGCGACCCGAGATGCGCGACATGGCGTCGTAGAGCGCGACGCCGGAGCCGGCGTAGAAGCGCTCCCACCCGCGGTGCTTGAGGGGATAGAGGAACGCGACGGGGTGCACCAGGTGCGGGGCCAGCTCCTGCAGGAGCAGGCCCCGCTCCTTGAGCGCCTCGGACACCAGCCGGAAGTCGAGCATCTCCAGGTAGCGGAGACCACCGTGGACCAGCTTGCTCGAGCGGCTCGACGTGCCCGAGGCGAAGTCACGCGCCTCGACCAGGCCGACCTTGAGGCCGCGGGTGGCCGCGTCGAGCGCGCTGCCCGCGCCGACCACCCCACCGCCGATCACCAGGACGTCGAGCTCCTCGGCCGCCATGGCGGCCAGGGACGCCTCGCGGAACTCGGGTGACAGTGCGACGGACCTCATGTCGGGGAACCTCTCGTAGCGGTGGTGTGGGGGTGGCGGCGACCGTGGTGGCGCCGATCAGCGGGTCAGTCGACGTCGACCCAGTCGAGCGTGCGGGTCACCGCCTTCTTCCACTGGGTGTAACCCTCCTCGCGCTGCTTGTCATCCCACTGTGGCGACCATCGCTTCGCCTCGTTCCAGTTCTCGACGAGCTCGTCGGTGTTGTTCCAGAAACCGACGGCCAGGCCGGCGGCGTACGCCGCACCGAGAGCCGTGGTCTCGGCGACGACCGGACGGCTCACCTCGACGCCCAGGACGTCGGCCTGGATCTGCATGCACAGCTCGTTGGCGGTCACGCCGCCGTCGACCTTGAGCACCTCGAGCTTGACCCCCGAGTCCTTCTCCATCGCCTCGGCGACGTCACGGCTCTGGTAGCAGATCGACTCCAGGGTCGCCCGGGCCAGGTGGGCGTTGGTGTTGAAGCGCGACAGCCCGACGATCGCCCCGCGGGCGTCGGAGCGCCAGTAGGGCGCGAAGAGCCCCGAGAACGCCGGCACGAAGTAGACGCCCCCGTTGTCGTCGACCTGCCGGGCCAGGGACTCGCTCTGCGCCGCACCGCTGATGATGCCGAGCTGGTCGCGCAGCCACTGCACGGCAGACCCGGTGACGGCGATCGACCCCTCCAGGGCATAGACCGGCTTGTCCTCGCCGAACTTGTAGCAGACCGTCGTGAGCAGGCCGGCCTTGGAGCGCACCAGCTCGGTGCCGGTGTTGAGCAGCATGAAGTTGCCGGTGCCGTAGGTGTTCTTGGCCTCGCCGGGCTCGAAGCAGACCTGGCCGACGGTCGCGGCCTGCTGGTCGCCGAGGATGCCGGTGAGCGGGACCTCGCCCCGCAGCGGACCGTTGGCCCGCGTCGTGCCGTAGCCGCCGGGCTCGCTGGACGACTTGATCTCGGGCAGCATCGCCCGCGGGATGTCGAAGAGCGCGAGCAGCTCGTCGTCCCACTGCAGGGTCTCGAGGTCCATCAGCATCGTGCGGCTGGCGTTGGTCGGCTCGGTGACGTGGACGCCGCCGTCGGTGCCGCCGGTGAGGTTCCAGATCAGCCACGAGTCGGTGTTGCCGAAGAGCGCGTCGCCGGCCTCGGCGGCCTCGCGGACCCCGTCGACGTTCTCGAGGATCCACTGGATCTTGCCGCCGGAGAAGTACGTCGCGGGCGGCAGCCCGGCGCGCTCGCGGATCAGGTCGCCGTGCCCGTCGCGCTCGAGCTTGCTGGCGATCCGGTCGGTGCGGGTGTCCTGCCACACGATCGCGTTGTAGTAGGGCCGGCCGGTGTTCTTGTCCCAGACCACGGTGGTCTCGCGCTGGTTGGTGATGCCGAGGGCGGCCAGGTCGCTCGCCTGCAGCTTGGCCTTGCTGAGCCCGGTCTGGATGACCGAGCTGGTGCGCTCCCAGATCTCCACCGGGTCGTGCTCGACCCACCCGGCCTGCGGCAGGATCTGCTCGTGCTCGAGCTGGTGACGGGCGATCTCGTTGCCACCGTGGTCGAAGATCATGAAACGGGTGCTCGTGGTGCCTTGGTCGACGGCTCCGACGTACTGGGTCATGCGGTTCTCCTGTGTGGTGTGGACGGGTGAGGTGGACGGGCGTTCAGGCGGTCAGACGGTCGGGCGGTCAGAACGCGTCGGTCTGGACGCCCTTCTCGGCGACCGTCTCCGGGTCCTCGACGGGCAGGTGGATCTCGATGAGGAACTTGAACGCGGCGCCACCGATCAGGCCGCCGATGACGGGGGCGACGATCGGCACCCAGAAGTAGACGTCGTTGCTGCCGGCCGCCTCCCAGACGTCGTTGCCGTAGCCCGTCATCCAGGCGGCGAGCCGCGGCCCGAGGTCGCGGGCCGGGTTGATGGCGTAGCCGGCGTTGGCGCCCCACGCCATGCCGATCGCGACCACGATCATGCCGACGAACCAGGGCGTCAGGTTGGCCATCGGCGGGTTGTTGACCGCCGTCGTGAGGGCGAGCACCAGGAAGACCAGGATCGCCGTGCCGAGCACCTGGTCCGAGAACGCGGTCGTGATGGACACGACGGCCTCGCCGTCCGGCGTGGCACCGGGCGAGGTGAAGAAGATCCCCATCGACGCCTTGCCCAGGTCGGGGTCGATCGCCTTGATGAAGTCGGCGTAGGTGAACCGCACGATGATCGCGGCCACGAAGGCACCCGCGAGCTGGGCGAGCGCGTAGGGCGCCACCTTGCCCCACGGGAAGCCGCGGAACGCGGCGAGCGCGATCGTCACGGCCGGGTTGAGGTGCGCGCCGGTGATCTTGCCGGCGGTGTAGATGCCGAGCACGACACCCAGGCCCCACGCCCAGCTGATCGAGTCGACGTCGCCGCGCCCGGCGGCCACGACCGAGGCCACGACCCCGCAGCCGAACAGGATGAGTATCAACGTGCCGGCGAACTCAGCGCTGAGCTCCCCGACGAGGGTGTTCTTGGTCTTCACAGTTCTGGTCTCCCTCCCGAGACGCCGAGTGGCGTCGGTCACACCGTGCCGCAGGTGAGACCGGGCGGCTAGGCCTGGCGTTCGACATCGCCGAACGTTGGGTCGACATTGCCGAACGCCCTACCCTGGACGGGTGCCCGGGTCCATCCAGTCGATCGAGCGTGCCGCCGCCGTGCTCCACTTCCTCGGCGCGGTCCCGGAGCCGGTGCCGCTCGGCGAGCTGTCGCGCATGCTCGCGCTGCCCAAGCCGACGGTCCACGGCATCGTGCGCACGCTGGTCGACGTCGGCTTCGTCGTGCAGGACCCCGACAGCGGTCGCTACACCCTCGGCGAGGGTCTGTCCCGGCTCGGCGAGACCCTCGACCCGCACCTGCTGCGCTCGCGCAGCGTCAACTGGGCCGACGGTCTGGCCGCCCGGACCGGTCTCGAGGTGCAGCTCGGGGTGCTCGCCGGGCAGGGCGTCGAGCTCCTTCACCACGTCTTCCGGCCCGACGGCTCGCCCCAGCGGCTCCGGGTCGGCGAGCTGCAGCCGCTGCACGCGACGGCCCTGGGCCACGTGCTGCTGGCGTTCTCGCCGGCCGCCTCGCGGCTGCAGGAGCTCGTCTCCTCCACGGGTTCGACCCCCACCAGCCCGGTCACCCTGACGCGCGCCGTCCAGCAGGCCTTCCGGCGCGGCTGGGCCGTGGCCGACGGCACGCTCCGTCCCGGTGTCGCGGCCATCGCCGCCCCCGTCCGGCACCACCTGGGCATCGGGGTCGGTGCCCTGGCCGTGGTCGGCCCGCGCGAGCGGGTGCTCTCGGTCGCGGGCGACCCCGTCCCGGCCCTCGTCGAGCAGGTCGTCGCCGCGGCGGCCGCCGTCTCCGCCCACCTCGAGGACCGCCTGTGACCACCCCGACCTACGTCGCCGCCATCGACCAGGGCACCACCTCGACGCGGTGCCTCGTCTTCGACCACGGCGGCCGGATGGTGGCGGTCGCCCAGCACGAGCACCACCAGTACTTCCCGCGGCCGGGGTGGGCCGAGCACGACGCTTCCGAGATCTGGGCCAACACGCTGCGGGTGCTGCCCGAGGCCCTCGACCAGGCCGGGCTGCAGCCCTCCGACCTCGCCGCCGTCGGCATCGCCAACCAGCGGGAGACCACCATCGTCTGGGACCGGGCGACCGGTCGTCCCGTGGCCCCGGCCATCACGTGGCAGGACACCCGCACCGCCGAGCTGGTCGACGAGCTCAACCGGGGGCCTTCCGCCGACCTGTTCCGCGAGGTGTGCGGGCTCGCACCCGCCGGCTACTTCGCCGCGCCACGGTTGCGCTGGCTGCTCGACCACGTGCCCGGCCTGCAGCGTCGTGCGCGAGCCGGCGAGGTCGCGTTCGGCACGGTCGAGAGCTGGCTGATCTGGAACCTCACCGGCGGCACCGACGGCGGCGTCCACGTCACCGACGTCACCAACGCCAGCCGGACCATGCTGATGGACATCCGCACCCTCGACTGGGACCAGCGGCTGCTCGACGCCCTCGACATCCCGGCCGAGATCCTGCCGGAGATCCGGCCCAACGCCCAGGTCTACGGCTCGTGCACGGTCGGGCTGCCCGGCGTACCGATCGGCGGGGCGTTCGGCGACCAGCAGGCGGCCCTCTTCGGCCAGACCTGCTTCGCCACCGGCGAGGCCAAGTGCACCTACGGCACCGGGGCGTTCCTGCTGATGAACACGGGTGACCGGATCGCCACCTCGGAGCACGGGCTCATCTCGACCGTCGCCTACGCCCTGGAGGGCCGGCCACCGGTCTACGCCACCGAGGGGTCGATCGCCGTCGCCGGCGCCCTCGTGCAGTGGTTCCGCGACTCCCTGGAGATGATCCGGTCCGCCCCCGAGATCGAGACGCTCGCCCGTCGGGTCGAGGACAACGGCGGCTGCTACATCGTGCCGGCGTTCGCCGGCCTGTTCGCGCCGCGCTGGCAGTCCGACGCGCGGGGCGTGGTGGTGGGCCTGACGTCCTACGTCACCCGCTCGCACCTGGCGCGCGCCGTGCTGGAGGCCACGGCCTGGCAGACGGCCGAGGTCGTCGAGGCCATGGCGGCCGACACCGGGATCGCCTTCACGGGCCTCAAGGTCGACGGCGGCATGACGGCCAACCACCTGCTCATGCAGTACGTCTCCGACGTGCTCGACCTGCCGGTGGAGCGGCCGCTCGTCGCCGAGTCGGTCTCGCTGGGCGCCGCCTACGCGGCCGGCCTGGCCGTCGGCTACTGGCCCGACCTCGAGGGCCTCCGCGACAACTGGCACCAGGCGGCGCGGTGGGAGCCCACCATGAGCGACCCGCTGCGGCGCCGCGAGCGTGCGGCCTGGGACCGTGCGGTCGAGCGGACGCTGGGCTGGGTGGTCGCCGGCGACACCGTGGTCCCGGCACGCCGGTTCGGCTAGCCCGGCCGGAATGTCAGCCGGCGTGTCAGCCGTCGGCGTTGAGCAGCAGCCAGAACGTCAGCGAGGCGACGAGGAACACGACCGTCGGGGTCGTGAGGATCCCGAACAGCATGTAGCGGGCGAAGCGCCGCGTGCTCCCGACCACGACCAGCACCAGGTTGAGGGCCAGCAGCACGCCGAGCGCCACGAGGAACACCCACGGGTGCGCGCTGACGTCGTAGCCGACGACCTCCAGGATCGCGCCCAGCAGGCCGAGGACGACGACCACGAGCAGGACCCCGGTGAAGAACCCGGACAGCGGCGTGAACACCGGGTGGTCGCGGTGCCAGAAGCGCGGGTGGACGGTGCTGTCGCCGTCGTCGGGCGGACCGTCCCCTGCGGGCTCGATCACGACGGCGGTGTCGCCGGTCGCGGCTGGGGCCGCGGTTGCCCGCCGCTCACGGCGGGGCTTGCGTCGGGCACCGCCGCGCCGGCGGGAGGGGTCGGCTGACCCGTCCCCCTCGGCGGCGTCGTCCGCGGGCTCGGCGCGGACGCTCTCGTCGGTGCTCATCAGGGTGATCGTAGACACCGGTGCCACGGCCTAGGGCCGATCGACCAGGATCACGTCGGGCATCGCCAGCCGGGTCCACCGGTCGAGGTCGGGCGGCGCGTCGGTGAGAGCGGCGACGACCACGGTCCAGGCGGTGCCGTGACCGACCAGCACGACGTCCTCGCCGGGGTGTGCCGCGAGCACCGATCCGACCGTCGCGACCACCCGGCCGCGGCAGGTGGCGAGCGGCTCCCACCCGGGCTCGGCGGGCACGTCGGGGTGCCGGAACGCCCGGCGCACGGCGTCCTCGAGGTCGTCGACCCACGCGCCGTCGCGGACGTGCTCACGCAGGCCGTCGACGATGCCGACCGGCGCGTCGGTGAGCAGCTGGGCCGTCTCGACGGCCTTGGGCTCGGGCGAGGTGTACCAGGACGCACCGGACGGCAGCCGGTCCCGCAGGGCCCACACGTCGTCGTACGCCGCCGGGTCGAGCGTCCACTCGTGGGCCGGGACGGCCCGGTCGACGAGGGGCCGGCCGTGGCGGACCAGGTGGAGGGTCACGGCTTCCCCGCCGGGTCGGAGAGCAGGTAGGCGAGCCCGGAGATCAGGCCCACCACCACGGCGACCACGACGACCGTGCCGACCACGCAGCCGAGGGCGACGGCCAACCACCAGCGGCGGCGGCCCGGCCACAGCAGGGCCAGGACGAGGGCGGCAAGGCTCGGCCACGCGGCGATGGCCAGCAGCAGGGCGTCGCCGATGATCACGTCGGTGGCCATCACGACGACGTACCCGACGACGACCAGCAGGGGCCCGGCCTGCACCCCGAGGGCGAAGGCCGCCCGGTCGGAGCCGGCCTCGCGAGCGGGTTCCCGCATCACGTGAAGACGAGGTAGTGCAGCAGCAGCCAGATCGGGGCGATGGTCGCCAGGAGCGAGTCGAGCCGGTCCATGAGGCCGCCGTGGCCGGGGATGACCTGGCTCATGTCCTTGATGCCGAGGTCGCGCTTGATGACCGACTCGCACAGGTCGCCGAGGGTGGCCATGACGACGGTGATGAGGCCGAGGCACAGGCCGACCCACCAGTCGCCGTCGAGCAGGTAGACGACGAGGAACCACCCGGCCGCGAGGCAGGCGACCGCCGAGCCGACGAAGCCCTCCCACGACTTCTTGGGCGAGATCACCGGCGCCATCGGGTGCTTGCCGAACAGCACGCCCGCGATGTAGCCGCCGATGTCGGAGGAGATGGTGACCAGGATGAAGACCAGGATGCCCTGGACGCCGTCGTCGTCGAGGCCGCCGCCGTCGTGGCCGCCCTCGGAGAGCAGCAGGGCGACGAACGAGCCGAGGAACGGGACGTAGACCAGCGTGAACACCGACGCGGTGGCGGTCTTGACGTAGCCGTCGATGCCGCGGCGCAGCAGCCACAGCATCACGGCGAGCGCGGTGACCGCGGTGGCGGTGACCAGGGCGTCGGTGCCCCAGACGTAGGCGACGACGACCATGACCGCACCGCCGAGCATCAGCGGCTGCTCGGGGAGGTCGATGGCGTGGGCGAGCAGGCCCTTGCGCAGCTCCCAGACCGCCACGACGACCGCGGCGACGACGATGAGCATGAACGCCGGCTTCCACACGGCCAGCGAGGCCGCGACCGCACCGAGCAGCACGACCGCCGAGATGACCGCCGCCCGGAGGTCGCGTCCGGCCCGCCCGTGGTCCTTCTGGGGCGGGGCGGCAGCGCCCGGGAGGGCGCCGGACGAGGGGTCGGACGAGGTCGTCATCTCTGGGGGCGCGGGCCGTCGAGGTCTCAGACCTCGAGCAGCTCGGCCTCCTTGTTCTTGAGCATCTCGTCGATCGCGTCGGTGTGCTTCTTGGTCACGCCGTCGAGCCGCTTCTCGGCGCCGGTGACGTCGTCCTTGCCGACCTCGCCGTCCTTCTCGAGCTTCTCGAGGTTCTGCTTGGCCGTGCGGCGCAGGTTGCGCACCGCGATCCGGCCGTCCTCGGCCTTGGTGCGGGCGATCTTGATGTACTCCTTGCGGCGCTCCTCGGTGAGCTCGGGGAACACGCAGCGCAGGACCTTGCCGTCGTTGGACGGGTTGACGCCGAGGTCGGAGTCGCGGATCGCCCGCTCGACGTTGTTCATGGCGCCCATGTCGTAGGGCTGGATCATGATGATCCTTGCCTCGGGGGCGGTGAAGGAGGCGAGCTGCTGGAGCGGGGTCGGGGAGCCGTAGTAGTCGACGACGATCTTGTTGAACATCGACGGGGTCGCCCGTCCGGCCCGGATCGCGGCGAACTCCTCACGTGTCGCCTCGACCGACTTGTCCATCTTGCCGTCGGCCTCGTTGAGGATGTCCTTGATCACGGGTGCGGTCCTTTCCGGTGGGCGCCCGGTGCTGGGGCGCGGTGTCGTGCCGGGTCGTACGGGTCGTACGGGTTGTGCTGGGTCGAGCAGGGTCGGGCTGGTCAGCTCGCGGTGACGAGCGTCCCGATCCTCTCACCCTGGACGGCCCGCAGGATCGTCCCGGGCTCGCCGAGACCGAACACGATGAGCGGGAGCTTGTTCTCACGGGCCAGGGTGAAGGCGGTCTGGTCGATGATCCGCAGGCCCTGGTTGATGGCCTCGTCGAAGGTGATCTGCTCGATCCGGGTGGCGGTCGGGTCGACCTTGGGGTCGGCGGTGTAGATGCCGTCGACGCCGTTCTTGTCGAAGATGACCACGTCGCAGCGGCTCTCGAGTGCCCGCTGGACGGCGACGGTGTCGGTGGAGAAGAACGGCATGCCCATGCCGGCCCCGAAGATGACGACGCGGCCCTTCTCCATGTGGCGGATGGCGCGCCGCGGGATGTAGGGCTCGGCGACCTGCCCCATCGTGATGGCGGTCTGGACGCGGGTGTCGATGCCGAGCTTCTCCAGGAAGTCCTGGAGCGCCAGGCAGTTCATGACGATCCCGAGCATGCCCATGTAGTCGGCGCGGACCCGGTCCATGCCCCGCTGCTGCAGCTCGGCGCCGCGGAAGAAGTTGCCGCCGCCGGTGACGACGGCGATCTGGACGCCCGTCTCGGCGACCGCGGCGATCTCCCGCGCGATGCCCTGGACGACGTCGGGGTCGACACCGACCTTGCCGCCGCCGAACACCTCGCCCGAGAGCTTGAGCAGGACTCGCTTGTAGCCGGTCATCGGGTCCTTCCGTCGGTGCATCGTCCGTGGTGTCGTCGTGGCGTCGTGCCAACGAAGATCGGGAGCGAGGCTACCGGCCGGTCGCCGTCGCCGCACCGGCCGGTCCGACCCGGCCGACCGGCGTACGGCGGCGCGGGCGTGGGGTGCGGGGTGTCGTGGGGCGAAATCGCCAGCAGCGCTGCCCGTGGTCGGCAGCGCTGCTGGTCGGGTCGTGCGATGGAGCTGGGGTCAGGCGCCGACCTCGAAGCGGGCGAACCGCTTGAGGGTCGTGCCGGACTCGTCGAGCACCTTCTGGACCGACTTCTTGTTCTCGGTCACCGACGGCTGCTCGAGCAGGACGACGTCCTTGAAGAAGCCGTTGAGCCGGCCCTCGGTGATCTTGGCGATCGCCTGCTCGGGCTTGCCCTCCTCGCGGGAGGTCGCCTCGGCGATCTCGCGCTCCTTGGCGACGACGTCGGCGGGGACCTCGTCGCGGGTGAGGTACTGCGGGCGCATGGCCGCGGCCTGCATCGCAGCGGCACGAGCCGCGTCGGCGTCGCCGTCGTACTCGACCAGGACGCCCACGGCGGGCGGCAGGTCGGCGGCACGCTTGTGCATGTAGACGACCGTCGGGCCCTCGAAGTAGGCGACGCGACCGAGCTCGATCTTCTCGCCGATGGAGACGGCCAGGTCGTTGACGACCTCGCCGACCGTCTTGCCGTCGAGCTCGACGGCCTTGAGCGCGTCGGCGTCGACGGCCTTGGCCTGGTCGGCGGCCTCGGCGATCCGCTGGGCGGCCGCGATGAACGGCTCGCCCTTGGCGACGAAGTCGGTCTCGCAGTTGAGCTCGACCAGGGCACCACCGGAGGTGGCGACCAGACCGGCGGAGGCCTCGCGCTCGGCGGCGCGCTCGGCCATCTTCTTGCCGCCCTTGATCCGGAGGATCTCGACGGCCTTGTCGAAGTCGCCGTCGGCCTCGGTGAGGGCCTTCTTGCAGTCCATCATGCCCGCGCCGCTCTGCTCGCGGAGCTTCTTGACGTCAGCGGCGGTGATGTTCGCCATGCGTACTCCTTCGTACGTGTCGCAGTGATCCGGAGGATCAGGACTCGGTGGTGGCCTCGACCGGGGCCTCGGTGGTGGTCTCGGCAGCCTCGGTCGTCTCCTCGGCGGCGGGCGCCTCGGGGACGGCGGACTCGGCGGCCTCGGCGACCTCGACCGACTCGGTGCCCTCGGACGACGCACCGGTCGCCTCGGAGGCAGCAGCCTCGGGCTCGGCGGAGGTCGCGGTCTCGGCGGCCTTCTCGGCGTCGCCGGCGAGCAGCTCGCGCTCCCACTCGGCGAGGGGCTCGGCCGGGGCCGCGGCACCCTCGGAGCCGGTCTTGGCGCCCGAGCGGGCGATGAGGCCCTCGGCGACGGCGTCGGCGACGACCCGGGTCAGCAGGCCGACGGCGCGGATGGCGTCGTCGTTGCCCGGGATCGGGAAGTCGACGAGGTCGGGGTCGCAGTTGGAGTCGAGGATGCCGATGATCGGGATCTTCAGCTTGCGGGCCTCCTCGACGGCGAGGTGCTCCTTGTTGGTGTCGACGATCCACACGGCCGAGGGCGTGCGGGTCATCTCGCGGATGCCGCCGAGCGACTTGTTGAGCTTGTCGCGCTCGCGACGCATCTGCAGCAGCTCCTTCTTGGTGCGGCTGCTGCCGGCGACGTCGTCGAAGTCGACCTCGTCGAGCTCCTTGAGGCGGTTGATCCGCTGGTGCACGGTCTGGAAGTTGGTGAGCATGCCACCGAGCCAGCGCTGGTTGACGTAGGGCATGCCCACGCGGGTCGCCTGCTCGGCGATCGCCTCCTGCGCCTGCTTCTTGGTGCCGACGAACATCACGGTGCCGCCCTTGGAGACGACGTCCTTGACGAACGCGTAGGAGCGGTCGATGTAGGCCAGCGACTGCTGCAGGTCGATGATGTAGATGCCGTTGCGCTCGGTCATGATGAAGCGCTTCATCTTGGGGTTCCAGCGACGGGTCTGGTGCCCGAAGTGGACGCCGCTCTCGAGGAGCTGGCGCATGGTGACGACTGCCATGGTGTTTCTCTTCTCCTGGTCGGACGCACCGCCGTGCACGTGCCCTTCGACCGCTCGCGTGACGCGACCAGCAGGGCACACCGGTGGTGGATCCGGGTTGTCTTCAGTTCGATGCCGCCGGCGGGTGCCGGTGGCCCTGACGTCCCCGCGTGACCGGACCGGCCCGACGGTGGTGCTCGGGCGGGACTGAAGGTCGACGCCCACGAAGGTCTCGTGGTGTGAGGGCGTGCGAATTCCACTCCGAGGAGTGGTCCCCCCAGACTACGGGAGCGCGGCCTCACGGCACGAATCCGCTCGACCCCGGCCGACCCCGCTGCGTCGGGGGCCGCGCCTGTGGAAACGACCCGGAGTCGTCCACAGCCGGCCGGCCCGGTGTGGTCGTCCACAGGGTCGTCCGGCGGTCACCCGGGTCGTCGGTGGACGCGCCCATCCTCGTCGCATGACCTCCCGTCCGCCCACCGCCGGCCCGACCCGGGCCCTGCGGGTCGCCACCGTCGTCCTGGCCGTCCTCTGGTCGCTGCTCGGGCCGGTGCTCGCACCGGTGCTGCCGGCCGCGACCGGTGCGGCCGGCGCCCCGCAGGGCTCGGATCCGGTCGGCGAGTGGCCGCTGCGGCCCGAGCCGGAGGTCGTGGCCGCCTTCGACCCGCCCGACTCCCCCTACGGTGCCGGCCACCGCGGCGTCGACCTGCGCGGCTCCCCCGGCCAGGTCGTCCACACCGCCCTCGCCGGCGTGGTGTCCTACGCCGGTCCCCTGGCGGGCCGCGGCGTGGTCGTCGTCGACCACGGCACCACGCGCACCACCTACCAGCCCGTGACGGCGACCGTCGCCGTCGGCGACCCGGTGTCCCGCGGCAGCCCGATCGGCACCCTGGAGCTGCCGGGCTCGCACTGCTTCCCGCGCGCCTGCCTGCACTGGGGCTGGATCGAGGGGGCCTCGACCTACCTCGACCCGCTGCGCCTGGTCGGCGCGGGCCCCGTGCGGCTGCTGCCGCTCTGGCGCGACGCACCGGCGGGCCCCTCGTCGTCGCGTGCGCCGTCGTCGGAGGTGCTGGCCGCACTGGCGGCCCTGGCCGCGCTGTTCTGAGCCGTTCCCGCTGTCAGGCGCGCGGGTGGGCCTGCTGGTAGGCCCGGCGCAACCGGTCCGTGGTGACGTGGGTGTAGCGCTGCGTCGTGGCCAGCGAGGCGTGACCGAGCAGCTCCTGGACCGATCGCAGGTCGGCGCCGCCCTCGAGCAGGTGGGTCGCGGCAGTGTGCCGCAGGCCGTGGGGGCCCATGTCGGGGGCGCCGGGCACGTCGGCGATCCGGCGGTGCACGAGGGTCCGGACGGCGCGCTGGTCGATCCGACGCCCCCGGGTGCCGACGAACAGCGCGCCACCGGCGCCGTCGGCGACCAGGAGCGGTCGAGCGTGGCGCACCCAGAAGTCGAGGGCCCGCGCGGCCGGCCGGCCGAACGGCACCATCCGCTCCTTGCGGCCCTTGCCCAGCACGCGCACGACGTTGCGCTCGCGGTCGACGTCGTCGACGTCGAGACCGACGAGCTCGCCGACGCGGATGCCGGTGGCGTAGAGCAGCTCGAGCATCGCGATGTCGCGCATCCCGACGGGGCTGCCGTCGTCGGCCGCCGTCACGGCGGCCTCGATCAGGTCGGAGGCCTCGTCGGCCCGCAGCACCGACGGCAGCGTCCGGTGGGCCTTGGGCGAGCCGAGGCTGGAGCCGACGTCGGTCGGGGCACGGCCGGTACGGGCCAGCCACGCGGTGAACACCCGGGCCGCGGTGGCGCGCCGGGCGAGGGTGGTGCGGGAGCGGCCCAGGGTCTGCTGCTGGGCCAGCCAGCTGCGCAGCGTGCGCAGGTCGAGCTGGGCCACGTCGGTCTGGCCGAGCCGCCGGGCGTGCTCGAGGACGCCGGCCACGTCGCCGAGGTAGGCCCGCACGGTGTGCGGCGTGAGGTCGCGCTCGGCGACCAGGTGCCGCTCGTAGTCGGCCAGCGTCCGCATCATCGGCTCGGGGAGACCGTCGCGGTCGTCCCCTCGGTCCGCGGGGCTCGCGTCGTCGGGGGCCTCGGTCACCCGGCCAGCGTAGGAGTCGGCGGCGCCGTCACGTGCGAGCGAGCGCGGTGAGCCGCCATCCGCCGCGGTTGATCTCGACCAGGCCCACGGTCTGCAGTGCGGTGAGGGCGCCCTGCACCTCGCGCACGCCGAGCCCAGCGGTCCGGGCGATGGAGTCGGACCCGGCCGGCGACACCACCGGAACCGCGTCGATGACCTGACGCTGCCGCGGGGTGAGCCGGTCGCGGAGGGTGGCCTCGTCCCAGGCCGGCTCGACCAGGTGCTCCCCCGCCGGCGACACGAGCTCGAGGACGTCGGCGCCGCAGGTCACCAGCGACATGTCCCCGGCGCGCAGGTGTTCGTGGACCCCGCCCGACGCCGCGCTGGTCACCGGACCCGGCACTCCCATCACCGGCCGGTTGAGGATCCCGGCCCAGTGCGCGGTGTTGAGCGAGCCGCTCCGGATCGCCGCCTCGACCACGACCGTGCCGACGGACAGGGCGGCGATGAGGCGGTTGCGGGCGAGGAACCGGATCTTCAGGGGCGCCGCCCCGGGCGGCGCCTCGGACACGATGGCGCCGGTCCGGGCGATGTGCTCGAACATCACCGCGTGGGCGCTGGGGTAGACGCGGTCGGCGCCGCATGCCACCACGGCGACCGTGGGCGCCCCGGCGGCCACCGCACCGCGGTGGGCGGCCCGGTCGATGCCGAAGGCGCCCCCGGACACGACCACATGACCTGCCTGGGCGGCGGTGGCCGCGATCTCGCTCGCCACCTCGTCGCCGTAGGTCGTGGCGGCGCGCGCCCCCACGACCGCCAACGAGGTCGCGAGCGCGTCGAGGCGCAGCGGGCCCTTGACCCACAGCCCGATCGGGACGCCGCCGCGGTCGTTGAGGGCCCCGGCCCCGAGCAGGTCTCCGAGCTGGGTCGGCCACTCGGCGTCGCCGGGCACGACGAAGCGCAGGCCCTGGCGCTCGGCGCGCTCGAGCTCACGCTCGGCGTCGAGGTCGTCGCGGCGAGCCGCGACCTCCTCGGACAGGCCGTCGAGGTCGCTCTCGGCCAGCAGCAGCTGTCGCAGCCGCACCGGGCCGAGCTCGGCCACCAGCCCGGTCATCTTGGTCTCGCCCGGCTCACCGAGCCGGTTGAGGGCGACCCGGGCCAGGCGCTCCTCGTGGGTCACGACGCTCATCCGGCCTCCCGCCCGGCGGTGGTCCGGACGGCGAGCGGCTCGCCCTTGCGCAGCTGGAGCGCGACCGCGACCTGGGCGACACCGGGGACCACGTCGCGACCGCTGGTGACCGACGCGAGGTCGGCCAGGGTCCACGCGAGGCGCTGGACCCGGACGGCCCCGCGACTGCTGATACGACCGTCGTAGAGGTCGCGGTCGACCATCCGCTGAGCGGCCTCGCTCAACGGCCACCGGTCGCGGAGGAACGGGCTCGGCACGTGGGCGTTGAGCCGCCAGCTGCAGCCGGTGTAGCGCTGGTGCTGCCGCGCTCGGGCGGCCGCCACCCGCACCTGCACCTCGGCGGAGGTCTCGGGCGGCGTGAACGGGTCGTGCTGCTCCCTGCGCAGCGGCGCGACGTGGCGGGTGATGTCGACCCGGTCGGCCAGCGGGCCGGTCAGCTTGTTGCGGTAGTCGCGGAGCTGGGGCACCTTGCAGGTGCAGTGGTTGCGTGCCGTCTCGGCACTCCAGTCGCCGCACGGGCACGGGTTGCAGGCCAGCACGAGCATCCCGCGGGCCGGCAGGGTGACGGACTCGTCGGCCCGGGCAACGGTGATGTCGCCGTTCTCCAGCGGTTGTCGCAGGGCCTCGATGATGTCGTTGCGGAAGAGCGGGAACTCGTCGAGGAACAGCACGCCCGCGTGGGCCCGGCTGATCTCGCCGGGACGGACCTGTCCGCTCCCGCCCCCGATGAGGCTCGACTTGCTGGCGTCGTGGTGGGGCGCCGAGAAGGGCGGCCGCGTGATGAGGCCGTCGCCCGGCTCGAGCACCCCGGCGAGGGAGTGGACCGCGGTCAGCTCGAGCGACTCCTCGGAACCGAGGTCGGGCAGCAGGCCCGGGATGCGCTCGGCGAGGCTGGTCTTGCCGGCGCCCTTGGGACCGGAGAGCAGCAGGGCGTGGCCCCCGGCCGCGGCGACCTCGGCGGCGTACTTGGCGTCGGCCATCCCGCGCAGGTCGGCGAGGTCGACCTCGTCGAGACGCTCCTCGCCACGCCAGGACAGCAGCCGCGAGCCGCTCATCGGCGCGACCGGGGCCGCCTCGGGCACCGGTTCGCCGCACAGCTCGGCCACCACCTGGGCTAGCGAGCGCAGGCCGAGGACGGCCATCCCGGGCACCATCGCAGCCTCGCGCGCCTGCGGCTCGGGGACGAAGACGTGGCGCACCCCTCGGTCGGCGGCCGCCAGGACCATCGGCAGCACCCCGGGCACGCAGCGCAGGCCACCGTCGAGGGTGAGCTCGCCGATGAACGCCGTGTGGAGGAGCGCGTCGTGCGGGACGACCCCGTCGGCCGCGAGGATCGAGACCGCCACGGCCAGGTCGAAGTGGGGCCCGCGCTTGACCAGGTCGGCAGGGGACAGCAGAACGGTGACGCGCCGCGTGGTGGCCGGCCAGGCGAAGTCGCTGTTGACGATGGCCATCCGGCACCGGTCCCCCGCCTCGCGCAGGGACAGGTCGGGCCGGCCGACGATCACGAAGTGGGACCCGCCGGCCGACACGTCGGCCTGGACGTCGACGAGGTGGCCGAGGGCGCCGTGGAGGGACACGGTGCGAGCGGTCGCGAACGGCATCAGCACAGACCCCGCACGTGCTCGACGACCGCGGCGCCGCGCGGCGGGCGCAGCACGGCGACCAGGTCGACCCGGGTCTCGCCGGGGCGCAGCCCCCGCGCCTGGGCCCACCGCTGGCCGAGGCGGTGCAGCCGGTCGAGCTTGGCGGCGGTGACCGCCTCGTGGGGGGTGCCCCGGTCGGTGCTGGTGCGGGTCTTGACCTCGCACACCACCAGGACCCGGCCCTCGCGCAGCACGAGGTCGATCTCGCCCTCGTCGCAGCGCCAGTTGCGGTCGAGCACCACCAGCCCGGCCTCGACCAGGTGGCGCTCGGCCACGTGCTCCCCGTAGGCGCCCAGGGCCTGCTTGCTCTGGGCTGTCGTGCCCGTCGTACGTGTCGTCATCGGCTGACCTCCTGCGGCCAGCGTCGACGTCAGCGGGGACGGCCGGAGGTCCGGTGGAGGGCGCCTGTGGACAACCCTGGTCGGGAGGGCGCCTGTGGACGACTCCTGGTCATTTCCACAGGGTGAGGGTCAGCCGACGAGCGTGGGACTCGCGCAGTTGGGGGTCGGGATGCCGAAGACCGTGGCGCCGGCGAGCTCGAGGCCGAGGAGGCGCTGGAGCGGGACGAGGAGCTGGGTGTTGACGAGGGGCAGCAGGTTGCCCAGAACCCCGTTGGTGAGGTTGGTGACCAGCGACGTGGTGAGGTTGGCGATCTGCTGGACGTTGAGGTCGATCCTGAGGCCGAGCAGCCCTCGGGCCTCCAGTCGCGGACCGTCGGTCCACACGGCGCTCACGGAGGTCTTGTCGAGGCCCAGCTCGCCGGAGCCGGACGACTTGCCGGTGTCCCAGTTGGGCGGTGAGTTGGGGACGCGGATCTGGACCGGTCGCGTGGCGCCGGCCTGGGTGGTGGTGGTGGTCAGCTTGAGGGTGCCGTGGACCTCGACCGACAGGATCGAGCCCAGCAGCCCACCGAGGAGCCCGCCGAGGAGTCCGCTCGAGGACAGGATGGTGCCGTTGACCGAGACCGTCTGCTCGACCCGCGCGGCGGTCGCGAGCTGGGAGTTGACCGAGACGTCGACGCCCTGGGGACTGGCGCTCGTGCCGGCGCCGCAGACGATCTGCGTCATGGTGCCTGTGGCGCTGGCCAGGCTGAGCGAGATGTCGGTGCCGCCCGCGGTGACCGTGAGGCCGGTCAGGTTGGGTGCGCTGACCGAGGCCAGGGTGCCCTTGATGCTCACCTCGCCCTGCGCGGTCGAGGCCTTGGCCCCGACCACGCCGCACGCCAGCTGGGCCTTCTCCACGATCTTGACCGAGGTCGTCAGGTTGGTGCCGAGGAGCCCGATGTTGGTGCCGAGGCTGGGAAGTGACAGCGCGTTGGTGCCGTTCGCCAGGAACGCCGCGCCCGTGACCAGGTCGAGGGCGTTGATGATCGCGGACGCGCCGGCCCCGTTGCCCGTCGCCACGGAGATGAGCCCGGCGACCGGGATGGGCCCGAGGGAGCCGACCTGGGCGGCGATGGCGTTGAGCACGTTGGCGTTGACGGTGTCGCCGTGGGCGGCCATCACCTGGGCGGCGGCGACGAAGAGCTGACGGACCGTGACGTTGGCCGTCGCCAGCTCGTCGACGCCTCCGAGCCCGAGCCGGACGGCGAGGTCGAGCAGGTTGATGTCGCCGGTGACGAGGCCCTGGAAGCCCAGGGCGTTGACGTTGATCCCCCCGAGCGCGCCGCCGAGGATGGTCGACAGCAGCGGCGAGTCGGCGGTGTTGAGCCCGGCGGCGTAGGAGCCCAGCCGGAAGCAGGCTGTCGAGCGCGCGGTGCCGACGGCCGAGCGCGTGGCGGCGCCGCTCTGGGCCAGGCCGAACGCGAAGTCGACCTCGGTCCGGGCGGTGACCCGGACCGCCGAGGGCACGGTGGACCCGCTGACCGCCGTGAACGCGCCCGTGGTGGCGTTGACCGTCCCGACGACCGCGTCGACCTGGGGGGCACCGCCGATCGTCGAGAAGTTGCGCGCCACGCTGCGGGTCAGGCCCTGCTGCCAGGCGGCCGACGAGGTCAGGGCACTGGCGCCCTTGGCCCCGTCGAGCTGGCGGGACATGTCGAGGGCGACGACGTCGGCCAGGGCCTGCATGTCGCGGCGGGCGACCCGCTGCGTGCCGAGGTCGACGGTGAACGCGGTGATGGCGATCAGCACCACGGACATCAGGACGCCGACCAGCACGGCCGTCGCTCCCCGCTCGTCACGCCGGCGCCGGCGTACCTGGAGGCCCCGGCCGAGACGCCGGCCAAGGCGCTGGCACGGCTCCGGGACGCGCATCAGCTCACCTCCGCGACGGCGGTGTACCTGAGGTGGTCGGGCATGGCGAGTCCGAGGCCGGGCAGCGGGATGAGCGGGTGGGCGTCCTGGTTGTAGTCGAGCGCGACGGTGACGCACCGGCTGGTCGCGGCGCCGGTGCAGGCCGCGACGGTGACGACGCAGGTCCCGACGCTCGAGCCGCCGCGCGTCAGTGCGCCCGACGTACCGCAGCTCATGCCGTAGGTCGACAGGCTGTTGGTGACCGCGGTCCGGGCGGCGCTGGTCTGCTGCGCGGGCGTGAAGCCGGCGGGGGCGACGGCCGCGGCGCGGGCACCCTCGGCGGCTCCCTGGCTCAGCGACTGGCGGAAGGCCAGCATGTAGCCGTAGGTGATGACGCCGAACACGAGGTAGAGGAGGGGGAGGGAGACGAGGGCGAACTCGATCGCTGCCGCCCCGCGCTCGGAGAGGCGCTCACGGCGCCGCCTGCGACCCATCATCCCTCTTTGCCCGTCTCGAGTTGGGGCGTCCCCGGCGCCGCGAGGTCCAAGCGTAGGACGGCGGAGCGTCTCGAGGCAGGGGACTAGAGGAGATCTGACCGATCGGACTAGTCACTGCCGCCCGGCCGGGAACGACCCGCGACGACCGGGGATCAGGGCTTGGGCGGGTCGACGTCGGGCTGCACGAGCTCCTCGACGTTGACGTCCTTGAAGGTCAGCACCTTGACGTTCTTGGCGAACCGCGCCGGCCGGTACATGTCCCACACCCACGCGTCGGACATCGAGACCTCGAAGAACACGTCGTCGGCCTCGGTCCGCGCCTTCACGTCGACCTGGTTGCAGAGGTAGAAGCGTCGGTCGGTCTCGACGACGTACTTGAAGATCCCGACGACGTCGCGGTACTCGCGGTAGAGGGTGAGCTCCTGCTCGGTCTCGTACTTCTCGAGCTCCTCTGCACTCATGATGCGAGCCTAGTCGCATGGACCCCGCCGACACGCTCGACCCGCAAGGCCCGCCGCTCTCCGGCCGCGGGACGGTGCACCAGTGGTGGCGCGACCTCACGTTCGTGCACTGGCGCGTCGATCCCGAGCGCGTCGCCCCGCTGCTCCCCCGCGGCGTCCGTCCCGACGTCCACGACGGCGCGAGCTGGGTCGGGCTCATCCCGTTCACCCTCTCCGAGGGCGGGTTCGGGGCCGCCGGCCGCCCCGTCCCCCGCTTCGGCACGTTCCTCGAGACCAACGTCCGTCTCTACTCGCTGGACGACGAGGGACGCCACGGCGTCGTCTTCCGGTCCCTGGAGGCCGCACAGGTCCCCATCGTCATCGGCGCCAACGCCTCGCTGCGGATCCCCTACAAGCTGGCCCGCATGAGCCGCGAGCCTGCGGAGCTCCCCCACGACCCGACCGGCACCGTCGTGACGTACCGGACGCGACGGCGCACCGGCAGCCACCCGACCAGCGCCATGACCGTCGAGGTCGGCGCGGCGGTCGCGGAGCCCAGCCCCCTCGAGCACTTCCTCACCGCCCGGTTCGGCGCCCACACCAGGGCGTGGGGCCGCACGCTGTGGGTGCCCAACACCCACGGGCCGTGGCCGCTGCACGCGGCGCGCCTGGTGTCGCTGGACGACGAGCTCGTCGCCGCGGCCGGGCTGCCGGGGATCGTGGGGTCAGGCCCCGAGTCGGTGCTGTTCTCCAGCGGGGTCCACACCGTCTTCGGCACCCCGGTCGTCGTCCGCTGATCGCGGGGGCAGCGGGGGCTCCAGGCCGGCGGCGCGGCGTACGTTGACGAAGCGCATGCGGTGGACCGACGACGGGCCGTGGGCCTCAAGGGCCGCGGTGTGGACGTCGGTGATGTAGCCCTTGTGCGTCTTGAAGTCGTACGCCGGGTGGTCGGCGTCGAGCTCGACCATGATCCGGTCGCGGGTGACCTTGGCCAGCACCGACGCGGCGGCGACGCAGGCCGCGACCCGGTCGCCCTTCCACACCGCCAGGCCGGGGGTGCCGAGGCCGTCGACGGGGAACCCGTCGGAGAGCACGTAGTCGGGCCGCACGTCGAGCTGAGCGACGGCGCGGCGCAGGGCCTCGATGTTGGCGACGTGCATGCCGAGCCGGTCGCACTCGCCGTGGGGCACCACGACGACCGCCCAGGCGAGGGCCCGGCGCACGACCTGGGCGTAGCAGCGCTCGCGGGCCTTCTCGGTGAGCAGCTTGGAGTCGGCCAGCCCGGGGATGATGCCGGCCTTGCCGGGCGGCAGGATCGCGGCCCCGGCGACCAGCGGTCCGGCGCACGCCCCGCGTCCGGCCTCGTCGACGCCGGCGACCAGCTCGACGCCGTGGCGGTGGAGTGCGCGCTCGTAGCCGTAGAGGCCGGCGTCGCGGCGTACGGTCAGTCCGCGCGGGAGCGTGCTCACCGGCGTCGACCTAGTCCTGGGGGTCGGGGACGTCGCTCAGGGCGTCGGGCCGACCGACGAGGTCGAGGTGGCCCAGCGGCCACGCGACGGCGAAGACCTTGCCGACGACGAGGTCGACGTCGACGAAGGGGTCGCGCGTGCAGTCGACCTCCTCGGGCAGGCAGAGGTGGACCGTGGAGTCGGCCGAGTCGGCGCGGTTGTCGCCCATGACGAAGACCTTGCCGGCGGGCACGGGCCCGGCCGTCCAGTCGCACGGCACCATCGGACCGTTGCAGGCGACGCCCTCGCCGCGGGGGGCGATGTAGTCGTCCTCGTCGAGCGGCTCGCCGTTGACGAGGATGCGGCCCTGGTCGTCGCAGCAGGTGATGACGTCGCCCTCGACGCCGATGACGCGCTTCACCAGGTGGCCGCCCTCGGGGTAGAGCCCCACGGTCGACAGCAGGTCCTGGACCGGTCCGGCGTCGTCGTCGGCGGTGTTGCCGAGCCAGCCGCCCGGGTCGGCGAAGACGATGACGTCGCCGCGCTCGGGCGCGCCGCCGAACCAGTAGGACACCTTCTGGACCAGGATCCGGTCGTTCTCGACCAGCCCCGGCTCCATGGAGGCGGACGGGATGTAGAACGCCTGGACGAACAGCGCCTTGACGACGATCGCCAGCACGATCGCGGCCGCCACGAGGAGCAGCGACTCCTGCCAGACCGGGAGCCGCCGGCGGGTGCGGGCACCATCGGACCCGTCGGTGTCCGACGAGTCGGCGTCGGCCGACCCGTCGGACCCGTCGGACGCGGCGGTCGACACGGGACCCTCGCCGTCGTCGGGCGTCGGGCGGTCGTCGTCGTTGGTCACGCGCAGAGCCTAGGAGTGGAGCGGGGAAACCCGGCTCACGCCTCGCGGCGCTCCTTGATCTTGGCGGCCTTGCCGCGCAGGTTGCGCAGGTAGTAGAGCTTGGCGCGACGCACGTCGCCGCGGGTCACGACCTCGATCTCCTCGAAGATCGGGCTGTTGAGCGGGAAGGTGCGCTCGACGCCGACACCGAACGAGACCTTGCGGACCGTGAAGGTGCGGCCGATGCCGCTGCCGTGGATGCGGATGACGACGCCCTGGAAGACCTGGACGCGGGAGCGGCTGCCCTCGACGACCTTGACGTGGACCTTGAGGGTGTCACCGGCGCGGAAGGCCGGGACGTCGTCGCGCTTCTGGGCGTTGCCGAGCTCGGCAATGACGTTGCTGGTCATGTGATCTCCTCGCGAGTGCCACAGGTCAGCCGCGGAACGGATGGGTGTTCAGGTGTGTGCTGCTGGTGGCCCGACCGTGGTGACCGGCGGCGTGAGGCGTCCCCTGTGGCAGACGCCCACGCAGTCCCCCCGGGTGCCAATCATCTGGCTGGTCGGGGCGGACCTTCGGCCGGTCGGACCGAGGGACGAGTCTGCCACAGAGGTTTCAGCGCTCGGTAATCCGCCGGGGCTTGGTGAGGACCACCGCCAGGGGCGGCGGGGTGATGTCGGGGCGGAGCCGGAACCCGGCCTTCTTGTACATCCGGATGTTGTCGACGCTGTGCTCGCCGGTGAAGAGGACGTACGACGTCGCCGCCGGCGGCGCGACCCGCTGGACGTGCTCGAGCAGGACCCGGCCCAGGCCGCGGCCCTGGAGGTCGGGGGCGACCATGATCCGGCCGATGTCCCAGGCCCAGCCGTGGTCGTCGTCGCCCTCGAGGCGGCCCCGTACGGCCCCGACGAGGCGCCCTCCGTCCGATGGCACGCGCACCACGTAGGTCGCCCACTGCGGCAGCCAGGCGAGCACGTCGTCGAGGGTCTCCTTAAGGGCGGGGATGCCCCGGACGTCGTCGTTGGCGATCGCCTCCTGCACCCAGCAGGCGCGCTGCAGGGTGAGCAGCTCGCCGGCATCGGCACGGACGGCGGGCACGATCGTCCACTCGGTGGCGAGGCTGCTGGCGGCGACGAGGTCCGGCCGCCGTTCCGCCGTACGACGCTCGGCCCGGTCGTGCCGCCAGGCGGCGATCCGGCCGTGGTCGCCGGAGAGCAGCACCGGGGGGACGTCGAGGCCTCGCCAGGAGGCGGGCTTGGTGTAGACGGGATATTCGAGCAGGCCGTCCTCGTGGGACTCCTCGACCAGCGACGCGGCGTTGCCCATGAAGCCGGGCAGCAGCCGGACGACCGCCTCGGTGACGGCCAGGGCCGCGACCTCTCCCCCGTTGAGGACGTAGTCGCCGAGGCTGACCTCGACGACCTCCACCCCGGGCCGCGTCGCGGCGTGGTCGAGGACCCGCTGGTCGATGCCCTCGTAGCGACCGCAGGCGAACACCAGGTGCTCGCGCGTCGCGAGCTCGCGGGCGAGGGCCTGCGTGAACGGCATGCCCGAGGGGGTCGGCACGACCAGGGTGCCGCCGTCAGCCAGCACCGCGTCGAGCGCGTCGCCCCAGGGCTCAGGCTTCATCACCATGCCGGCGCCACCGCCGTAGGGCGTGTCGTCGACGGTGCGGTGGCGGTCGCTGGTCCAGCTGCGCAGGTCGTGGACGGCGACGGTCAGCAGCCCGGACTCGACCGCCTTGCCGGGCAGCGAGAGCGAGAGCGGGGCGAACCAGTCGGGAAAGATCGTGAGGTAGTCGAGGCGCACGTCGCGCCTCAGTCGGGCAGTGCGGTGACGAGGCCCGGGCGGTCGGCGACGACGACACGCCCACCGGGGAGGTCGACCTCGGGCACCAGGGCGGAGACGAACGGCACGAGGGTGTCGCGGCCGTCGACGGAGCGGACGGCCAGCAGGTCCTGGGCGCCGTGGACCAGGCCGGTGACCTCGCCGATCAGGGTGCCGTCGACGTCGTGGACGGCGAGCCCGACGAGCTGGTGGTCGTAGTACTCGTCGGGGTCGTCGGGCACCTCGTCGGCGGACACCATGGCGTGCAGGACGACACCGCGCGCCGTCTCGGCCTCGTTGCGGTCGGCGATCTCGGCGAACGCGACCAGCAGCGTCGTCTGGTGCCACCGGCTGCGCTCGACGGTGAGGGTGCGGTGGGAGAACGCCGAGCCGCGGGGCGCCTCGACCCGCAGCGCCGCGCCGTCGGCGAAGCGCCGGTCGGGCTCGTCGCTGCGGACGTCGACGGTCACCTCGCCGCGGATGCCGTGCGGCTTGCCGACCCGGCCGACCACGACCTCGATCTCTTCCACGTCACTCCTCGTCACTCACGGTCGTTCACAGCCCACACACGGTCGGTCCAAAACGGCGCTGACCCGTCGTACGTGTACGACGGGTCAGCGTAGAACGGGTCTAGCGGCGAGGAGCGCGGTCCACGTCGACGAAGTCGATGCGGGCGCCCTCGCGGCCGGCCAGGGCCGACACGACGGTGCGGAACGCCGAAGCGGTCCGGCCACCGCGGCCGATCACCTTGCCGAGGTCGTCGGGGTGCACACGCACCTCGAGGATCGAGCCCCGACGCAGCTGCTTGTCGCGGACGGACACGTCGTCGGGGTGGTCGACGACCCCCCGGACGAGGTGCTCGAGCGCGTCGGCGAGCATCAGGCGCTCGGCTCGGCGTCGGTCTCGGCGGCCTCGGCCGTCTCGGCCGGCGTCTCGACGGCGGGCGCCTCAGCAGCGGGCGTCTCGGCGGGCGCCTCGGCAGCGGGGGTCTCCTCGGCGGGAGCCTCCTCGGCCTTGGGCTCTGCCTTGGGCTCGGCCTTCTTCTCGGCCTTCTTGGCGGGAGCCTTCTTCGTCACGGCCTCGCCGGTGGACTCGCCGCCGGCCTCCTTGAGCGCCTCGTTGAAGATGTCCTGCTTGGCGGTCTTGGCCGGCTTGGTCTTGAGGGTGCCCTCGGTGCCGGTGTAGCCCTTGAAGGTCTGCCAGTCACCGGTGATCTTGAGGATCTTGGCGACGGCCTCGGACGGCTGGGCGCCGACGCCGAGCCAGTACTGCGCGCGGTCGGAGGTGACCTTGATGTAGCTCGGGTCCTCCTTGGGGTGGTAGATCCCGATCTCCTCGAGGACCTTGCCGTCGCGCTTCTTGCGCGAGTCGACGACGACGATGCGGTATTGCGGCACCCGGACCTTGCCCAGGCGCTTCAAACGGATCTTGACGGCCACGGTTGTGGTGTCTCCTCAAAGTTCTTGTGTGTGGGTGAAGGCGACGGGCACGGGTGGGGAACACCAGGCCGACAACCTTCGATGGCCACGACGCGTCGGAGAGAGGGTCCGGTCGCGCGGGACTCAGCGCCCGAGTCTGCCAGATGCGCGCTCAGGGGCCGAAATCCGCATACGGTCGGGTCGGTCGACCGGTTTTCTGTGCTTATCTGATGTAATCCGATGAGGTTAGACGATCCCGAGAGGAGTGCCGTGGCGACGCATCGCGACCAGCCCGGCCGTACGGCGCGGCGTGCGGTCCTGCGCGGCCTCGCCGCCGGCACCGTCGCGGTCGCCGTCGGCTCCTCGCTGGCCGACGACGCCATCGCGGTCAACCGCGGCCGCTCCACCCGGCTCCCGGCCCGGGGCGGCGCTGGCCCGCAGGCCGGTCCCCAGGCCGGGCCCGAGGCCGGGCCCGTCGAGGCGGTGCACGTCGAGCCCGACCCGGCCGGTCGTCGTACGAAGCACAACGTCGTGGTCGTCTCGATCGACGACCTCGGCTGGCACGAGCTCGGCTGCTACGGCAACACGTTCAACGAGACACCCCACATCGACGCCCTCGCGGCCCGTGGCGTGCTGTTCACCCAGGCCTACGCCGCCGCGCCGTTGTGCTCGCCGACCCGGGCCGCGCTGGTCACCGGGCGCTACCCCGCCCGCACCGGGGTCACCGACTTCCTGCGTCCCGAGGACGCGGTCAGCGACAACCACCTCTCGACCCGTATCCCGACCGTGCCCGACGTGCTCGGCCCGCTCGGCTACACCACCGGCCTGATCGGCAAGTGGCACCTCACCGAGACCTACAGCGGCGACTACGCCGGCCGCGCGGGCGGGCCGCTCGCCCACGGCTTCGACGACGTCCGGCTCAGCGAGGAGAAGTACATCGCCGAGGGCGACTACTTCCACCCCTACCGCTTCATGCCCTCGGTGTCGGCCGTCGAGCCCGGCGAGCACCTCACCGACCGGCTCGCCACCGAGGCGGTCGACTTCATCGGCGACCACGCCGACGAGCCGTTCTTCCTCCACCTCTCCAACTACGCCGTGCACACCGACCTCGACCCCCGACCCGACCTGCTGGCCAAGTACGCCGCCAAGCCGGGTGCCGACGACGTGCCCCACAACCCTGAGCTCGCCGCCATGCTCGAGAGCGTCGACCGCCAGGTGGGGGCCGTCGTCGACGCGCTGCGCGAGCGCAGGATCGCCGACAAGACCCTCGTCGTGGTGATCAGCGACAACGGCGGCCAGAGCCGACCCGCCAACCTCCCGCTGCGCGGCGGCAAGGGCGAGCTCTACGAGGGCGGGATCCGGGTGCCGATGATCGCCACCTGGGCCGGCGGACCGCAGCGGCAGGCCCGCACCGTCGACACCCCCGTCAACACCGTCGACCTGCTGCCGACCGCGCTCGAGCTCGCCGGCGGCAGGCCGCGGCGCCGCGACCGGTTCGACGGCATCAGCCTCGCCCCCCTGCTCCTGGGCGACGACGAGCCGCTCGCCGACCGCGTCGGCGACGCGATGTTCTGGGTCTACCCCCACCACATCGGCCGTACCCACCCCCACGCGGCCATCCGCTCCGGCGACCTCAAGCTCGTCAAGCAGCTGCGCGACGACACCGTCGAGCTCTACGACGTCAGCGTGGACGAGGGCGAGAAGAACGACCTCTCGGCCCGCCGCCCGGCCGACACCCGCCGGCTCCGGCGGCTCCTCGACGGCCACCTCCGCGAGGTCGCCGTGCTGCCGCCCGCCCCGTCGCCGACCTCCTACCCCGTCGACGAGTCCCCCGTGGCGTGGGACGCCGCAGACGTGCTGCCCGTCCCGACCGGCTCCTTCGAGGGCCAGACAGCCCTCGAGGGTGACCGGATCCGGGTGAAGTCCGGCGCCCGCACGTCCTACCTCCTGCTCCGCTCCCCCGTCGCCCCGACCTCAGGCCGGGTCGCCGCGGTGCTCGAGCTCGGCGACTTCGCCGACCGCGACCCGCAGCTGGGCGGCCAGCAGACCGCGTTCGTCGGCCTCGCGGTCGACGCCTCCACCTACCTGCTCCTCCGCTACCGCCACGACCTCAAGCGCGTCGGCTGGGACCTCTGCGTCGACGGCGAGATCCTCGACGCGGGCGCCGAGCCGCTCACCTCGCTCGACGGCTCGGTCGACCTCTCTGCGCCGGGGGCGCGCTACGGGTTCGTCCTGCGCGGCAGCAAGGCGACGGCGTACGCCGACCAGGCACAGGGCGGTGGCTGGGAGTTCCTCTTCACCGTCGACACCGGCGGCGCCTTCGACCTCTCCGACCGCGCGCTCCGCAAGCGCACCCGCTACGCCGCGGCCGTGCGCGTCCAGCGCGGGTCGGTCACGCTCGGCCCGCTCACGGCCGCCCGCGCGCGATAGGGCGCGACGACCAGCGACAACCAACGCGGGTGCGGAGTCGTCACACCGGTATGACCGTCCTCGACCACCCCGCCGCGCCGACCACCGCCACCACCCCGGGCGCCCCGCCGCAGCGCCTCTCCCAGCGCCACCCGTGGCTCTTCCCGTGGGCGGTGCGGGCCCACCAGGCCCGTCGCTACGCGCAGTGGCTGCGGCCGGGCACGACCTGGGCCGGCGACCGTGACACCGAGGACCTGCCGGTCCGGGTCAAGCAGCACGGCTCCCTGCTGATGCGCGAGCTGTCGGAGGCCGAGATGGTGCTGCAGCGCAACAAGGTGGTCAACCTGCGGCTCGCGTCGGCCCGCACCGACGGCGTGGTCGTCCGGCCTGGCGAGACGTTCAGCTTCAACAAGGTCGTCGGCAGCTGCAGCGCCCGCCGCGGCTACGTCGAGGGGATGCGGCTCTCCAACGGTGACGCGACCTCGGGCGTCGGCGGCGGGATCTGCCAGCTCGCCAACCTGGTCCACTGGATGGTGCTGCACTCGCCGCTCACCGTCGTCGAGCGCAGCGAGCACTCCTTCGACCCCTTCCCCGACAAGGGGCGGGTGCTGCCGTGGGGCGTGGGCTGCTCGATCGTCTACAACTACGTCGACCTCGTGTTCCGTAACGACACCGACACGACCTTCCAGCTGCGCACCTGGGTCGGCGAGCGGCACCTGCGCGGTGAGCTCCGGGCCGACCAGCCCACGCCGACGTCGTACAAGGTGGAGGCGCGGCACGAGGAGTTCGTCGCCGAGGGCGACGGCCCCGACGCGCCGGTCTACCGCCACAACGAGATCTGGCGCACCGTCGTCGACAAGACGACCGGCGACACCGTCGGCGAGGAGCTGGTCAAGCGCAACCGCGCGCTGGTGAAATACCTCCCGGACGCGGCCCTCGTCCGTCGCCGCTGAGCCGTCGGTCGGGGATGATCGGACGGTGAGCCACCCGCCGTACGCGCCTGTCCCGGTCCCGCCGAAGCCGCGCCCCCGCGCCCGCTGGTTCGTGGTCGGCGGCGCGCTGCTCGTGCTCGCGGTCGCGGTGTTCGCCGGCTCGTTCGTCGTGATCCTGCGTCCGCTGACGCAGGAGGACGGGATCGTCGCTGCCGGGGACGGGCCGGTGACCGTGGCGGTGCCGCCCGGCGAGGAGCGGGCCCTCTTCACCCGCGCCGGCGAGCCGGCGGAGTGCACGGTCACCGACGCCGAGGGCGAGCGGGTCGAGCTCGAGCCGGTCACGGGTGACTTCACCTACGACGAGTGGACGGCCGACGACCGGTTCGACACCGGCGCCGGCGACGTCGTCCTCGACTGCACCTCCACGGTCGCCGGCGCCGAGGTCCGCGTCGGACAGGCGCCGTCGACGGGCGCGTTCGTGGTCGGGCTCCTCGTCGGCATCCTCGGCTCGATCGCCCTCGGGCTCGCCGGGTTCGTGGTCCTGCTGGTCACCGGGATCCTCTACGTCGTCCGGCCGCCGCGTCCTCGCGAGTCGGCGCAGAGTTGAAGCCGGACGAGCGCGAGTCGGCGCGGGGACTGAGCGGCTGCGCCGACTCGGCGCATCTGGAGTTGAACTCTGCGCCGACTCGCGGTCAGACGCGGGTGGCGACGACGACGCCGCGGAGGACGACGCAGGCCGGCCGGGTGAGGGTGGCGAGGTCGAGGCGCGGGTCGGCGTCGAGCACGCCGAAGTCGGCAGGAGCGCCCTCGGCGAGGAGCGGCTCGAAGCCCAGCCAGCCGCGGCCCTTCCACGAGACGGCCGCGACGACGTCGGCGGCGGGGACGCCCAGGTCGGCCAGGGCGAGGACCTCCTCGGCGAGGTAGCCGTGGCGACCGGTGCCACCGCCGTCGCTGCCGACGTAGAGCGCGACACCGGCCTCGTGGGCGGCCAGCAGGGTCGCGCGGCGGCGGGCGTGGAGGTCGTCCATCGTGGCGGCGTACCGCGGGAACTTGTCGCGGCCGGCCTCGGCGAACTCGGGGAACTTGTCGGTCTGCAGCACGGTCGGGACCAGCGCCACTCCCCCGGCGGCCATGGCCTCGAGGTGGTGCTCGCGCAGGCCGGTGCCGTGCTCGATGCAGTCGATGCCGGCGGCCAGCAGACCGTCGAGGACGTCGCTGCCGAAGCAGTGGGCGGTGACCTTGGCCCCCTCGGCGTGGGCGGCGCCGATCGCGGCGGCGAAGGCGTCGGCGGGGAAGGACGGGGTCAGGTCGCCCTCGTCGCGCGAGATCCAGTCGCCGACGAGCTTGACCCACCCGTCGCCCGCGCGGGCCTGCGTGACGACGGCTGCGGCGAGGTCGTCGGGCTCGACCTCGTCGGCGTAGCTGCGGATGTAGCGGCGGGTGCGCGCCACGTGACGCCCGGCGCGGACCAGCCGCGGCAGGTCGTCGCGCCCCCGCACCCAGCGGGTGTCGGCCGGCGAGCCGCAGTCGCGCAGCAGCAGGACGCCGGTGTCGCGGTCGGCCACGGCCTGCCGCTCGGTCTCGGCGTCGTCGACCGCACCGCCGTCGTCCATCCCGAGGTGGTTGTGGGCGTCGACCAGGCCGGGCAGCAGCCAGCCGTCGGCGACGGTGTCGGCGCCGGGCTGGGACTCGTAGGTGATCCGGCCGTCGACGACGTAGAGGTCGCGCTGCTCCCCCTCCGGCAGCACGACGCCGCGGAACCGCTGGGCAGGCACGGCGGTCACGGCGCGATCTCGCCGAGCAGCCAGGTCGGGCTCATCACCGTGGCACCGTAGCGCTCGACGCGACCCATCAGGATCCGGTCGGCAGTCACCACGCTGACCCGCGAACCGGCCTCGGACGCCGCCTTGGCCTCGGCCACGATCGCGTCGTCGCCGACGCCCTTGGCGTGGACGGTGCGGACGTGGGCGTCGCGGCCGGGTCGTACGCCGCCCTTGGCCGCACCCTCGAGCACGAGCACCACGACCTCGTGGGGCACGTCGGCCGTCATCAGCTGCTCGTGCAGCCGGAGCGCAGCGCCGGCGCGGTCCTTCCACCACCCGTCGGGACGGGCGCCGACGACGTTGGCGCCGTCGACGACCAGCACCGTGGCGGGCGGTGGCTTCACTTCAGGAACTTGGAGAAGTCCTGGGGCAGCTCGAGGTTGGCGGCGGCGGTCTCGTAGTCGATGTCCTCGCCGATGCCGAACGGGTTGGCGGCGGCCGCGTCGGCCCGCGCCTTGGCGGCCGCGGCCTCCTGGGCGGCCTTGGCCGGGTTGCCCGACTTCTGGCGACCCTTGGCCTTCTTGGGCTGCTGCTTGCCCTTGCCGCGCTTGCCGGCGCCGGCGGCACCGGGGATCCCCGGCATGCCCGGCATCCCGGGCATCCCGCCACCGCGGGCCATCTGCATCATCATCTTGCGCGCCTCGAAGAAGCGGTCGACGAGCTGGTTGACGTCGGAGACCTGGCGGCCCGAGCCCTTGGCGATCCGGGCGCGACGCGAGCCGTCGATCATCTTGGGGTTGGCCCGCTCGGCCGGCGTCATCGAGTGGATGACGCCCTGGATGCGGTCGATCTCGCGCTCGTCGAAGTTCTCGAGCTGCTCGCGCATCTGGCCCATGCCCGGGAGCATCCCGAGGATCTTGGACATCGAGCCGAGCTTGCGGACCTGCTGCATCTGGGAGAGGAAGTCGTCGAGCGTGAACTCGCCACCCTGGCCGCTCAGCTTGGCGGCGGCCTTCATGGCCTCTTCCTGGTCGAACGCCTTCTCGGCCTGCTCGATCAGGGTGAGCATGTCGCCCATGTCGAGGATGCGCGAGGCCATCCGGTCGGGGTAGAAGACGTCGAAGTCGGTCATCTTCTCGCCCGACGAGGCGAACATGACGGGGCGTCCGGTCACCTGGCGGATCGACAGCGCGGCACCACCGCGGGCGTCGCCGTCGAGCTTGGTGAGCACGACGCCGTCGTAGCCGACGCCGTCGAGGAACGCCTGGGCCGTGACGACGGCGTCCTGGCCGATCATCGCGTCGACGACGAACAGCACCTCGTCGGGGTCGACGGCGTCCCGGATGTCGGAGGCCTGCTGCATGAGCTCGGCGTCGACGCCGAGGCGGCCGGCGGTGTCGACGATGACGACGTCGTGCAGCTTGCGCTTGGCCTCCTCGATCGCACCACGTGCGACGGAGACCGGGTCGCCGACGCCGTTGCCGGGCTCGGGCGCATAGACGGGTACGCCGACCCGCTCGCCGTTGACCTGGAGCTGCTGGACGGCGTTGGGTCGCTGGAGGTCGCAGGCCACGAGGATCGGGGCCTTGCCCTGGTCCTTGAGCCACAGCGCGAGCTTGGCGGCCAGGGTCGTCTTGCCGGCGCCCTGGAGCCCGGCGAGCATGATGACGGTCGGACCGGACTTGGCGTAGCGCAGCCGGCGCGTCTCGCCGCCCAGGATCTCGACGAGCTCGTCGTGGACGATCTTGATGATCTGCTGGGCCGGGTTGAGCGCCTGGCTGACCTCGTCGGCGCGGGCGCGCTCCTTGACGGCGGCGACGAAGTCCTTGACGACCGGCAGCGCGACGTCGGCCTCGAGCAGCGCGATCCGGATCTCGCGCGCGGTCGCGTCGATGTCGGCCTCGGAGAGCCGGCCCTTGCCGCGCAGGTTCTTGAACGTGTCGGCAAGGCGGTCGGAGAGCGTGGCGAACACAGGGGTCCCGTCAGTCAGGTCGTACCAGGTGGAACAGACAGATCGGGCCCAGCCTAACCGCGGACGGGCTACCGTCAGGGAGTGGTCGCCCTCATCACCATCGCCGCTGTGCTCGTGCTCGCCGGCCTCGCCATCTGGTTCGGCAACCACAGCCTGCGCAACCCGGGCCCCAGCTCGAGCGGCGGCAACGCCCTGGGCGGTTTCGACGTCTTCGACCCCGGCCAGGGGCGCGGCCAGGAGGACCTCGACTCCAAGGAGACCGAGGGCGAGATGTTCGCGGCCCCCGAGGACCTCGACCGGCCCGTCCGGGTCGACCTGCGGACCAACAAGATCCACCTGCGCAAGCCGCCGTCCGCCTGAGGCGGTCGGGTTCGGCGCCGCGGTCTCAGGACGCCGTGAGCGCCGCGCGTACGGCGTGCGCGGCCTGGGCGGCCCGCGTCTCGGAGAGCGCGCCGGCGGACGGCTCCTGCAGGTAGAACACGTCGACGGCCTGGGGCCCGAGGGTGTCGACGTGGGCGGAGCGGACGGCGACGTCGAGGCCGGCGAGGGCCGCGCAGACGAGGTAGACCACGCCGGGACGGTCGGCCGCGCGCACCTCGAGCACCGTGGCCTGCTCGCTCGCCTCGGGGCGGACGACGACGCTCGGGGCGAGGCCGTCGGCCGGGGCGGCCGCGGCGAGCCGGGTGCCGGGGTCGAGCCGGCCGCCCACGATGGCGTCGTACTTGGTGCGGAGGATGGCGGCGTCGACCTGGTCGGAGGCGACCTCCCAGACCGAGACGCCGTGGTCGCCCTGCGCCCAGACCCGCGCGGCGCGGACCGGCACCCGCTGCAGCGCGAACATCGCCGCGAAGTCGGCGAGCAGCCCGACGCGGTCGTGGGCGATCGTGGTGACGCGGCTGCCGTCGGCCAGGCGCTCGACCTGGATCGCGACGGAGTCGGGCCGCAGGTCGGCGGGGATGGGGACGTCGTCGGTGGTGATGGGCGGGAGCGCGACGCCGGTGTCGAGCGACGCGTGGGCGCGGCGGGCGAGGTCGACGACCAGGCCGGCGCGCCACGAGGTCCAGGCCTTGGGCGAGGTGGCCTTGGCGTCGGCCTCGGTGAGCGCGCTGAGCAGCGAGAGCGCCTCGGTGGTCGGCACCCGTGAGGTGACGAGCTCGATCGTCGCGGGGTCGTCGGGGTCGCGGGTCGTGGCGGTCTCGGCGAGCAGCAGGTGCCAGCGGACGAGCAGGCCGACCAGGTCGACCTCCTCGGCGTCGAAGCCGATCCGGGTCGCGACGGCGCGGGCGATCGGCTCGCCGGCGACGCTGTGCTCGGTCAGCCCGCCCTTGCCGATGTCGTGGAGCAGCGCGGCCACGACGAGCACGTCGGGCCGGCCGACCGAGCGGATCAGGCCGGAGGCCTCGATGCACGTCTCGACGACGTGGCGGTCGACGGTGAAGCGGTGGATGACCGAGGCGTGCGGCAGCATCCGGACCCGCTCCCACTCGGGCAGCA